>DAOMNQ010000003.1:5125-79431 GCA_035443945.1 Phycisphaerales bacterium | reverse complement strand
CCTGCGCCGACGTGAGGCCGATGTTGGCCGCGTTGGCCGCCCACGGCTGGATGTGCGCCTCGTAGAACTCGATCTTGCCAAGCCGCGTGTTGGGAACGATGGCCATGGGGTGTTCTCCGTGTCTTGCCCCGCGCGCGTCACGAGAGGGGACGTGGGGGGGGGCTGCGCATCCCCGGCCCGCCGCCCCCCGGTGGGGCGGCCGTCCCGGCCGCCAATGACCCGAGGCAGGCAGGCCCGCTTCCGGGCAGGCCCGTGGTGCCATGCGGGCACCGCGGTGGCAAGGCCGGTCGGGTTTCGTTAGACTGCCTCCCGGGCGGCCCGGGCACGACCGGCTCGCCGAACCAGCCCGGAGGATTCCGTGTCGGCGTTCAACCTCATCACAGAACCATGGATACCCGTCCTGCGCATCAACGGCCGGTTCGAGCGCATCGGGATCCGGACCGCGCTGGCGGAGGCGGGCCGCATCCGCCAGATCGCGGCGAGCAACCCGATGGACAACGTGGCGCTGCTGCGGTTCCTGCTGGCGGTGCTGCTGTGGTGCAGGCCGGGGTTGAGTCAGGAGGACCGGCGACGGCTTGACGACGCCGAGGGCGTGCCTCCGGAGTGGCTGGCCAGACTGGAGGAGCACAAGGCGGCCTTCAACCTGCTCGGGGAAGGGAAGCGGTTCTTGCAGGCCCCCGCAGAGGCTGCCAATGAACGGCCGGTTGCTGACTTGTTCCACGAGTTGCCGGGGGCGACCAATAAGGCCCACTTCCGGCATGTCCGCGACAATCAGCACGGCGCATGTCCAGTCTGTGTCTCCATCGGCTTGGTTCGCTTGCCGGTAGCGATCACAGGCAAGGGCGCCGGGAAACGGCCAGGGATCAACGGCGACCCGCCGATGTACTTCATGCCCGTGGGCGGCGCGCTTCTCGATACGCTCGTACTCAACTGGCCACTCGCCCATGTTCCGGGCGATCAGCCGTGCTGGTTCGGGGGCGAGCAGCCCGCGCAGGAGCAGATCGGCGTGATGGAGGGGTTCACATGGGTCTCAAGGCAGTTCCGCATCGCGGATGACGGGCTGAGGCGTGGAACATGCATGGTCTGTGGAGCCGACACCAAGCACCTGGTTGTCGGTCTCAAGGAATTGAACAAGCCGAATGGCCGTGACGGCCTGAGCCGGTGCGGCGCGGCGCGGTGGCGCGATCCCCACATCATCTACAATGACAAGGACAAGCCCTGGCAAGCAGAGGACGCCGAGAAGAACCTCCCCGAGAGTTCGGGCCAGTGGCGTGAGTGGCTGGCTGGTCTTCTTGCCGGTGGTGCCGACGGGCTTCAATGCCCCACCGCGGTGGCAGCAGTAGCGGATCGCTTCAACGGCCGTGTGTCCGTACATGTCGCCGGATTCGCCATGCAGAGTTCGGATAAGAGCGTCGAATCATGCAACTGCTGCTTGAAGATCGACCGTGGCGACGGCGAAGGGTCAGCGAACCTGGAGTCTCTTGGCGAGGTCGTGAGTCAACTGCTCGATCCCAAGGCGTCGCTCAAAGGAAAGAAGCTGGCGACTATGAAGGCCAGGCATCCGCTTCGAGTCATTCGGTCTATCGAGCGTCCGCTGTCGGATTCCACTCGTGCGGCCCTCGCGGATCGTTTGCCGGCGCTGGAGGCCGCCATGTTTGAAAGTTTGCGCTCACCGAACGGCGGTGTGGTCGATCCTCTGGGCTGCACCTCGGCACCCAAGGGGTGGCAGCCGGTCCTCAAAGCGGTTGCCGACGCCATCACGCCGGGTTCGCCGCTTAGGCGACGCGAGGCGACGGCGCGTGCGCGATCGGCCCTTGATGACGCCATCAGGAAGGCGACAGCACCGCCAGAGCCGTTCGCAAAAGGTGACAAGCCCAAGCGAACGCGAAAGAAGAAGGGCGACGGCGCATGAGCACGGCCGACTACATCAGGCGCCTCAAAGACCTCAAGGAGGGCGAGCGGTCGCGATTGCGATCGCTGGCGGGGCGGCCGCTGGATGCGCGGCTCGACGGGTTTGATCTGTTCACGGGCCTGTGGTGGCCCCTGCGGCACGACAGCCCAGCCGCGCCGCGGCGTGAGACCAGTTGGCTGGTGGCCAAACTCTTCGGGGCCTTTGGCTCGGCCGTGCCGCACGTCGTGCCCGAGGGCGAGACGATCGGGCCGCCGCTCCCCGCCGTGCTGGGCGTGTGCGAGCCGGGCGACCCGCCGGAGTTCAAGTCGCGGGACCGGTTCCGCGCGCGCTTTGACGCCCTGCTCTGCACCCCGCTGCCCGCGCTGGAGCCGCACCTGCGCTTGGCGCTGGGCGAGATCGCCCGAGCGAAGCAGGGCAGAGTCCCGCACGCGCGAGGCGTCAGCGGCATCGACTGGGCGGTCCTGCTGGACGACCTGTCACTTTGGGATCGCACGTACAACCCGAACGACACACACCAGAAGAGTCGAATCAACGCCCACATGAACGCTGTCGGATGCGGCGAGGAGCACGCGTCGCCACAGGACTTGTGGGCGTGCGCGTACCTTCGAGCCGCTGACCGCTGAGAGCAAGGAGTATCAGATGCTGATCGAAATCCACATCATTCAGAACCACAGTCCGGCGAACCTCAACCGGGACGACCTGGGCGCGCCCAAGACGTGCCTCTTCGGCGGCGTCACGCGGGCACGCATCTCCAGTCAGTGCCTCAAGCGGAGCATCCGACGAAGCCCGGAGTTCGCCGCGGCCCTAAAAGGTGACGGCGGCGTACGGACGCGGCGGCTGGTCGATGAGATCGCGATGGCGGCGGCGGCTGGCGGTAACGCCAGCGACAATCACCGCAAATCCATCAAGAAGGTGTTTGAGGATGGCGGGGTTGGATTCAAGGACGAGATAACTTCCGACATCCTGTTCTTTCTCCCGAAGTCTGCGATCAACGACATGGGCAAGGCGGTAGAGGAGAAAAGGGAGAATCTCGGAACGGAGTTCGCGAAGATCATCGGCGAGTTTGTCAAGACTCCGGACATCGCCCTGTGCGGCCGGATGACGGAGTTCGACGCGAAGGGTCCCTTCGCTGATCTCAAGGGCAAGTTCACGGTTGAGGCGGCGCTTTCGGCGGCGCACGCGATCTCGACGCACGCGGTCGTCAACGAGGTGGATTACTTCACGGCTGCCGACGACATCCCCGGCCCCGACGCCGGCGCGGGCCACGTCAACGAGGCGATCTTCAACTCCGCGTGCTTCTACAAGCACTTCTCCATCGACTGGGAGCAACTGCTGAAGAATCTCGGCGGCGACGCCGAACTCGCCGCCACAACGGTGGAGTGCTTTCTCAAGGGCGCGGCCAAGGCGAACCCGTCGGGCAAACAGCACGCCTACGCGGCATTCAACCCGCCCGACGGGATACTCGTCGAGGTCAAGACCGACTCGCCCACGCCGATCAGTTACGCCAATGCGTTCGCCAGGCCGGTCGTAGCCAGCGAGCAGCGGGGGCTCGTCGAGGAGAGCATCGCACGCCTGGGCCAGTATGTGCATGAGATCGCGGGCGGGTACGGCATCAAGGCGAAGCGATTCTGGTTCTCGCCGGGTCGGCGTCACGCACTCAGCTGGATCGACGCCACCGCGGAGAGCGAGGCGCAGAAGGAGAAGTTGGTCGTCGACGGCGATCAGTTCGTGGGCAAGCTCGAAGTTCTCGTGACGCAGGTCAAGGAGCTGGTCTCGAAGGCACCGGCCGGAGCCGCGTCGTGACGGCGCCGAACACCGTCTTTGTTCGCCTCGAAGGTCCGCTCCAGGCGTGGGGCGATACGTCAAAGTTCGTCATCCGGCGGAGCATGGAGGCGCCGACCAAGTCCGGGGTGCTCGGGCTGGTCTGCTGCGCCATGGGCCTGTCGCGCGCCGACGCGCGGGAGCGGCTGCCGGAACTCAACACGCTGGCGATGGGCGTGCGCACCGACCGGCCCGGCACGCGCTGGTGGGACTACCACACCGTTGGGGCCGGGATCGGCATGACGACGGCCGGGGGCAAGGTCAAGACCGGTGCGCAGGGCACGCTCATCACGCGCCGCGAGTATCTGGCCGATGCGAGTTTCCTTGTCGCGCTCCAGGGTGATTCCGCGCTCGTCGCCGCCGTGGCCGAAGCGCTGGCCGCGCCGAAGTGGCCGGTCTACCTCGGCCGCAGGTCGTGCCCGCCCTCCGTGCCCATTCTCGCCCGCCCGGCGCCGGGCGAGATGTGGACCAATCCCGGCGACCACGCCGACCTGAGGGCCGCGCTGGAAGCCCTCCCCTGGCGGCCGCGATTCGAGGGCGACCGAGCGCCGGAGGCTCTCGAAGCGATCATCGAATGGCGGGCGTCGCACGGCGACGACCTCGCCCCCGATGAAGCCAAGGTCTGGTACGACTCGCCCGTCTGCTTCGACCCGCCCGTGCATAAGCCGCGCCTGGTGATGCGGGATCGCGTCATGGTCGAGGTCAGCAGGCATCCCCTCCTTCACCGCACGCCCGCCCCGCCGCGGCCACGCGCCGACTATCGCAACACCGAGTACCGTGCGCGCCGCGCTTCCCGCCTCGAAGCCGACTACGGCCTCTGCGTCTTCTGCAAGAACACCGCCACCACCGTCCAGCACGTCACCTACCGCCGCGCCGGCGGCAATGAAGCGCAGGACGACCTGCGCGCGCTCTGCCGTCTTTGTCACGACGCCGTCACCATGATCGAATACGGGCACGGCATGGGCCTGGACCGCATCGACCCGTGCGAGCCGCGCTGGCGCGATGACATCCTCCGCGCACGCGGTGAGATTCTGCGGTTCCGCTCCGAGGAATCCCGTCGCCGCGCCCTGCGCGAGGCGCCCGAGCGCGTCCGTCGCGAAGTCCTCGAAGAGGGCGAGGTCTGAGCCATGTACCACTCCCACCTGCTCATCAACATCGGCGACAACCCGGACCGGCCGGACTGGAACATCACGCGCAAGTGGCTGCGCAACCTCTACCGCGTGCATCAGCGCCTGTGTATGGCCTTCCCGTCGCGGTCGATGCTGCACGAGCCGCATGAGCAGCGCGTCGCGGCGTACTGCGCGCCCTACGGCGGGGCAGGTCCCCACGACCGCAATCTTCCGGGCGAGGATGATCCCGGCGTCCTGCCGTGCGACGCCCCCGTCCACAGCGAGCGCAGCGGCGAGGCAGGCTTCCTGTTCCGCATCGATCAACCTGTCGATCAAGAGCGAGGTGTGCGCCGCCCCGTCATCGTCGTCCAGTCCGGCGGCGATCAACCGCCCGACTGGGATCTGGCGTTCGGGCTTGACCCCGACCGGCGCGACGACCTCGGCCGGCCCGTCGGCAACGCCTCCCACCTGCTCGCCGCGCCGCCGCAGTGCCGGAAGGTGTCGTTCACGCTCGAGGGCGATGCGCTCCGCCTGTCGCGCGCGGATCGGCACGACGGGAGCTTCACCGTTCAGCCCGGCGACAGGGTGCGATTCCGCCTGCGCGCCAACCCCGTCTGCCGCCGCGACGGCAAGCGTAAACGCCCGCAGATCGCGCCATCGGAGTTCAACGCCGGCGGCCAGCGCCGGGAACGGGCGTTCATCAAGGCGCACGAGGACTGGCTGATTCGCAGGCTCGGCGACGCCGCCGAGGACGTCGAGTGCTTCATCCGCGATCCCGCGGTCGAGCGCATCGAGACGCTTGTCACCGGCTGGGCGTGGGGCTGGCGCACGAAGCACGAGCCCCAGCCGAGCCAGCGGATGCAATGGTGGGCCGCTTTGTTCGAGGGGACCTTCAAAGTGCGCGATCCGGCCTCGCTCAAGTCCCTCCTTGAGTCGGGCATCGGCCCCGGCAAGGCGTTCGGCTTCGGTCTGCTCTCGGTCGCTCCTGTCGCGGGCGGATGACGGCGTTCCCGTTATCGCGCCCCTCGTCCGTGCCGATCGTCCTTGACAAGTGAATACCTCTCGTCACCCCCGCCCGGCGGGGGCGGACCGACCTGCTGATGGAGGGACCGCGCGATGAAGACCAGCCTCTTCGACCTCGGACGCTTCGACGACCGCCTCTCCTTCCTCTACGTCGACAGGGCGATCGTCAAGCACACCGCCAACGCCATCGCCGTCCACGAACTCGACGGCGTGACGGAGGTGCCCCTCGCCTCGCTGGCCCTGCTCATGCTCGGCCCGGGGACGAAGATCACCCACCAGGCCGTCAAGGCCCTCGCCGACAACAACTGCCTTGTCGTCTGGGCGGGGGAGTTCGGCGTCCGCTTCTACGCCTGCGGGATGGGCGGCAGCCGCCACAGCCGCAACCTGCTGCGGCAGGCCCGCCTGGCCCTCGACGAGCGCACGCGGCTGCGGGTCGTCGTCCGCATGTACTGCGCCCGCTTCACCGAGGAGTCGATCGACCCCGGCCTGACGCTGCAGCAGTTGCGCGGCAAGGAGGGCATCCGCGTCCGCCAGGCCTACGCCGAGGCCTCGAAGGCCACCGGCGTGCCCTGGCAGGGGCGCGACTACAAGCGCAAGGACTGGTTCGCGGGCGACCCGGTGAACCGGGCACTCTCGGCCGCGAACGCCTGCCTCTACGGGCTGGTCCACGCCGCGATCCTCTCCGGCGGATACTCGCCGGCGATCGGCTTCATCCACAGCGGCAAGCAACTCTCGTTCGTCTACGACGTCGCCGACCTGTACAAGGCGGAACTGACGATCCCGCTGGCGTTCGAGGTCGCGGCCCGGCATCCGCAGCACCTCGAACGCGAGGTGCGGGTCGAGGCGCGGCGTCGCTTCTTCGAGGCCCGGCTGATGAAGCGGCTCCTGCCGGACATCGCGCGTGTGCTCGACGTGCCGGAGGCGGCGGAGGAGGCCGACGAGTTCGCCGACGACCCGGCCCTCCCGGCGGCGTTGTGGGAGCCGCGGTCGTTCACGCTGGAGACGCCGATCGGCGAGATTCTCGCGCAGAGGCCCCCCGAAGGAGACGCGGCATGATGGTGCTCGTGGTGCGGAACGTGCGGCCGGGGTTCCGGGGACGGCTGACGCGGTGGCTGGTGCAGCCGCAGCCGGGGGTGTATCTCGGCCACCTGTCGGGCCGGGTCCGGGACCGGCTGTGGGAGGCGGTCTGCGCGGAGGTCGACGAGAAGGGAGGCTCGGCGGTCCTGATCTCTCCGGCGCGCAACGAGCAGGGGTACGTCATCCTGACCCGTGGCGAGCCGCCGAAAGAGTTTGTAGACTTCGATGGGCTTACGCTCCCGAAAACGCCCCGGAAGGCGTCGTAAGCCAGTGATGTCCCCACGCACGTGGGGGTGAACCGGACGATGAGCCACAGGCCTCCGGTCAGCAGCAGATGTCCCCACGCACGTGGGGGTGAACCGCACGCGGAACCGCATAGCAATCTCAGCGAGATGATGTCCCCACGCACGTGGGGGTGAACCGCACAGGCGAGCAGTCTTTAGACGCGGCCTCTTGATGTCCCCACGCACGTGGGGGTGAACCGGCCGCACAGGGCGCGGGTACGTCCACGGTTGAGATGTCCCCACGCACGTGGGGGTGAACCGGCGTCACGTCGTTCTTCGGGCCGCCATTCGTCGATGTCCCCACGCACGTGGGGGTGAACCGCGGCGGCACCGCATCCCCGCCGACGGCAACGGCGATGTCCCCACGCACGTGGGGGTGAACCGGTATTTTGGGAAAATCGTTGACACACCGACCGATGTCCCCACGCACGTGGGGGTGAACCGAACACGAACTGCCCAAGCGCCTCCCCGTACCGCGATGTCCCCACGCACGTGGGGGTGAACCGGACACGCTGACGTGAGGGACGGCGGGCGTGCCGGATGTCCCCACGCACGTGGGGGTGAACCGCGAAGAACAAGCCTCAGGCGGACCGCGACGCCGATGTCCCCACGCACGTGGGGGTGAACCGTGTCCGGTTCCGTCCGGCTTTGTCCGGTCGGTGATGTCCCCACGCACGTGGGGGTGAACCGCTCCGCCTCGTGCCATGCTCGGTGCGTTGCGAGATGTCCCCACGCATGTGGGGGTGAACCGCCCGGCTACGCGGTCACGGTGTTCGGGGGCGAGATGTCCCCACGCATGTGGGGGTGAACCGTTAATCGGCAGCCGGGGCTTGTCAAGAGAAAAGATGTCCCCACGCATGTGGGGGTGAACCGAAGTCGGACGGCTCGACGCCGAACACCTCGCAGATGTCCCCACGCATGTGGGGGTGAACCGTTGCCCACACCATCACCCCACACACTGCCAGTGATGTCCCCACGCATGTGGGGGTGAACCGTCGCGGGTGGCGATCGCGTGCTGATCGTGACGGATGTCCCCACGCATGTGGGGGTGAACCGTAGGCGCGGACGGACTCGCGGTATGACTTCACGATGTCCCCACGCACGTGGGGGTGAACCACTGATCTGACCCGCCGGGGTGTCCGCGTACCAGATGTCCCCACGCACGTGGGGGTGAACCGAAGAGACGTGGGAACCGGCGAATGTGCCAACGGATGTCCCCACGCACGTGGGGGTGAACCGTCATTCTGAACTGACACACCAGCTGGAGAATCGATGTCCCCACGCACGTGGGGGTGAACCGCTGAACGTCGGGAGGCCGTCCGCTCCGCCGGCGATGTCCCCACGCACGTGGGGGTGAACCGATCTTGTGCGTGATAGACGCGCCGCCCGAAGAGATGTCCCCACGCACATGGGGGTGAACTGCGTAATCCGCCAGAATTCTGGCTTTTTTTTGAGATGTCCCCACGCACATGGGGGTGAACCGCCCATCCCGGGCAGTTCGACCGTCCCGGCGCTGATGTCCCCACGCACGTGGGGGTGAACCGTCGCGCAGGCAGTTGTTGATGTCGCTGCTCACGATGTCCCCACGCACGTGGGGGTGAACCGCGAAAGGGGGGCCCCGGGGACGAACCGATGCCCCGCCCGAAGGCGGTCCCCAGTTCTTACGTCCGGAACGACCCCCGGATGGCCAGGAGATTCTTTCACCTGCACCCGGCTTCGTCAAACCGGTCAGCCGCATGAAGCGCCCAGAGTTGCTCTCGGAGGCCCGGGATCTCGGCGTGCTGGACGGGCCGAAGACCGTGGCGGCGCTGCTTCGCCGAGTGGAGGCCGCTAGACTGGCCGCCGAGGGGGGCGCCCCACATGAAGCTCCGATCGCTCCAGGACGGGAAGTGCCAGCTCGTGACCGACGCGGGCGAGCCGCTGAGTCCGCCCCTGACGAAGCAGGAGGCGGAGAAACGTCTGGAGATCTTGCGGCGCGAGCGAGAGTACGTCGACCGCGAGCGTTCACGAAGACGGACATCCAACGCCGGCTGATCGAACTGGCGGAGCCTGAACTCCCCACAGAACAGTGTAATCGATCCCGGCCCGCGAGCAACCCGCAACCCGCAGCACGCGCGATTCATTCGTCTCGCGTGGCAGCCGGGGGGGGCCAAAGGGCCAAAGGGCCAAAGTGGCGAAGTGGCGAAGTGGCGAAGTGGCGAAGAGATCATCGGGGGTTCCGGACCTGATCCCCCCTCCGTGACCTCCGCGTTCCTCTCCGCGGCCTCCGCGTTCCGCTTCGAGTGCTTCGCGTTCGGCCTTTCAATCCAACCGGCAAGGGGCCAAAGGGGGAGGGCGGGCGGCAATGGCACGCGGATGCTGCGCGAACGGCTCTGGCGCGTGCGGGAACCGCGTGCGGACCTTCCACTGGCCCCGCCGACGGTGATTGTCGATGCCCCGACAACGCTTGTCGGTGCCCCGGCAGCGAGCGTCGGTGCCCCGGCAGCGAGCGTCGGTGCCCCGACAGCGATTGTCGATGCCCCGACAACGAGCGTCGGTGCCCCGACAACGAGCGTGGAACCCGTTCTATCCCCAGACTCCTGATTCACCACAGAGGCGCAGAGGGCACAGAGAGAAAAGCCTGGATTCCCTCCTCTGTGCCCTCTGCGCCTCTGTGGTGAGATTGGTTCTCCGAAAGATACGGGCAGCTTCCACCGGACTCCTGATGCTCCACCGTCGCGCGGCGAAGCAAACCGAGGGTTCCGTCTCGGCGATCGCCGTGCGGGTGGAACGCGAAGGGCCCGAAGGCCGCGAAGGGAAAGCGCCGGGGATGCCCGCCTGGGCGTTGCGAGCGCCCCCGCGTGAGATCCGCTCAGTCGCCGAGCGTGACGGTGGTCTCGATGTCCTTCGTGCGCTCGCCGGTGTAGCGCAGGCGCACCGTCTCGCCCGGCTTGCCCTCGACGTAGAAGCGGTGGATCACGCCGCCGCGGCCGGGGACGCCCGAGGGGAGTTGCACGCGGCCCGGCTCGAAGGGGACGGGGTCGATGCGGGTGTCGCGCCAGGTGTTCATCGAGCCCGAGGCCGCGACGCGCCCGCCGCCGAGCGGCTCGCAGGTGAGCAGGTCGTTGACGCCGATGCGGCGCTGGGCCTGGACGGCGGTGCGCGTGGGGATGAGGCGGTCGTTGCGGACCTGGACGGTGACGGTCCAGAGGCCATCGCCGGCGCGGGCGGTCTCGACGCGCTCGAACGAGAGCAGCGGCATGTGGTCGGCGTGGAACATGGTGAAGGCGAAGTTGCGGTGGCACTCCTCCTCGAGCATGAAGGTCGGCGTGCTGCGGCTGGCCCACTTGTTCAGGCCGCCGACCAGCACCGTGCCGTACTGCGGGTGGTCGAACTCGGTGTAGTCCTTGAAGGCGAGGCCGAACTGGAGGCGGTCGCGGAAGAGCCACATGCGCTCGTCGTCGGGGTTGGCGACGTCGCGCTGGAAGTAGCGGGCGTTGGTCCAGAGTTCGTTGGTGAATGAAATGATGCCGAGGCCCTCGGCGAGCCAGTTGACGAAGCCGCCGTGGACGGTGTAGAGATCGCGCCAGATGATCATGGAGCGGTAGTAGGGGAGCACGTCCTCGCCGATGCGTGCGATCTCGTCGTAGACGCGGGCGTCGGAGCGGGGGTAGAGGTTCTCGCGGAACTGCGCGCCCGGGCCGCGGAGGATCATGCCCCCGGCGTTGTGGTAACTCTGGCCGGCGGCGATGTTGGGGTGGGCCATGATGAACTGCCCGATGGCGTGGGTCTCGGGGTTGCTGAAGGGGAACTCGCCCGCGCCGCCCTGGGCGTAGTCGGGCTTCCAGCCGCTGGGCCAGTTGCGGTTCATGTCGTCGCCGCCGGGGCCGTCCTCGTTGATGCGCCCGTCGCCGTCGTTGTCGATGCCCTCGGAGCCGAGGAGGGTCCACTCGCCGCGCTGGTCGTCGCGGACGCGCCGGAAGACGCGGGGGTCGTGGCGGTCGCGCTCCCATCGGCCGTCGGGGTCGCGGATCCACATCTGGGTGATGGAGCCGTCGCCGTCGAGATCGTCAGGCGGGTCTTCGTCGAAGAGGCCGTCGCGGTCGTCGTCCACGGGCCGCTGGTTGGATCGGCTGGAGTGGGGCGTGTTGGCTTCGTCGAACCAGTACTCGCGGCCGTCGGGGTTGACGCTGACCATGAAGTAGAAGGAGCAGCGGTCGAGGAGGTCGGTGAGGCTTGGGACCTTGCCGTAGGCCTTGGTGAGGTACCAGAGCGAGTAGAGGACGGCCTCTGCGGACTGGACCTCGTTGCCGTGGACGTTGCCGTCGATCCACATGGCGGGCTTGGAGGTGTGCGGGCCGGTCTTCGGCGAGTTGACGATGGCGACCCAGAGAGCGCGTCCCTGGCCGGATCGGCCGATCGCGCGCAGTTCGACGAGGTCGGGGTAGGCGGCGGCGATGCTCTTCAGGTGGGCTTCGAGTTCGGCGTAGGTGTAGTAGCGGTTGAAGGCGATCTCGACGCGGCCGTCGATGTGGGGCTGGGCGGCGGCGGGAGCGGCGGACAAAGCCGCCAGCGTGCAGGCAAGGATGGCTGTGGCGATCTTCACCGCTGGTCCTCCGTGAGGCTGATCGTGAGCGTGCGGTTGCCGAGGGCGGCGGAGCGGACGTCGAGCGTGATGGTCGAGCCGTCGGGCGCGGCGACGGTCCACTCGGCGTAGGCCGTGCCGCCCGAGCCGTCGATGCTCTCCCAGCGGGCGATGCGCTGCCCCGCGACGACAGCGTCCTGCTCGACGCGCAGGTCAAGCACGACGGGGGGCAGGCGGCGGGCCTTGCGGGCGATGGCGGAGGCGGTGGGGAAGTAACCGGCGTTCGTGCCGCGGACGGTGATGCGCCAGAGGCCGGTCGAGAGCCGCTCGACGGCGTGGATGTCGATGGTCAGGTCGGGGAGTTTGCCGAGGAGCGCGGCGGCGAAGGCGGTCTGCTCGTCGGCGAGGTGCGTCCACTCGCTCTCGGGCGGGTTGGCGCGGAAGCCGGGGACGAAGCCGCCGATCTCGACGGGGCCGAGTTGGGGGTGGTCGAAGGGCTGCCAGTCGATGAAGCCCTCGCGGTTGCGCTGCTCGTCGGAGTACTTGAGCCACTTGGCGTCGTCGGAGTCGCGGGGGCGGGAGGCCGCGGCCTGCGCGCCCGGCGCGCCCTGCGCTGCGCGTCCGCCCTGCGGGCGTCCGCCGGTGCGCGCTGGTGCGGAGGGCTGCGCCTCCTGCCCCTGCGCGACGGCCATGACCTTGGCACGCAACTCCTCGGGCAGGGCCATGATGGCCATCATGCGCTCGCGCTGCTCCTCGGGCGGGCGGTCCTGCGCCGAAGCCATGATCTCCGCTCGCTCCGCCGGCGTGGCGACCATGAAGTCGATGACGAACTGCGGCGCGCCCGCCGCCTGGAACTCGCGGCGGATGGCGTCCGCGGGGCTTTCGGCGGGAGCGTCGTCTGCGGCGGCGGGCTTCTCCGCGTCATCGTTCGCGTCGGCGGGCTTGTCGGCCTCCTTCGGCTTCACGAGGTCCGGGCGCACCCAGACGGGCGTCGAGAAGGCGTAGACGCCGAAGTGCGCGTAGGCCCACTGGTGGAACGAGCCGGCGGTGTCCGGCCCCTTGGGCGCGCCGGTCATGGCGGTCGCGTCCTTGAAGACGCGGGCGATCTCCTCGTAGTAGGGCTTGTCGTCGGACTCGATGCCGAGCGGCTCGCGCCCGTCGGGAGCGTTGCGGCCGGCCTCGGGGATGTTGAGGAGGTTGTCGTGCGGGCCGAAGACGAGCACGCAGACGATGTTGTCGCGCGCGAGCATCCAGCGGACGAGGGCGAGGCTCTCCGGCTCGGAGAGTGAGTACGGCCCCGCGCCGTCGGTGTGCTCGGGCCAGAGGGCGGGGAAGTTCATGTTGAGGTCGACGCCGCCCCCCGCGCTGCCGTGGGGTCCGTCCTCGTTGAAGCGGCCGTCGCCGTCGGCGTCGATGCCCTCGATGAGGAGGGCGTGCGTGGGGGCCTCGCCCTTGGCTGGGTCTGGCTTGCGCATGATGCGCGGATCGTCGGGGTCGGGGACAAGGTCGGCGGTCAGCCCGGTCGCGGGGGCGGGGTGCTTGATGCGCATCATGGTGATGAGGCCGTCGGCGTTGAGGTCGTCGGCGGGGTCCTCGTTCACACGCCCGTCCCGGTCGGCGTCGTACTCGACGATGGTGCGGCCGAAGTCGGACTTCGGGGTGCCCGCGCGCGCGAAGAAGGCGGCGTTGTCGGGATTGAGGTCGGGGATGATGTAGACGGTGCGTTCGCGCAGCAGGTCCGCGTGCTTCGTGACCAGGCGATCGACGAGCGAGCGGGCGACGCGCGGGCCGATCTCGTGGCGACCGTCGAGGCCGGCGACGATGAGCAACGCGGGCCGCTGGTCGGGCGTGCGGCCGAGCGCGTCCGGCTCGGGGTGCCCGAGGCGCAGCAGTTGGAGCGTGCGGCCGGAGCGGCTCTTGCCGATGGACGAGACCTCGACCAGCCGCTCAGTGGAGTCCTGCGCCGAGGCACCGACGGCGAGACTGAACGCGACTACAGACGCAACGAGCACGGACATTCGCATATCGCCTCCCTGGGCGGTGTCGTGAGCAGGGACCAGAGGCGAAGAAGATAGCAGGCGTGGAAGAACGCGCCGCGGCAGTTCTGTGCCTGAACTTGGGATAGATGGTGGAAAGCGGTGATGGGCCGTCGCAGTACTGGCCAGAACTGGCCGAATCGGCCCTCTCAAACCCCTGATATTGGATATTAGCGTCGGCTAATATGCGAGTATATTGCGAACAAACGGGCGCAAGCGGTTGACAAGGGGACCGCGCTTCGACGATTATGGGGGGTCGGCCGTGGCTCGTGGGGAGCGTGGGAGCGGCCGCGCCAGCGCAGGGAGGTGGTCATGGATAAGACCCAGAGCGGATCGGGCATCTTCCGGCTGACCGACGGGGACGTCGCGCAGTTCCGGGCGGACGTGGACCAGCGGGGAGACTGGTACGTCTGGCGCCGGATGAGCGCGAACGGCTGGGCGACGCTCAGGCGTTGCGACAGCCGCGAGGAGGCCATCGAACTGGCCCAGTCCCTGAATGAGGACCCCGACGCCGTCCTTGCGTAACGGGGCTTCGGCCCCCACCCCTCATCCAGTCCGTGCCCCGGCCGCGACACCCGGCAGAGGTTTGTCGGTACAAACATGCGCCAGGGGCAGCCCCTCGGTTTCGAGCGGGCCGGCCTGCCATGAAGGAGCCGACACGATGAGCCACAACGGATGCGACCGGCGTCTCGCGCGGGGAGTGGCCGCCTTTGCAGGCGCGGCCGTGCTCGCGGTCAGCATGGGTGCCTGCGAGTCCAACCCGCCGCGCCGAGAGACCGGCGACTCGGGCGGGCGGATCAATCCCTACGCGACGACCCCGGCCGATCGCTCGTCGAGCGCGGCGAACGCGGCGTCGCTCTGGGAGTTCTCCGACCAGGTCGCCGACGCCCTCGCGGCACGGATCGCGGCGATCCCCGAGATCCGCGACTCGGCGGACAAGGTCGTCATCGAACTGGGCGACATCGAGAACATGACCAACACGCCGCGACAGGATTACGAGTTGATCCAGCGGCGGCTGCGCGGGCGATTGCTCACGAGCGATACGGTGACGGCAAAGGCGCGTTTCGTCGAGGGCGCGCGCACGATGGACCGCGAGAAGGAGCGCGTGCAGGCCGGCGGCGGGGCGGGGGGCATGACCGACCGCTACGACGAGCGGCTGACGTACGTGCTGCGTGGGTCGTTCTACGAGTCCACGCGCGGCGGCGGGCAGGTGAGCCGGTACTACTTCGAGTTCAACTTGGTCAACCTCCAGTCGCGCGACATCGTGTTCAACGAGTCGTTCGACCTTGCCCAGCAGCGCTGAGTGCGCGACGAGGCGCCCGATGCCCGCCCGCCTGCTGAGCCTGTTGTGCCTTGCGGCCGCGTGCGTGATGAGCGCGTGCGCGGCGTCGGGTTCGTCCAGGCAGACGACGCGCCTGCGGCATGGAGACCTCGCGCTCGCCGGGGCGGAGATGCGCGAGCGGTTCGCCACGGCGACGTTTCTGGAGGGGCGTGCGCCGGACTCGCCGCCGATGCGGATCGTGATCCGTCGGCTGGAAAACCTGTCGAGCGACCGCGTGCCGATCGCGGAGCAGTGGGCGATGGTGTCGGGGCTGATCGCGGATCGGGGCGTGCAGCAGGCGGCGCGCGAGCGGGTCGTGGTGTTCCAGTTGCCGCCCGAGAAGGCCGCGCTGCTGCGGGAGACGGGGATCGAATACCCAGACCTGCTGCCTGAGCACAACCCGACCCACGTGCTGCGGGCAACGATCCGATCGGTGGTTCGGGGCGGGCCGACGCGCGGCACGGGGCCGGCGGACGTACGCAAGGACGTGTACCTGATCTCGTATGAAGTCGAGGAGATCGACTCGCGCGAGGTGGTGTGGCAGGCGGACGTGGAGTTTGCGAGAGAAGCGAAAGGGCTGTTGGTGGACTAAAGGCGGAGTGGCAGAGCGTGCAGCACCTATCCCATATCCACAAAGCACAACTTCACCACAGAGGCACAGAGGGCACAGAGAAATGAAGCTTGTTTTCCCGTCTCTGTGATCTCTGTGTCTCTGTGGTGAAACATAGGTTCCCGGATAGCCTCTCACAGGGACTGTTCGGATCATCGGACCTCTTGCGGTCTTTGCGTTCGAGTCATGATTGAGCGTCGCACCATGAACCATCGGACGGGACAACTCGCGGCACTTGCAGCGGCGCTGGTCGTGTGCGGCTGTGCTTCGTACCGGCCTGACTCGACGGTGATGAGCGATGTCTCGCGCGGGCGGTACGGTGATGCGCGGGGGCGCATCGCGGCGACGATGCCGTCCAGCCGCTCGGATCCCGGGTATCTGCTGGCGCGCACGAAGGCGGGGATCGTCGCGCTGGCGGACGGGCTGCCGGAGGCCGCGGAGCCGCACCTGGGCGAGGTGTACGACCTGCTGCGGACGCAGGGGCTGAACGCGGACCGCACGGTGCCGTCGGTGGTCGTGCACGAGGGCGTGCGGATCTGGAAGGGCGAGCCGTTCGAGCAGGCGATGGGGTACGCCTACGTCGCGGTGCATGACATGGTGATGGCGGACTGGGGAAACGCGCGGGCGGCGGCGCAGGACTCGCTCTTTCTGCTGCGTGACTTCGGGCGGGGCGCGGGCGGTGAATCGCTCACGTCGATCGAACTGACGGAACGCGCGGCACGCCGTGACCGCGACGGCGGGGACTACCTCTCGACGGGCTACACGGCGGCTGAGTCCGACTTCGCGCTCGGGTATCTGCTCGCGGGCGTGGCGAACCGGATGCTCGACCGGCCGCAGGAGGCGACGGAGCACTTCGCCAAGGCCGCGGCAGTCGCGCCCCGGCTTGCGTCGCTCGCGTCCACGCTCGAGCACGGCGACTACGACACACTGCTGATCGTGGAAGCGGGCCTTGGGCCGGAGAAGATCGCCACGGGGCAGGACGGGGTGGTGGCGGCGTTCGTGCCCCGCGAACGTGGGCCGGCGGGGGGGCTGGTCGTGTCGCATGGTGGGAGCGCGTACACGGAACTGCCCGCGGTCTGCGACCTCAACGAGATGGCGCGCGACCACCGCTGGAACAATCTCGAGGACGTGCGGCGCGTGAAGAGCCTACTGGGGTCGGGGCTGATGGTGGCCGGGGCGGCGGTCGCGATCGGGTCGGACGACACGGAGGCGCAACTGGCGGGACTCGGGATGCTGCTCGCGGGGTTGGCGGTTCGGGCCGGCTCGAAGGCGGACACTCGGCACAACGAACTGTTGCCGCGGCTTGTGTACCTCGTGCCGGTCCGCGGCGCGGACGGGCCGGTGACGGTGCAGGTTGCGGGAAGGCCGGGGACGCGGCTGACGCTCGCGGGGCTGCCTGCGCCTGCGCGCGGCGAGTTGACGGTTCGGTATGCGCGGCTGGCGGCGGACCCGTACGGAACGGGATTCGCGCCGGCGTGGGCGGTGTCGGGGCGCATCCTTTACGCGAACGACGAGACGGTTGCGCTCGACGCGCCGACGCTGCCGTACATCCTCGGTGGTAGGTGCGTGCGCGCGCCGACGCCGGACCTGCTGGTCGAGTATCAGCGTGCGGGGCTGCCGGGCGACGTCTCGTTCGGACGACTCCTCGAACTCTACCGACTCGAAGGGCTGGAGACGCTCCCCGGCGCGGAGCGACGGCGCGCGCGTGGGCACGTGTTCGAAGGCGGGAGGACGGTCTTCACGCCCCAGGCCGGCACGACGGCGTTCGCACGGCTGTTCGGGCAGGAGCACCCGGCGTACACGCCGCGCTCGCGCGAAGTGCGCGAGTTGGCGGCCCGTATCCGCGCCGAAGCAGAGACTGCGGAGTAGCGAAGCATCAACCCGCGCTTCGGGGCGCGGTATCAGACGAGGGCCTATCCCATATCTCCCAAACACGGTTGTTACCACAGAGGCACAGAGATCACAGAGGCGGGACAACAAGCGATTTCTCTCTGTGCCCTCTGTGTCTCTGTGGTGAGTTTTCGGCTTTGGGACAGGCTCGACGCACAGACGCAAGGAGACAACCATGGCATCTCGCACACTGATGAACATGCTCGCGGCGACAATCTCGGTCGGAGGCCTGCTCGGCGCGGCGGCGTGCCAGAGCAGCGCGCCGCCGTACCGCGGGCGAGTGGACCCGATCCCGCTGTCGGACTACCCGCAGATCGTGGTGACGAGGCCGCTGAACGACCTGCTCGGGTTCTCGCAGCCGAACGTGACGCCGGCGACGGAGACGGAGCCGATGCGTGTGGTTGCGCCGGTGCGCTCGATGCAGGACGGGTACACGCGGGTGCAGTACCAGTTCGAGTTCTTCGACGAGCGCGGGCGGCCGCTGTCGCAGTCGGGGTGGAAGTACAAGTCGATCACGCCGCGGCAGCAGGTGTTCCTGGACGGTCGCGCCCTGAGCACCGAGGCGAAGGACTGGCGGCTGTCGATCCGGCAGGCGGGGTGAGGCGATCACTCAACGTCGCGACCACGCGCACCACCAACTGTGTGCAGTCCATACACTCCGATCGTGTGGCGGGTGCCGGGATATTCGCCTTCACCATCGCGCAGCGGCATGACCAGTCCGGGCTCTGTTGTGCCGCGCGCACTGCCATCGACAAGACCCATGTTCAACGGACGACCTGTATATCGCTCTAGAAAATACGGCGTAACCGGCTCCCTTTCCACCAGAACCGCCTTCTTCGACGGATACGACACTTCGTGTCCGCGCACGGCTCGCCACTGCGACGGCCCCTGCCGCGTCTCCCACGACCAGTACGCTGGATCGGCGATCAGCGAGCATGAGTAGAAATAGGACATGCTCCACCCGGCTCCGGGCCTCATGACCGAACGGTGCATGATCTTCTCGTCGTAGTAGGACTCGGCCAGTACGGCCTGCCAGAGATGGTGGGCATCAAAGTACCGCATCCGGAACTCGTGGCCCTGAATCTCCAGTGTGGTGAACTCGGACGTGGGGTCCATGAACGCCGGAAAGGTGTCGCTCCAGTCGGATCGGTACATGTCGATGATGGTTGCGTGCGATCGCAGGTTGGAGAGCGAGACCGAATCGCGTCCGCTGTCGCGAACCGAGGCGAGCATGGGTAGCGCCAGGGCGACAAGGATCGCTACGAGCAACGCCACGACAAGAACCTCGGCGAGCGTGAAGCCACGCCTCAATCCGCAGCTGGAAGCGGCTCTGTGATACACGTTGTCCTGGATGCTTGCCCAAACCATAACCATGCTCCCGCGGAGAGGGCAGACAGAAGGCCCGCGTTCCGGATCAGGACAGACCATGCTTCCGCACGCGTGGCCTCATAACGGAGAATCGTTCCGAAGCACGCGCAGGCTGGCGGACCGTGGGCGGCCAACTCGTACTCGTAGGCGAACACGGCGCTGAAGACCGTGATCAGAACGATCCCGGATATGAGCGAGATCGCTCGCCACGTTCCCGAGAACCACAAGGCGGCCGTACCCA
This sequence comes from Phycisphaerales bacterium, assembly GCA_035443945.1. Classification (GTDB taxonomy): domain Bacteria; phylum Planctomycetota; class Phycisphaerae; order Phycisphaerales; family UBA1924; genus CAADGN01. The sequence goes on along the minus strand of DAOMNQ010000003.1, from coordinate 60,175 downwards.
CCTCAAAGACCGGAACGAGGAGCGCAACCGGAGCAACCAGAGCGCTCGGAACCGCATCCCAGCCATCAAGATCGCGGGCGAAACTGGTCAGATCGGCAAACTTCAGCACGCCCGCGGCTGCCAACAGCGCCATTGGCAGTCCCACCAGCGAGTGAACGATGATCCGGCTGCGGTTCGTCATGGCATTTCCCGGGCGATCAGGGATTGCCTGGAGGGCCACCGGGAATGGGGGAGCAGTTCGCGCCTGAAGGCACCTCGTCACGGACAGGATCACCGACGATCCAGCCGGTCGATTCGTCCGGTTCGCAGTCGATTCCCGTGATCGCACCGTGCCAGATGTCGCAGGTCACGTAGTTGACAGAATAGCTCTGCTTCCCGGGCTGCTCCTTCACGTCCACCTGCCGCGCGTCAGGATTATGGTACGAGAGCGCGCACCTCCCAGGTGGGAGAGTCGGTGGCCTGATCTCGCAGGCCCCGTACACAGGCCCCGGGACGTAGCAGCCGATGCCCGCTGCTGAGGCGACGATCACGAACGGTGCGCTCACGGCCACGAGACGCCAAGCGATCGCCGAAATCCTGTGTGCCATTGATCTGCTCTGCATCAGGTCCACGGTATGCGTCACAAGGGTCATGCGCCGATCCGGTACCGACGCCAGACAAGCAGGACGATCACACCAGAGAGCACACTCAGCGTTGTCCATCCGGCTACGCGCAGCCACGCACGGTCCTCGGCGCGGCTTGCACCGTCAATGGCCCAGGTGAGCACGCTGCCGTCCGGCATGGCACGGCTCGCCTGGCGAACCTCAGGACGGTAATCGGTGAGCGACGCGATCCGAATCTCGCCGCGCAAAGCATCCACACCATCACGTTCGGGAAGCCGCGTCAGCTCCTCCAGTCGATCCTGCGACACCGGTTCGACGGACACGATCCGCCACCGCGCACGAATCTCGCCGCTGGCGTCGAGTATGTCGATTCTGTTCGCCATCCATGTTCCTGCAACCTCACACAAACGCCAGTCATCGAACCTTGCACCGCCGTACCGCTCCTCGCTCGGCGATACTTGAAGCATGTCAAGAGACTCAGGCAGCGCTCGTCCCGAGCCGGCGTCGGTCCCTCCCACATACTTCCATACCATTCTTCTTTCGCCTACTCGTGCGGTCGCCTCTGCCTCCCACCGGCCACTCGATTGTTGTGATGCGCCCGAGGGCGTGCGCTGCACCACGCTGCCCGCACCCAGGCCGATCCCGCCGAAGAACAGGTACTTGCGAGCACGATCCGAGGCACCCGCGATTGACGCCTCCTCGCCCAGCTCGGTGACAGAAGACGGTGCAACGACCGATACCCGGTGCTGGCCGCCCACTTCCTGCAGCGTCCAGGTAAGTCTCCCCGAAAAACCGTGATCACTGAACGGCTGCGAGGGCGTCGAAGGACGATCCAGAGTCCAGCGGTGCTTGTCCTTGCCAAGCCACAGCCGCCAAATGACTATGTCATCCTTCCCTGATTCAACGAGCGCCCGTCTCTCTCGGAGCATGTCGGCGTTGCTCTCGAAACCCTCGGGAGGACCGGCAGCGAGCGCCTCCTCCCACTGCTCAAGGCCTCGACGCACCACCGCCGCGGGTACCCGTGACTCATAAGTGACGAGAATCGGGTTCGTTGGCGCCCACTCAGAGGCTTCACGCCAAGACTGCTTCCACCACGGAAGCGTCCCGACATCATGCTGACCCGCAGCGTGCTCAATCGCGAACGCAAAGAAGGCAACGCCCATGGCACCGTAGAAGTGCGGATGCGCCATCCGAGCCTCCGAGCCTCCGAGCCTCCGAGCCATAGGGGCAGAATACCACGCCGCGTATTGGTCTGTCAAGCCGCGCACTTGTTGTTCGCCATGTTAGCAGCCTGTACATATCGCCGGCTCTCGATGGAGTTCGCGAGCGCGGTGGCGGAGTCCACGCCCTATCTGTGCAGCAAGTTCTCGCGTTCCGCTTCGAGCAGTTCGAGCGCGGCGACCGCGTCCTCGACCGGGACGGGCGAGGGGCCGCCGCGACGGCGTCCACCATCGCGCGGGCCTGCACTTCGTAGCCGGTGAGGGGGCCGACATCCGGGGCGTGCGATTCAGTGCCGCGGTGGAGGAGGAACTGCGGCGTGCGGGCGAGGTCGAAGTCGGCGGTGGCGTGCTCGAAGCAGACGACGGAGCGGACGCGGAAGCCGAAGCCGGGCTGGTGCCCCCAGCCGCCCTCGGCGACGACCTGGGGGACGTGGTCGTAGCGGTAGATGGTGGTGAGGTGGTTGGTTGAGCCTGCGGCGATGACCTCGCGCGGGGGGCCGAAGCACCAGCGGATGAAATCGGCGTCGTGCATGTGCAGGTCGATGATCGCGCCGCCGCTGCGCGAGTCGTCGGCATAGAAGTCCGTCCATTCGGGGCGCGAGCCGAGGCGGTGGAAGGTCGCGCTGGTCACGCTGCCGAACTCGCCGGAGTCGATCGCCCGCTTGAGCCACGACCACGCCGGCCAGAATCGCATGCACATGGCGGGTGTGCAGAGCGTGCGGGCCTTGGACGCGGCCCCGGCGACGCGCCGGGCATCGGCGGAGCGCACCGCGAGCGGCTTTTCCACGAGCGCGTGCCTGCCCGCGGCGATCGCGGCCAGCGCGAGCGGCACGTGCGTGTCCGTGGGCGTGCAGATGCTGACGAGATCGATGCCGGGGTCGGCGAGCAGATCCTCGGCACGCTCATATGCCCGCACTTCGCCCGGATCGAAGAGCCGCTCGCCTGTGCCGCCGGTGTCGATGTTCCCGACAATGGCGGCTTCGCCCGCGCGCCGGTGCGGATCGGAGTCGGCGACGGCGACGACGCGGCAGGCGTGCCCGGCCGCGTTCGCCGAGCGGTAGGCGGCCAGGTGCGTGCGCCCCATGAAGCCCAGGCCGATGATGCCAACACGGACGGGCGCGGTGTCGGCCATGGCTCAGCCCCCCACCGCTGCGGCGTTCGCGGGCGTGCCGGTGCTGCTCGCCGTGCTGGCCGGCGCTTGGTCCGCGAGGGAGCCGTCGTTCTCGCTCGGCCTCCAGAGGACGAAGCCTTCGATGGCCTGGTACTCGGGCAGGCCGAGGCGGTCGTAGAGTTGCGCCGTGCCGCGGTTGCGGTCCTCGGCGCGCTGCCAGAACTCGCGTGGATCGTTGGGGCCGGGGAAGAGCGCCTTGTCCTTCTGCGACTGGTGCTTGAAGATGGCCATGCGTTTGCGGTCCACCTCGCTGGGCGAGAGGGGGACGGCCATCTCGATCTCGTGCGGCTCCCACTCCTGCCACGCGCCGCGGTAGAGCCACACCTCGCAGTCGCGCATCCACTCGCGCGAGGCGAGGCGGCGCAGCGCGGTCGTGATGGCCGCGAGGCAGACGCGGTGCGTGCCGTGCGGGTCCGAGAGGTCGCCCGCCGCGTAGACCTGGTGCGGGCGGATCCGCTCGAGCAGGTCCGACACGATGCGCACGTCGTCCTCGCCGAGCGGGCGCTTCTTGACGCGGCCCGTTTCGTAGAACGGCATGTCGAGGAAGTGGATGCGGTCGGCCCGCACGCCGGAGTAGCGTGCGGCGGCACGGGCCTCGCAGCGGCGGATCAGCCCCTTGATGCGCTGGAGTTCGGGCGTGTCGATCTCGCCGGGCGTCTTGCCGCGGATGAAGCCGCGGATGCTCTCGGCGAGCGCCTGCGTCGTTCCCGCCGCGTGGTCGAGGGCGAACTCGCGTGAGAACTCGGCCGCGAACTCGGCGAACTTCTCGGCCTCGTCGTCGAAGACGGCGATGTTGCCCGAGGTCTGGTAGGCGACGTGGACCTCGTGCCCCTGATCGCAGAGGCGGATGAGCGTGCCGCCCATGGAGATCACGTCGTCGTCGGGGTGGGGGCTGAAGACGACGACGCGCTTGGGGAACGTGTCGGGCGGGTTGGTGTTGTCGATGCCGACCCCGGGAACGAAGCGAGGCCTGCCCGGCTTGCCCCCCGGCCAGCCGGTGATGGTTTTCTGGAGGCTCTTGAAGACTTCGATGTTGATCTCGTACGCGCCGCCGCGGGCGGAGAGGAGTTCCTGCAGGCCGTGCTCGTTGTAGTCCTCCTCGACCAGTTTGAGGATGGGCTTCTGGAGCGTGAGTGCAAGCCAAGCGACGGCGCGGCGCGTCAGGCGGTTGTCCCACGTCAGGCCGAAGCGGGCGACCGGGCCGAGCAGCCAGGGCGTCTTGAAGCGAGTGAGTTCTGAGGCCGCCGCGGGGTCGAGGACGAACTTGGCGTCCGTGTGTTGCTGGAGGAAACTGGCGGCGACGGACGGCGTGACCTCGCCCTCCACCGCGCGGCGGACAATCGCCGCCTTGTGCTCGCCGAACGCCATCAGCACGACGCGCCGTGCGTCGAGGATCGTGCCGACGCCCATGGTGACGGCCTTGCGCGGGACGTTCCATTCGCCGAAAAAGTCGCTCGCGGCGTCCATCCGCGTGACTTTGTCGAGGGTGATGAGGCGGGTGCGGCTGTCGCGCGGCGAGCCGGGCTCGTTGAACCCGACGTGCCCGGTGCGCCCGATGCCGAGGATCTGGAGGTCGATCCCGCCCGCGTCGCGGATGGCCCGCTCGTAGTCGGCGCAATGCTGGTGAACGCGCTCGATGAGCACGGCCCCGTCGGGGACGTGCGCGTGGGCGGGGTCGATGTCGACGTGGTCGAAGAGGTGCTCGCGCATGAATCGGCGGTAGGACTGGAGGCTCTCCGGCGGCATCGGCCAGTATTCGTCGAGGTTGAAGGCGGTGACGTTGGAGAAACTGAGTCCCTCTTCGCGGTGCAGACGGACGAGTTCGTTGTAGACGCCGACGGGCGTCGCGCCCGTGGCCAGGCCGAGCACGGCGCGCCGGCCGGCGGCTGTCCGGTCGCGGATGATGGCGGCGATCTCGGCGGCGACGGCACGAGCGGCGAGCACGCTCGACTGATGCACGGCGACGGGAATGTGCTCGGGCACGGCGGCGCGCGGCGGATTCGGTCCGGTCATCGCGATCTCACCGGTCGGGATGGGGATGTCGTGGTTCGCATGGCAGGCCAAGCCTAGCGAGTCCGTGGGGGTACGAAAGACGAATGCCTCTGCGGACGTGGGGTGCGACTCGCGCTCAAAGGATGCAGTCGATTGTACGCCAATGACTTACGGAATGCCCCCCGGCCGCATGTGCTGTCCGTGCATGGGACCGGGGCCGATTCTTGTCACGCGGGGGCTTGAAGGGCACTCGAGAAGTGGGTAGCGTGCGCGGAGTCTGGGTGGCCGGGAGGGAAGTGAGCGGGTTTCGAGCGGGCCATCGCGTTCAGAGTTTCGTGACTGATTCCGTTTGCTCGAGGAGTCGTTCGTGCGCGCACGGATCGGTTCGACACCGATCGTCTGCCGAGGCGTCCTGAGTGGGATGTTCATCGCATGCCCGCCGGATCGCGTTGCTCGTTGCACGCGTTGCGGCGGCCATGCGTTCGTTGCTCTGTGGCACAGAGCGGAAGAGGAAGGAAGGGGATTTCGATGAGGCTCACACACCGTGGAGTACGGCATGCGATCGCCGCCGTCGTGCTGCTCGCGCTTGGCGGGGCCGCGAGCGCGACGCTTGGCCAGGTCGCCGTACCGACGAAACAGGCCGGTCCGCCGCCGCGTGAGGCTGTCCAGCCGCCGCCCATGCCGACCCGGAGCGGGTACGTGCCGTTCGAGCGGTACGAGGACGGCTCGTTCCGCGAGGAATCGGTGGGCGTACGCCCGATCTTCGGGCCTCCCGGGGGCATCGGTCTGCCGGACGGGCAGCGCGGATGGCGTGAGGAGGAGATGCCGAATCGCCGGCTTCGCCCGAATGTCGGCGAACTCTTCATCCCGAGCGGGTTCAACGACGGGCCTGCGCACGACGACACGGGCGAGTGGTCGCGTGCGCAACCGCTGATGCAGAACTTCGAAGGCCCCGGCCCGAACGGGCTGACGCCGCCCGACCCCGACCTCGCGACGGGGTACGACTACGTGGTCACCGTCACGAACGACGACTTCGCGGTCTTCGACCGCGCGGGGGAGTTGATCTTCTACCGAGACATCCACGACTTCCTGGGCGTTTCCGAGAACTACCTGCTCTTTGACCCGAAGGTGATCTTCGATCCGTGGAGCGGCCGGTGGGTCATGCTGTATCACAAGCGCCGCACCGCGACGCAGGAGGCTTCGCTCGCCGTGATCGTCAGTTCGAACAGCATCCCGTGGGGCGCGCCGGGCGCGGGCGGATGGTGGTGGTACGACATCAACTCCGTCCAGGACGGGGGGACCGGCGACGCATCCTGGCCCGACTACTTCGACCTCGGGTACAGCAACACGACCATCTCCATGGCGGGCAACATGTTCAGGTTCTCGGGGGGCTTCCGCTGGGCACGGATGCGCTTCCTGAACAAGGCCGAACTCTACAACGCACAGACCGTGTTCCCCGTCAGTTTCTCCAACCTCACCAACGCCGACGGCAGCACGACCGAGACTCCCCGAACGGCCAAGATGCAGTGGTCGTGGTCGGAGAGCGGGCAGAACGTGGACGCCGTGCTCCCCAACGCCCGCTGGGGCGGCGGCAACCGCGTGACCATCTGGAAACTCAAGGGCGCGTTCAACACCAACACACTGACCCGCGTGGACACGGTCGTCTCGGACTACGCCGTGCCGCCGAACGCGGCCCAGCCGAGCGGCCAGACCCTCGACACGATCGACACCCGCCTGATGACTGCGGTGGTCACCGGCGACACGCTCGGGAGCAACGGCATCGAGTTGTTCACGGGCCACTCGATCGCGTGGGAGGGCGGCGCGACCTCGCGCTGCCGCCTCTACAAGTTCGACGCGGTCGGGCACGGGCTTGAGTTCGAGTCCAACTTCGGCTCTACCGGACAGTTCTACTGGATGCCCTGCGTCGCGGGCGACTACTCCGGCAGCGCGTACTGGGTCTTCTCCCGCTCCAGCGGCAGCGTCAACGCGGAAATCCGCTACGTCGACTACAACAAGGGCGTGTTCAGCAGCGCATCGTCGCTGATGAAGACCGGCACGGGCAGTTACGGCGGCTTCCGCTGGGGAGACTACTTCGGCGGCCAGATGGACTGGGGCGACTACAGCGCGAACATCTCGATCCCCGGGCGTCCCTCGAAGGTCTGGCTGTACGCCGAGTACGCCAAGCCCGGCGACTGGGGCACGCACGTCGGCGCGACGAGCGTCTACTCGCAGGGCAACCTGTCGTCGGTGACGCCCTCGAGCACCTACGTCATCACCGGCCCGGTCGGAGGGCCGTTCTCGCCCTCGAGCCGCGTCTACACGCTCACCAACAACGGCCAGGTCGGGCTCGTCTACGAGGTGGTCTCGCTCCCGTCCTGGCTCAACACGTCGAGCGCGAAGGCGCAGTTGTTCCCCGGCTCGGCGAACGTCTCGCTCTCGGTGAACTCGAACGCGAACGCCCTGAGCAAGGGAACCTACAACGCGAACGTCCTCTTCCGCGACACGTTCAACAACGGCAACTCCTACAGCCGGGCCGTGCAACTCATCGTCCAGGCCCCCGACCTGCGCGTCGCCTCCTTCGACGCCCCAAGCGGGACGTTCTACCCCGGCCAGACGATCAACGTCACGGGCAGTTACGTCAACGACGGCGACTTCGCCACGGGCGCCTACACCGCGACCTTCTACGCCTCGACGAACACCGTCATCTCTCCGGCGGACACGCCGATCGGAACCCGCAACTACTCCAGCCTTCCCCCCGGCGGGACGCAGAACTTCTCGCACGTCCTCACGCTCCCCTGCCTGACTCCCCGGCCGTACTACATCGGTGTCATCGTGACGGTGACGAACGATTCCAACAACGGCAACAACACCGGCGTTGACCTGACGCCGATCGACTACCGGCTGTGCCCGGCGGACTTCAACCAGGACTGCACCGTGAACTCGCTCGACTTCATCGCCTTCCTGAACGCCTACACCGCCGGGAACAAGAGCGCGGACTGGAACGGCGACACCGTCGTCAACTCGCTCGACTTCATCGCCTTCCTGAACGACTACAACTCGGCCTGCCCGTAACCGGGCCGTCCGAGCCGAAGCCACAACGGGGCCGCCGCGCCGTTCGATCGAACGCCGCGGCGGCCCTTTTCCGTGCGCGGGCGGTCAGACGGGCGGGATGGGGCGATCGTGCGGGTCGTGGCCCTCGCCGCTGCGTTCGGCGAGGCGGGTCGCCATCGCGGCATCGGTCATGTGCTCGAGGTCCATGGCCGTCGCGTGGACGTGGTCGGGTCGCAGGCCCATGACGTTGACGAGGTAGGTCTCCCAGAGCCGGTGGCTGCGGACGAGCGAGCGGGCGCGGGTCCGCCCGGCGTCGGCGAGGCGGACACCCTCCGGCGCATGCACGATCTCTCCGGCGCGGCGCGCGGCGCGAAGGGCGCGGCGAGTCGCCCCCCCCGCGTCGATGGCACGCCGGATGTCCGCCGGCGCGACCGCGGTCCCGGGACCGCGCAACTCCTCGGCACGGTAGAGGAGGCCGAGCATGTCCTCGTGCGCAATCGAGCGTGCGAGCCTCGCCTGCCGGCGCCAACGCGCCAGCAGGCCATGCCGAGGCCCGAACAAGGCCGCCGCAACGAGAAGCAACCCGGAAACGACGGTCATCATGCCCGCGGCGTTTACGGCATTGGACATGCCGATCCACTCCGGGCCGAAGGACGCGAGTACGTACCCCCCGACACCGGAGAGAACCGCCGCGACAGCGCTCACGATGATCTGCGGCAGTAACCTGTCGGTGAGCAGGCGCGCCGTCGCCGCCGGGCAGACAAACATCGCTATGACGAGGATCGACCCGACGGCCTCAAACGACGCGACGGCCGCCGCCGCCACCATCGCCATCAGGGCGTAGTGCATGAGGCCCGCGCCGACTCCGAGCGACGACGCCAGCGCCGGATCGAACGCCGCGAGGCGCAGTTCCTTGAAGAACGCGGCGACAAAGACGATGGTGACGCACGTGGCCAGCACGAGAGCCCATACCTGCCTGGGCAGCGCCGCGAGCGTGCTCAGACGCCAGAACTCGGTCGATCCCTCGGGCGGGAACCAGAACAGTGTCTCCAGCTGGCCGTGCAGGACGCAGTCGGCATCGAGATCAACGTGGCGCGCCGCGGCCCGCTCGATCAGCAGCACCCCGAGCGCGAACAGAACGGTGAAGACCACGCCCATGGCCGCGCCGGTCTCGACCCGGCCGTAGCGCCGCACAACTTCGATGAGCGCGGCGGCGACGAGGCCGCTGGCTGCCGCGCCGATGAACATCGGCAGCGATGCACGCGTCCCGGCGACGAGGAAGGCAACGACGATGCCCGGCAGCACGGAGTGGGCGACGGCGTCTCCCATAAGGCTGAGGCGGCGCAGCACAAGGAAGTTGCCCAGCAGGCCGCAGCACAGGGCCGCGAGTGTGCCGGCGAGCATCGGCGGCAGGTCGAGCGAGAGGAACTCGTGAACGGACGGGGTCACGTCGCGCCCCCCTGGTGCTCCCCGCCGAGCGTGTGCGGGCTGGCCGGCGCGCCTTTTGTCACCCGAAGCCAGCGCCGGCGCAGCGCGTCTTCGAGTTCCGCGATCAGGGCGGGGGGCAGCGCGTGTTCGACCTCGTCCGCCGAGACATCCACGTGCGACGGCGCGGCGTCCGCGTACTCGATGAGGTATTGCTCCCACAGCCGGTGGGCGCGCACGACGCGACGTGCCCGCTCCTCGCCCCGGGGCGTCAACTCGACCCGGTCGTCCGCGATGCGGGCAAGCCCCCCCACTCGCAGGGCGAGCGCGATCCCCCTGCCGGGTGGCGGCGTCCCGGTTCCCTCGGCCCGCTCGTGCGCGGCCCGGAGCGCGTGATCGACCGCGATCCGCACCCGCAGCGACGCCAGGCGGAGCACAGCCGCCACCACGCCGCGCGACGGCGCGAAGAGCATCCCGGCGGCGAAGATCGCGCCTGCGGTAAGTACGATGATCGCCCCGGCCGGTGCGTTGGTGAGGAGTGCAGAGATGCACGATCCGGCGTATGCGCTCAGGCCGCCGAGCGCGCCGGAGAGCGGGACCATGACGCGGAGGCGCTCGGTCCAGAACCGTGCGGCCGCCGCCGGAACGATGAGCAATGCCACGATGAGGAGCAGCCCGACCGCCTGCAGGCCGATCACGGTGACGACGACGAGCAGTGCGGTCATGGCGAGATCGATCGCGCCCACCGGCCAGCCCTGCACGGCCGCGAACTCGCGGTCGAAGCAGGCGAGGCGGAACTCCTTGAAGAGCAGGGCGGCGGCCGCGATCGACCCGAGGGCAGCGACGCCGATGAGCATGGCGTCCCGTGCGTTCATCGCCGCGGTCTGGCCGTAGATGAACGAGGCCAGCCCGCCCTGGTCGCCCGTGGGCATGGACTGGATGACGCTGAGAAGCACAACGCCCGCGCCGAAGAAGACGCTGAGGACGGCGGCGATCGCGGCGTCGTCGCGCAGGCGCGTCCAGCGGACGATCGCCTGCACTGCCAGTACGCCCGCCACGCACCCGACGGCCGCGCCGGGCAGCAGCACGCCGAGGCTGCGACCCTGCACGCCCAGCAGGGTCGCGGCGATGAACGCGCCGGCGATGCCCGGGAGTGCCGCGTGGCTCAGCGCATCGCCCAGCAGCGCCCTCTTGCGCAGCACGATGAACGACCCCACCACACCGCCCGCGACGCCGAGCAGTGTGGCCCCGAGCACGACGATCGCGGCGTTGTGCCCGGCCTGGAGTGTGAGCGTGCGCCAGAGTTCGTCGAACGTGACACCCTGCATTGGCCAGCCTTCGACGGTTGAGGGCGCGACGGACACGGCTCACTCACCTCGCGCGGCGCGGGCCACGGCCTCGCTCGCCTCGTCCAGCAGCGTGAGCCGCCCGCCGTAGGTGCGCCGCAGGTTCTCGGCGGTGAATGCCTCGGCGACCGGGCCGCACGCGACAACGCGCATGTTCAGCAGCAGCACGTCGTCGAAGTACTCTTCCACGGTCTGGAGGTCGTGGTGGACGCAGATGACCGTGCGGCCGCGCGACTTCAACTCCCTCAGCACCTCGACAATCGCCCGCTCCGTGGCGGCGTCCACGCCCGCGAACGGCTCGTCCATGAAATAGAGTTCGGCGTCCTGCGCCAGCGCACGGGCGAGGAACACCCGCTGCTGCTGCCCGCCCGAGAGTTGGCTGATCTGCCTGTTCGCGTAGTCCGCCATGCCGACGCGATCGAGCGCGGCGAGCGCGGCCTCGCGGTGCGGGCGCGTCACCGGGCGGCACCAGCCGATCATCCCGTAGCGACCCATGCAGGCCACGTCGAGCGCGGAGACGGGGAAGTCCCAGTCCACCGTCTCACGCTGCGGCACGTAGCCGACGCGCCGACGCTGCTGCCGGTACGAACGCCCCCAGTACTCGACGCGCCCCGCGGCGAGGGGGACAAGCCCGAGGCACGCGCGGATGAGCGTGCTCTTGCCCGCTCCGTTGGGCCCGACCACGGCGACGAGCGAGCGGGGCCGCGCGTCGAAGTCCACGTCCCACAGCACCGGGCGCCTGTGGTAGGCGACGGTCATCGCGTGGACGGCGAGCGGGCTGTCCGCGCTGTGCTCGGGGAGCGAGGCGAGCGAGTCGGCCCGGACTCTCGGGGCATGGAGCGGGGACACGGGTTACTCCCCCACCGCGAGCCGGCCGCTCATGCCTCGCTCGGGCGCATCGCCGCCGAGCGCTCGTGCGATCGTGGTGACGTTGTGGTCGATCATGCCGAGGTACGTGCCCTCATACGTTCCGGGCGTGCCCATGGCGTCGGAGAAGAGGCGGCCGCCGATCGCGACCGTCCAGCCGCGCGAGCGAGCGCCGTCGATGAGCGCTCGCACGTTGCGGTCGGAGACGGTCGACTCGACGAAGACGGCGGGGATGCGGCGCGACACGATCAGGCCGACGATGCGCTCGATGTCGCGCACCCCCGCCTCGGACTCGGTGCTGATCCCCTGGATGCCGACGACCTCGAAGCCGTAGCGACGGCCGAAGTAGTTGAAGGCGTCGTGCGCCGTGACGAGCACGCGGCGTTCCTCGGGCACGCTGGAGAGGACGCGCTGCGCGTACTCGTCCAGTTCACGCAGGGTCTCGGCGTATCGCTCGGCGTTGGAGCGATAGTGCTCCGCGCCGGCGGGGTCGGCCTCGGTGAGTTTGTCGCGCACGACGACAAAGGCGCGCGACCACGCCGACGGGTCCATCCACACGTGCGGGTCGTACTGACCTTCGAACTCCTCCGGCTCGAGCAGGTCGGACTCGTCGAGCAACTCGGTGACGGCGTAGACCTTGCGGCCGGCGGTGGCAGCGCGGATGAGCGCGTCGGACATCTTGCCTTCCAGCATCAGCCCGTTGTAGAAGACAAGGTCGGCCCGCATGAGGGCGGCGGTGTCCGTGCGCGTCGCCTTGTAAAGGTGCGGATCGACGCCCGACCCCATCAGCCCCGTCACCTCCGCGCGTTCCCCCGCCACGTTGCGCACAAGGTCCGCGACCATCCCTGTCGTCGCGACCACGCGCAGCGGCTCCCCGGCGAGCGCCGCCGAAACCCCCGCGACCACGACCGCCACAAGCACGAACAGGCGATGCATCGGCGCCTCCTCGGCCGCCCCCGGAAGGGACGGCGCAAATGTAGCCACGGCTACTGTAGCCCAGGCTCCCGAGCGATCAAGATCGCCGCTCACGTACGGCCTGCGTTCCGAGTACGAACAAACAACGAACGATATTGCCCGCCCGCTCGGTAACCGCGCAGCCCCTCGGCTACACTGCCCGTCCGTGCCGGCAACCCGGGGGCCGGCGCTGGTCGATAGAACTGAACCGGTCGCGGGGAGCGCGGCCGGCAGCCCCGGGGGTCGGACGCCCCTGCCTCGGCGCCGTGAAGGGATTCTGTCGTTGTCGCCGAAACGCTCGCTCGAAGAACTGCCCACGCTCGCGTGGAGCCACGACGCCCAGCCGGTGATGGTTGGGGAGCGCACCGCGCGCTTCCGTGCCCCTGACGCGCCCGACTCGATCCCGCCTTCGTTCGCGCTCGCCGCCCCGGCCGAGGCACGCGGCTCTGTCGCGGAAGCGTTCTCGCCCCGCCCCTGCTTCGCCCGCTTCGAGGACCGCCACCTCATCCGCATCGAGTCGGACCACTCGTGGAGCCTGTACGGCACGGGCGAAGTCGCCGGCCCGCTGCTGCGCAACGGCCGCCACACCATCGCCTGGAACACCGACGCCTACAACTACGACTCCACCACGCGCTCGCTCTACCAGTCCCACCCCTGGGTGCTCGGTGTGCGGCAGGACGGCACCGCGTTCGGCGTTCTTGTGGACACCACCCACCGCGTCGGCATCGACCTGGCCGAGGGCATTCTGTTCGAGGCGGACGGGTACGCGCCCGCGGTGTATGTGATCGATGCGCCCGGGCCGGAGGGTGTGCTGCGCGAACTGGCAGCGCTCACCGGGAAGATGGACCTGCCGCCGCTGTGGTCGCTCGGCTATCACCAATGCCGGTATTCGTACATGACCGAGGAGGAGGCGCTCGAAGTAGCGGCCGAGTTCCGCCGCCGGCGCATCCCGTGCGATGCAATCTGGTTCGACATCGACTACATGGACCGATTCCGGGACTTCACCTTCGACAAGGAGCGATTCCCCGACCCGGCCGGCATGGTGCAGCGGCTCGCGGAGCGGGGGTTCCGGTCGGTGTTCATCCTCGACCCGGGCATCGTCGCCGATCCGGCCGACCCGACCTATGCCGACGGCGTGGAGCGTGACCACTTCGTGCGCGACGCCGAGGGACGAGAATACCGCGGCACCGTCTGGCCCGGTGCGTGCGCGTTCCCGGATTACACACGCAGCGCGACCCGCCATTGGTGGGCCGACCTCATCGACACATTCGCCACCACCGTCGGCATGGACGGCCTGTGGAACGACATGAACGAGCCGGCCATCTTCGACGGGCCGGGACGCACCATGCCGGTCGATTGCGTTCACCGCGCCGACGCGGAGATGGGCGGGCCGGGCACGCACGCACGCTACCACAACGTCTACGGGATGCTGATGATCCGGTCCACGAAGAAGGGCATGCTCCGCGCCCGCCCCGAGCGGCGTCCCTTCGTGCTGACGCGCTCGAACTTCGTCGGTGGCCAGCGCTACGCCGCCATGTGGACCGGCGACAGCACCAGTTCCTGGGACCACCTCGGCTGGACGATCCCGATGATCCTCAACCTCGGCCTCTCGGGGCAGCCCTTCGCCGGGTGCGACATCGGCGGCTTCTCCGAGAACTCGGATGCGCGTCTCTTCCAGCGGTGGATGGGCATCGGGTCGCTCCTCCCCTTCAGCCGCGCCCACTCCGACAAGGGCACGCAGCGCCATGAGCCGTGGTCGTTCGGCGAGGAGTGCGAGCGGGTCTGCCGGCTCGCCCTCGAACGGCGCTACCGGCTGCTGCCGTATCTCTACACCGTTTTCCGCGAGGCCGCGGAGACGGGCCTGCCGGTGATGCGGCCGCTCTTCTTCGCCGACCCGACCGACCCGTCGCTGCGATCGGCCGAGGACTCGTTCCTGCTCGGGCGCGACGTGCTGGTGCGGGCGTCGCGCGACCCGGAGAACGGCTGCCGCGACCCGATGCCGCACGGCCGCTGGCGAGCGTTCGAGCCTGCCCACGCCTCGCACCACGACCTGCCTGAACTTTTCGTGCGCGAGGGAGCGATCGTGCCGCTCGGCCCCGTGCGCCAGTTCAGCGGCGAGAAGCCCCTGGACCCGATCACGCTGGTCATCTCGCTCGACCGGCACGGGCACGCGGAAGGCACGCTCTACGAGGACGCGGGCGACGGGTTCGGATACCGCGACGGTGACTACCTGCTGACGACGTACTCTGCCGAGCGCGACGGGCCGCGCGTGATCGTCGGCATCCGGGGAGCCGAAGGCTCGCGTCCCCGCCCGCTCCGCGCCGCCGAGATTCTCATCCTCTTCGACGACGGCACGGTCAAGCGCAGTGTCGGCGTGGGTGGAGACCTGATCCCGGTCCTCATCGACCAGCCCCGCTGCTGATCCCGACCAACCGCCCGAGAACCCACGAAAAAACCCCGCCACGAGCGCGGGGGTGTTCGGACGATGGTGTTGCGGTGCGATCAGTTGCAGCCGGCGTTGTAGAGGTTCAGGAAGCAGAGCACGTCGAGCGTGTTGATGATCGTGTCGCCGTTGCAGTCGGCCTGCGGATCATTCGACGTGTAGAGGTTCAGGTAGCAGAGCACGTCCTGCGAGTTGACGATCGTGTCGCCGTTGCAGTCTGCGTAGCAGGGGCTGGGCGTGTTCTGCACGGTCCTGGCGGCGTTGATGCGACCCCAGCCGTAGTGGATGTCGAAGCCCGGCGTGCCGAGGTCGTCGGCGTTGTCGCGGAGCAGTTGGCGGACTTCCACGTCGGTAAGGTTGGGGTTGCGCGAGTACATGAGCGCGACCAGGCCGCTGACGTGCGGCGTTGCCATCGACGTTCCGGACATGTAGATGTAGCCGGAGTTGTTGGCGTAGTTGCACGAGATGATGTCCTCGCCCGGCGCGGCGACGTCGATCCAGTTGCCGAAGTTGGACCAACTCGGCCGGTTATCGCTGGCATTGGTGGCGCTGATCGCGATCGCCTCGGGGTACGCGGCCGGGTAGAAGGGCGACTGGCTGCCCCAGTTGCCGGCGGCCGCGATGACCGGCATCCCGTTCTGGTGCGCGTACACGCACGCGTCCGCGAGGATCTGCGCACCGCCGCCGCCGCCGCCGGAGTAGTTCAGGGCGTGGGCGCCGTTGTCGACCGCGTAATAGATGGCGTACGCGATCGCCTCCCACGTGCCGCCGCCCCCCGAGTTGAAGACCTGCAGCGGCATGATGGTCACGTTCGCCATGCCCGCCACGCCCTTCCCGTTGTGAAGACCCGCGGCGATCGTGCCCGCGACGTGCGTGCCGTGGCTGTTCCCGTCCTGCGGGTTGTTGTCGTTGCTCATGAAGTCCCAGCCGCGGTAGTCGTCGATGAAGCCGTTCCCGTCGTCGTCGATGCCGTTGCAGCACGGATCGCCGGCGTTGGCCCAGTAGACGCCCTGGAGATCCTCGTGCGTCCAGGAGATGCCGGTGTCGGCGACGGCGATCACGACGTCGCGGGTGCCCATGGTGATGTCCCATGCGCCCTCGAACTTGGCGATCTTCGGGCCGTACTGCTCGTTGTAGCGCGGGTCGTTGGGAACAAGCGCCAGCACCGTGTGCCCGTTCGGCTCGGCGTAGCGCACGCCGGGCAACTGCGAGACGCGCTGCGCGAGCTCGGCGACATCAACCCCTTCGGCGAGTTTCGCGACGCGCACCCTCGACAGCGGGTGCGGCTGCGCGGGGTCGTGCTTCGACCACTGCGGATGCCGAGTCTCCTTCCACCCCACCACCTCGGCCAGGACCGAAATCATCGCCACCGACTTCTCGGTCGGCACGTGATCGAACCCGATGATCAACTCGTCCGCGACGTGCCCCAGTTCCATCGGGCCGTCCGCCATGCCCAGGAACTGGGCGGACGCCGCCGCCGGCATGAGACAGGAGGCCAGACCGATCAACGCCATCTTCAACTGACGGTTCATCCCTGCATGCTCCTTCACTCGGGTGACACTCACACTCAACACCCGTCCCGGGGGACGGGCGATCGACAACATCCCGCACGGCGACAGACCACGCGGCACGGGCAATGTACCACATCACGGTCCACTCTCGAAGCCGGTCTCGGAAATCGACGACACTACCACTCTCTTTGCGAGGGAAACCCCTTGTTCCGGAGTGTCTGTCTTGACAAGAAACGGGCCGGCGCTTGCGCACCGGCCCGGTGGAGTGCCCGTGGGTTTGCGGGGGTTACTGCGGCCGCACGTATCGTCCCAGCAGCAGGCTGGCGTTCTGGCGCCCGAGGAAGAAGTCGGTATCCAGCACGGTGTCGGCCGCGTTGGAGAGCGCACGCCCGGTGGCGGGCAGCGAGTAGGAACCCTGCGAGCCGGGGACGTCGGAGACGGAGTTGGCGGCCATGAGGTCGAACTCCTCGCCGAACGGGTCGTAGTCGCCGCTGACGCGCAGGCCGAGCATCTCGCCGACACGGCGTCCGACCGCGGCCGTGAGCGATTGCACGAACGCGTCGAGGCCGTCCGGCGAGGGCGAGTAACCCAGCAGCGCGAGCGACGGGAGGAACACGACGCCCTCGTCCGTGCGGGACGAGTTGAACCCGTCGGACCCGAAGGAGAAGCCGTAGGACTCGGAGAAGAAGTCGAAGGTGCGGCTGAAGAGGAGCGTGATCGGATCGACCGTCGTGGTCAGGAAGATCGTGGAATAGTCCTGGAACTCGAAGGTGTTGGGGTTGGTGGAGAACCGCACGTCGAGGCCGACCACGTCGTCCGCGGTGCCGACGACGCCGTCCGGTCCGGCGTCGGCCACGGCCGCGGAGAAGATGTTGCGCAGGTTGGTTACGAGCCGCGTGGTGACGTAGTCGTTCACGCTCTGGCCGTTGGCGGCCTTGCCCGTGAAGCCGAGTGCGGATGCGTTGAAGGGCCTGAGCGTCGTGGTGAGTCCGCCGGCCTGGAGCCAGTCGATCGCGCCGCCGTTGAGTTCGATGTAGACGTTCTGGAACCGCTTGGAGATCTGCGAAGCGCCCTCGGTCACGACCTCGAGACGGTAATCGGTGTTGAAGATGCCCTGCACGTAGAGGGCGTACTTCGCGGGCTGGCCGGAGAGCTCGAGCCGGCCGGGCGCGATGAAGTCGATGAAGAAGTCGCCGTTCGCGTCGTACCCGTAGGCGAAGTCCCCGTTGCGGGCGAACTCGCCGGGCGTGGAGCCGTTCGGGCTGAACCGCGACGGCGAGAAGACGAGCAGGCCGTCGTCGACGTCGGAGGCGGTGGTGATGTCGAAGATGCCGAACTGCACGCCGCCGCTGAAGTTCTCGAAGGTGACGGGGTGGCGGCTGCCGAGGTCCGCGCCGAGTTCGTTGAGTTTGAGCGTGACCCGGACGCGCGAGCCGGCAGCGATGGGGTTGCCGCCGTTGAGGGCGTAGACGTCCACGTCAGGCGTGACGTTCGAGGGCAGGCCGAAGGAGCCGCGAGGCCCGATCGCGGCCTCGACGTTGACGATCTGGCGGCCGGCGGTGTCGGTGAAGGCGGTGACGGACGCGTCGCTGTTCGAGCCTGTGACGAAGTCGTCCGCCGTGCCGAGCACGCCATCCGCGCCCGCGCTGATGGTGAATGTGAAGTCTCCGATGACGCGGGTCGTCAGGTCGTCCGGCGTGCCGAAGACGCCGTCCGCGCCGGCGAAGGTGATCGGCGCCGGCGCGTTCACCAGCGGCTCCGCGTTGCCGGCGTTCGAGGTGGCGTTGAAGCCCGAGTTCCCGTCGTCGAAGACCTCGACGGTGAAGTTGTAGTCGCCGACGCCGCCCGGAGAGGACGCGATGTTGGGGACGAAGTTTGAAGCGAACGTGCCCACGTTCGCGACGAGGATGTGGTAGACGCCCGTGCGTTTGATGAGGAAGGCCTCGCCGAAGGTGGCGTCGGTCTCCGCGCCGACAGGGGCGGGGAGAGGAACGGCGTAATCGCTGGGACCGAACCCGCCCTCGAGCACGCCGTCGGGGTTGATCAGCCCGCGCCCCGCGAACAGCGCCGCACCTTGCATCGCGCCGAGCCGGAGGATCTGACCGGCCTGGAGCGTGATCCGGTAGAGGTCGGTGTCGTTGGGGAATCGGAAGAGGTTGGTGTTGTGGTCGGGGTGGTCGCCGATAGAGCCGCGCAGCGTGAAGGGACGGTTCGGCGTGGGCAGGCCGTCCGGCGCGTGGTTGTCGTCCAGCACGATGTCGAGGTTGACGGGCGGGTAGAAGTCGATGCGGCGGATGACGCCGGTGGTCGGCTCGGGCACGAAGACGGGTCCGGCGAAGGCGTCGAGTTTGTCGCCGGGGTCGCCGACGATGTCGTCCTGCGAGTAACGCTCGGCGGGGGTGATCATGCCGTCGCCGTTCCCGTCGAGCAGAGCCAGGGCGAGCGAGGAGCGGACGTTGTCGGGGTTGAGTTCGAAGCGGTAGACGCCCGGACCGGGCACGCCGGCGAGTTGCGGAAGGTCGCGCTCGGTGACGGCGCGCTCGAAGACCACTTCGAGTTGGTTGAACTGCGGGACGTAGTTGAGGGTGTAGTCGATCCCCTCTACGAGTCGGATCTCGATCTCGCCCGAGCCGCGCACCTCCGAGACCGACAGGCCCGCGGAGAAACTGGACGAGTCCATCGGCTGGTTGAAGGTGAGATTCGCCGTATAGACGCGGCTCTGCTCCGAGACGGCGAGCGTGCGGACCTGGATGGGCAGCGGCGTGTGGCGGGGGTTGGTGATCTGGAAGTTCTCGCTGTTGGCCGCGGGAGCGCCGCCGACCGTCACCGCGCCGAGATCGCCGGTGGACGAGATCCGATAGGACTCGGTGTTGCGGTTGGAGCCTTGGATGGCGCCGCCGACGCCGACCCGAGCGAGGACGGACCGCCCGCTGGCGAGGGAGTCGTCGCTGGTGCCGAAGTAGCCGTCCGCGCCGCGCGCAAAGCCGGCGACCACGTTCGAGCGGATCATGCTGCCGCCGATGTTCACGGGGCCTGCGAAGCCGGTGGTGGCGAGGTCCGCGCCGTCGCCCGTGCCCCCGATCTCGGCGTCGCGGCCGAGGTCGCCGCCGATCATGATGGAGGTCTCGACCACGTCGCCCGCGACACTGACGCCGTCGAGGAAATCGCGCGCCGAAACGAACGAGCGGAGGAGCGAGGGCGCGGTGAACGATCCGATGGCGGAACCGGAGCGAACGACGCCGCTGCTCATGGGGGCGCCGAGCGCGATCGAGGTGGCGACGCGGTCGACGTTGACGTGCCCGCGCATCGTGCCGCCGAACGTGACGAACCCCGTGGTGAAGACGTCGATGAGAACCTCGCCCCGCTCGTCGGGGTCGCTGTCGCCGAACTCGCCGAGGATGGTGATGAAAGCGGCGTTCTTGGCGGAGATCGTGCCGTTGCGGAAGTGACCCGCGATGAGCGTGTCGAGGTGCTGGCCGATGGTCACGTCGCCCGTGCCCTCGTCGTTGCCGAGTTCGATGCGGACGGCGTAGTGGTCGATGTAGACGTCGGAGTCGCCGAAGAGGGTGGCCTCGATGCGCAGCAGGCCGATGGACGAGAAGTTCGTGGAGACGACGTCGAAGTTGACCAGCGCGCCGGTGGTGGAGGTAACGATCACCGATGACGCCTCGGTGGTACCCGAGAGGATCACGCGGTTGGTCGCTGAATCGAACGACACGGCGCCGGGGCCGGAGAAGAAGATCGTGCCGCTGTTGGTCGCGGTGGCGAAGTCCAGCGAGCCGCCCGAGGGGACGGGCGTGCCGACCAGGGAGGGTGCGGCGTTGGTGTGATTGACCGGGAGCGCGGGTCCGAGCACGCCGAGGCGGCCGCCGGCCGTTGCGCCGGGCGCGATGCCCTCGCTGACGACCATCGACTCGAAGACGTCGCCGGCGACGTTGATCTCGGCGACGTAGGAGACGCCCGGCTCGGTGCGATCGTCGGAGGAGCCGTAGACGCCGTCCGGCCCGTGCCAGATGCCGGCGACGACCTTCGAGCGGACCATCGCGCCGCCGACGTTGACCGCATTGACGAAGCCGGACTGCGTGGAGTCGCGGTTTGCGATGCCGCGTCCGCCGGGGCGGCCGTCCTGCCCAAAGTCTCGCACGCCCGCGATGATCAGGGCGTCCATGACGCTGCCGCCGACGGCGACGGCGTGGATGGAGTCGCCCGCGGCGATGACGGAGCCGGTGGCGGTGGTGAGTTCGTCGTTGCGCAGGTCGCCGCCGATGGTGAGGAAGCCGATGGCGTAGTCGGCCTTGATCGTGGCCTCGAAGACGGAGCCGCGGTCGACAAGGACGTTGCCGATGTTCCAGCCCGCTGTGATGGACGGGCCTTGGATCGCGGTGCCCTGGACCATGCCCGGCGGCAACTGGTTGCGGAAGGCGTCGTACGGGGTCGCGGCGGACCGGAAGGGGTTGACGCCCATGTCGCCGAAGACGCCGTCCTCGGTGCCGAGCACCTGGACGGAGAGGACGATCCAGTCGGCGTGGACTCGCCCGTAGAAGTTGCCCGCGTTGACGACCACCGAATCGACGTGCCCGTCATAGGCGATGACGCTGGCCGTGGGGAGGAACGACCCGCCGTGGATGTTGACCGCGCCGATGCCGCCGGAGTAACTGACGACGCCTCCCGCGAAGTCGCCCGTCACGTTGACCGTGCCGATGCGTGCGGCGGCGTAGATCGAGCCGCGGCCGAGGAGGTTGTCGCCTGGGCGGTTCGGCACCAGTCCGAGCGTGACCGTGCCGATGGTCTCGCCGGCGCGGATGTCCGAGTACAACTGGCCGCCCGCGGTGACGGTGGGCAGCGCACCCCGGACGACGATCATGCCCGGCTTGTTTCGGTCGCCGATGTGGCGGCCGGCGGTGAGGCTGTTGATGCTCCGGCGCACGTCCGCGGTGATGCGGAGGTCGCGGGCGGCCGAGAGCGTGCCGACCGTGCCGCGCGACGTGTCCGTGGCGACGTGGATGGCGAGATCGCCCTCGGTCACGCTGATCGTGCCGATCGGCCCGGAGGAGGAGACGCCGCCGCTGAAGAGCGTGCGCGCGGTGATGTTGTCGATCTGGCCCTGGGGTCCGGTGACGGCGAAGAACGTGTTGTAAATGTCGTCGCTGACCGAGACTCGCTCCATGGGTCCGGAGACGACGATCTCGCTGGTGCGGATCGCCTTGGCGTCCAGGTTCTGGATGTTGCCGGCCGTGAAGGCGCTCGCGGCGATGACGCCGGTGGCCCGGAAGCGGGGGATGTGGTTGTTCACGTCGAGAACCACGCGGGTGAAGTTCCGCCCCGAGATCTCGTTGACGATCCAGCCGAAGACGTCGATGCGGATGTCGCTGTAGTCGCCCGCGGCACCGAAGGTCGAGAGCCGGTCGAGTTCGCCGCCGCTGAGGATCTCGGCCGGGTGGAACTCCAGTTCCGTCCCCTGGGTCGTGCTGTTGCGGTAGCCGGAGGCCTGCACGCGGAAGATGCGCGTCCAGGCGTCGAGGATCGAAGCGTCGAAGAAGCCGTCCTGGAGTCGGACGTCGTTGATGATGTCCGCCCGGACCGTCGTGCGGAAGAGGTTCCCGTTCAGTCCGTCGATGAGGTTCACGTTGCCCGTCAGCAGCAGCGGGTCCACGTAGATGAGGGAGAGCCAGAAGCCGTCCAGCAGTTCCGCGCTGGCGTGCGCATCGATCATGCTCGCGCCGCGGAGGCGGATCGTGCCGATCCCCTGGGCGTCCAGTTGGTTGCCAGGCCCGACGGTACCGGGCACGGAGTTCCGCGCGATGATCGGTGCGGAGATGAACGCGCCCGGGTGGATCCCCGCCTCGGCGGTGACGAGACGGATCTCATCGTCCGCGAAGATGCCGGCGGTGGCCAGCGGCGAGTGCCGCGTGTTCTGGATGCCCATGCCGACGCTCACGTCGCCGATGATGGTCGCGTAGAGCACGCCGACGATGCCCTCGAACTCGCCCGCGGGGACGGAGCGGTCGAAGTTGGGTCGGACGCTGACGAGCGTGGCGTTCTGGTCCTGGAGGATGACGTCGCCGATCGAGCCGCCCACGTTCACGTTGAGCACGTCGCCGGTGCGGGCGACCAGCCCGTTCAGGTAGCCGTCGAACGGTCCGCCGATGTCGTCGAGGAAGGCCGTCCCCGGCGCGTTGTCGACGTTCGTGACGGGACGGTGCAGGCCGCCGGCCCAGTCGCCGTCGATGCTGCCCTGGTCGATGCCGAGCGGCCCTCCGACGGCGGTGTTCTTCCCGCCCTGCACGCCGAGGAACGGCCCGATGAGGCTCGGCCCCCACGCCGAGACCTGCGTGCGCCCGAGCGTGCCGGTGCGGATGTCGATCGTGTCCACACCGACGACGTCGATCGCGACGATGTCGCCTCGCGGCGTCTCGTTGGTGATCGCCTGGAGCCGCTCGCCGCCGGACTGGACGATGCGCCACACGTCCACCTCGACCGATCCGCGGATGCCGATGGCCGCCGCGCCGTCCGCGCCGACAATGTTGATTCGCCCGATCGAGATCGGCGCGAGCGCGTTGCCGCCGCCCTGGTCGCCGGTGGAGGTGATGAGCAGTTGGCGGCCGCCGGTGAGATCGACCTGGTCGATCTGGGCGATGGCGACGCCCTGCGAGACATCGATGGGGAGGTAGCGGATGATGCCGCCGATCGCCCCCGTGGGCAGCCCGAGGATTTCGATGCGGACGCGCCCGCCGCCGTCGTCGACGAGTTCGATGGGCTGCCCGCCGATGATCTCGACCCTCGAGTTGAGCGTGTTGCCGAC
The DNA here is from genome assembly GCA_035443945.1 of Phycisphaerales bacterium. Classification (GTDB taxonomy): domain Bacteria; phylum Planctomycetota; class Phycisphaerae; order Phycisphaerales; family UBA1924; genus CAADGN01. Next base: position 36,791 of record DAOMNQ010000003.1, on the reverse strand, counting down.
GTCGATGCGGGGGAAGTCGACGAACCTGACGTCGGAACCTGAGCCGGTCGTTGCCACGATGCCGCGATTGTCCCCCAGCCAGATGCCGATCTCCGGGTCGCCTGGATCGAAGGCGATGTCCTGGCTCACGAGCATGCCGCCGACGGTCGAGCCGGGGGGCGTGGTGAGGAGCATCGTGCCGCCGAGAACGTGCGATCCGACGCGGATCATGCCGATGCTGCCGTCGCCGCCGGCGGTGCCCGTGATGACGTTTGCGCCGAGGGGGAAGAGCGCCCTTTCGGTCTCCGAGATCTGGTCGTACCCGACCGCGCCGCGGAAGTCGAGCATGGCGATGCGACCGGCGACGCGCAGTTCGGTCCACACCACGTCGCCGACCAGGCCGTCGTTCTGCGCGCCAAAGGCCGGGTTGAGGCCGGTGTGGAACTGTCCGAAGTCGCCGCCCACGACGAAGTTGACGGGCGCGGCCGCAGAGCCGCGGACGTCACGCCCGGCCGTCACGTCGAAGAGCGTGCCCTTGACGCTGAAGGTGCCGCTGGCGAGGTTGTGCGAGAGGGGGTTGTCTTCGCTCACGCCGCGGGGGTTGAACGTCTCCGTCGCTTCGCTGTCGCCGCCGTTGGCGCTCGGCCAGTACCCGGTGCCGAAGCGGAACGAGCCGACGCTGCCGTTGAGCACGGTGACGCCGTTCGACAGGCCGGGCGGGTTCGTGCCGGTGTTGCCGTTCCCGCCGCCGGTGCGGTAGGCGCCGAGTGTGGTCGGCGTCAGGCCCGTGAGCGTGGCCGCGTACCCGAAGCCGGTCTGGGTGTTGTCGTCGGTGGCCGAGGCGATCCCGACACCGGAGACGACGAGGTAGTACACGCCCGGAGCGGGAGGGTCGAACCGCAGGAACTGCGATTCCTCGAAACTGCGCGTGAAGCGCGACGCCACGAACGTGCGCTCCTGCTCGTCCACGATGCGGAAGAGCAGGTCCGTGTCCACCGCGTCAACCTGCAGCACCACGGGCTGAGCGGCGTCGCTGGCGAAGGCGAAGACGTCGACCTGGTCGTCGGCGTTGATGGTGTCGCCGAAGCCCAGTTCGCCGAGCACGCGCACGGCGGTGCCGATCGACCCGATCCACTCCGCCGACATGATCGAGTCGTTGCGGTAGGTGCCCAGGCCGAACGCCGCGCTCTGCCGGTTGCCCAGCAGGAACGGGTCGCTCGCGTCGGTCAGCAGGAAGGAGTTGAGCATCGCACGCATCGTCGTGCGTGGGTCGGCGTCCGCGGCGATCCCGAAGGTGTGCTCGCGCTCGACGTAGTTCAGGATCTCGTGCGGCGGGCGGTTGACCGGGTCGCTGAGGTCGCCCAGAACCGTCACGTCGATCACGGAGCGGCCCGCGATCGCGATCTCTCCCACCGTCCGGCCGACGACGAGTTCCGCGTTGGACTTGTAGAAGTTGTTGATCGTGAAGGGCGGCGTGTATCCCGGGTCCGCCGCCCACATCCCGGTGTCTGTGCCTGAGGTGAGCGAGCCGAGGTCGCCCGCCACGTTGATCGAGCCGACGAGGTAGCCGATCGCAAGGCGCTCGACCGCGCCCGTGAACTGCGACGAGCCGTGCAGGATGCCGTGCACGAGCACCGACCCGATCGAAGCCCCGTTCAGGACGAAGATGCCCTGGTCCGGGCGGCTGAAGCCGGTCGTGACGATGTTGCCCGCCGCCGGTCCGAGCGGGTTGTACAGGTTGGCGCTCGCGTTGTTGCGCACGAACGGCGAGCCGATGATGACCGAGCCGGGGCCGGGGGGCAGCCCCTCGACGTTCAGGCCGCCGCCCGGCTCGACGTACCACGTGTACCCGAACGGGACGGAGGACGACTCGAAATCGTCGTAGAAGCCCTCGATCGAGTCCGTGATGAAGTACTCGAACCCGTTCTCGAAACGGTCGTTGCCGGGCGTCGGCTGATCAACGGCTGTGACTTCGCCGCCGATCATGTTGAACGACGTCCGCGAGTCCGTGTTGGCGAACACGATCCGGCCGATCCCGTCGTTGAAGTTCGGGACGCCGTCCGCGTCCGGATCGCCCAGCGCAAAGTCGGCGTTCGCGGGGATGCCCAGGCGCAGCGTGTTGATCATCGCACGGTCATAGAGGTCGAAGAACGAGACGCTCGCTCCGACGGGGCCGGTCAGCCTGGCGGAGATGCCCTGCACGCGCCCATCGACCAGCTCGGCCAACTCGCTCGAGGGCAGGACGAACTCCATGTTGTCGAGGAACATGTTCCCCGATCCCACCGTCTCGAAGCGCACCCGCGCAAAGTTGACGTCCTGGCCCGCGAGGTTGTTGTTCAGCACCAGACGGCCGATCCCGTTCGCCCGCTCGTTCTGATTCGCGTTCTGAATGAGCGCGAGCAGCGAGTTGCCGGTGAAGACGTCCGTCGCGATGCTGCCGTCCACGAGGTAGTACGAGGCCAGCACCCTGAACTGCGACGGGACCAGCCCGAACCCGTCCGGGTCCACGATGTCGATCGAGAAGGTGTCGAAGATGCCGATATTCGGCAGGTCGAACTGCCAGAACTGCCCCCCCACAGCCACGACGCGGATGCCCAGATCGTCCTGCTCGCCACCCGGCATCTGCGCGATGCGGAAGTTCGTGGTCGGGGCGAAGTTGTGCAGCACCCGAACTTCGGACTCGAGGAAGGTGAAGTTCTGCGGAATGCCGCCCGCGGCCTCGTCGTTGAAGTCCTCCTCCACCGTCTCGGGGTCGTCGGGAGCGTCGATCGTGATGTCCGTCGTGATGTAGGGACGGAAGTAGGCCCAGTGTGCGGTCACCTGCCCCAGACCCGTCGCGGGGTCCACCACGTCCGGTGTGACCGTGAGCGTGAACAGCAGTTTGCGCTCTTCGAGACGCTCGAAGTCGCACTCCCGCACGCGCACCTCGCGCCGGCGCGTCGCGCCCACGGAACCCAGCAGCGAACGGATCGACCGGCGGTTTCGACGAGAGCCCTTCATGGCGACTCCTGATCACTCAAGCAATGGTCCGGGACCGTTCCACACGCGGGCCGACGCTCCTGCACGCCGGCCGGCGACTCCCCGCAACGCTCACCGAGCCGTGCGGGTCGGTCGAGTCTGGCGCTCCGCCCATGCCCCCCCGGCTCGCGCCGGAACGGTCCCCGCGCGCACCCATGCTCGCGACGGGCGGAGAGGCCACAGGCTATGCCAAACGGCGACATCGCACAACTCGGCCTTCGGGGCCGCACCCTTCGGCCGGGCACCGACGACAAGCGGGGGTCGTCGGCCGTTCTCCCGGCGGTGCAGCAGGTCAGCGGGTCCGCGCGGACCCGCGTCTGTCAGGCCCCTACGCACCCCACCATACCAGAGTTCCGCCCCCGCGCCAAGCCCCCTCCCGAAACCCGACCCGGGACTACAGGATCCGACGCGAACGGGGGTAACTTCCCAGCACGAACAACTCCCGGCAGTGCGTCTCCGACTCCCGGATCGCGGCCGCCATCCCGGGGTCGTCCCGGTGCCCCTGGGCATCAATAAAGAAGGTGTACTGCCAGTTTGTCCGGCCGCTCGGGCGTTTGTCGATGTGGGACAGGTTGATGCCCGCCCGGTGGAAGACCCCCAGCACCTCCACCAAGGCCCCCGGCTTGTCCGCCGTGTTGAACATGATCGAGGTCTTGTCGTCGCCGGACCGCTTGGCCCGGTGACGGCTGATGACGAAGAACCGCGTGATGTTGTTCGGGTTGTCCTCGATCCGGGCGAACAGCGGCTTCAGGCCGTAGAGGCTGCCGGCCAGTTCGGACCCGATCGCCGCCGAACCCGGCTGGGCGCCGATCGACTCGGCCACCCGGTTCTCCTCCACCGCAGTCTGCGCCGCCCGCGAACTGCTGGCCGCGGTGATCTGCTCCGCCTGCGGGTACTGCGTCGCCAGCCAGGTCCGGCACTGGCTGAACACCTCGGGCTTGGAGTGAATCCGCCGGATCGCGCTCGGCTCGCAGTTGGCGAGCAGGGCGTGGTGCACCGCCAACTGCACCTCGGCGTACACCCACACCTCGCCCGCGTTGCGCTGGAAGGCGTCGAGCGCCTCGACGATCCCGCCGCCGGTCGAGTTCTCGATCGGCACCAACCCGTAGTCCACGTGCCCGCGCCGGACCTCCGTAAACACACCAGCGATCTCGTGCAAATCCTCATACGCCACCGACGACCCGAACTGCCGGACCGCCGCCAGGTGCGAGTACGACCCCGGCGGGCCGAGATACCCGATTCTCAAGGGCTGTTCGAGAGAGAACGAGCCGCTCATCAACTCGCGGTAGACGGCCTCGATTGTGCGGCCGGACAGCGGCCCTCGGTTCGCCCGCAGCACCCGCTCGAGCACCTCCGCCTCGCGGTGCGGCGCGTAGATCGGGATGCCCGAGCCGCGCTTGCGCCGCCCGACCTGCACCACCAGCCGAGAGCGCTCGTTGAGCATCTTCACGAGCGCGGCGTCGAGCCGGTCGATCTTGCGTCGCAACTCGGCCAGCGCGGCGGTGTCGCGCGGTCGCTCACTCGCCGGAATGGGAGTGCTCCCCTCCACGCCGCGCGACCGCTCCGATCCCTTCCGCCCGCGCGGACGGCTCTTCGATGCCTTTTTTTTCGCCCGTTTCTTGGCCATGTGGATCGCTTCGGGCGCGAACCGCCAAAGTTCAGCCAGTCGGTACGCGTCCTATGGGGTACCCCCTTATCGGCCACCCCCGCAACTTGGTCGAGGCACTTGAGCGAACCGCCACGAAACAGAAGCCCGCCGTTGCCGAACAGTATCATCGTGCAGGGGAGATTCTCGCCGCAACTTCTTGACGCCGCCGGGCTTGCCGCCGGGGCTGACCCGCTGGCCGGGTTCGCGGACCAGGCGTCCGTCGGGCTGGGCCTCGTCGCCGCCGCCGTCGCCGCGCTGGTCGGAGTCGCCCTCTGGCTCTTCGGCGCGAAACTGATGAAACCCGCGGCGGCGTTCACAGGTGCGGTCCTGGGCGCCGGGGCAGGATTCGCGCTGATGGTGAGCGCGGCCGGTTCAGGTGCCGAGAACCAGCCCCCTCTCGCCGCCGGGGTCGGCATCGGAGCCTTGCTCGGCCTCGGAGCCGCCCTGCTGCTCTACAGGATGGTCGTCGCCACGACCGCTGCCGCCACGTTCGCGGCCATCGGCGTCCTGGCGACCGCCGCCGCATGGGGTCCGGCGCTCGGCTCGAACTTCGTCAAGCCCACGGCCGCCGTCGCCCACCCAACCGAGGCACAAAGCCAGCCCCTCCAAGCCAAGTTCGTGATGCTCCCGAGCGGCACGATCATCCGGTCCAAAGCCCCCGAGCCCGAGCCACCACAGGCAACCCTGTCCGCGAGTCCGCTGGCCATCGAAGCCGGGGTAAGTGACGTCCGCGATGCCTTTCTCGGCATGGACCCGGCCAAACGGAGCGGGATCCTGCTGGCCGGGCTTGCGGGCGGACTGACCGGTCTGTTTGTCGGTCTCGTCTGGCCGCGCCGGACCGCAGCGGCGATCAGCGCGGTCGCCGGCTCAGCCCTCTGGCTCGCCGCTGTCGCCTGGATCGCCCAGACCCACGACCTTCCCGGAGCGGGCCTGGCCGACCGCACCCCTGCCGGCTGGCTCATCACCTGGGGGCTGGTCGCCGTCATTGGCTTCGCCATCCAGGGCCTGATGTCCGCCCGCGGCAACGTGCAGCCCGCCCCCCAGCCTGCCTGAGCGTGCACTCCCCCGCAGGCTCCCCCGCCTCCGCGCCTCCGCGTGAGATGCTCCACCCTTACGCCGATTCCTTGCGGGGCAGACGCAGTTCGGCGAGCGAGGGCTTGCGGCGCACGGCCGACTCATCGACGACGTACTCGACGCCGTCGTTGTCGAGGTCGGGCAGTTCGTAGAGCATCTCGAGCATCAACTCTTCCATCACCGCCCGCAGCGCCCGCGCGCCGGTCTTTCGCTTCACGGCCTTCTCGGCGATCGAGCGCAGCGCGCCATCGGTGAACGTCAGCGCTGCGCCTTCGAGACGGAACATGTGCTGGTACTGTCGCACGAGTGCGTTTCGCGGCTCGGTCAGGATCTGCATCAGCGCCGGCACCGAGAGCGGCTCCAGCGGCGTGATTACCGGCAGGCGGCCCACGAGTTCCGGGATCATCCCGAACTCGATGATGTCCTCCGTCTGCACCTTCGAGAGCACGCTGAAATCGCCGTCCTCGCTCGCGCCGACAAGCCCGGGGCCGCGCGCGTGCGCGGTGCTGAACCCTATGCGGGTCTGCCCGATGCGCCGGCGGATGATGTCCTCCAGCCCCACGAACGTCCCGCCGCAGATGAACAGGATGTTCCGGGTGTCCAACTGGATGTACTGCTGCTCGGGGTGCTTGCGCCCGCCCTGCGGCGGCACGTTCGCCATCGTGCCTTCGAGCATCTTGAGCAGCGACTGCTGCACACCCTCGCCCGAGACGTCGCGCGTGATGGAGACATTGTGCGAGGTCTTGCCGATCTTGTCGATCTCGTCCACGTAGATGATGCCGCGCTGGGCGGCCTCGACGTCGAAGTCCGCCGCCTGGAGCAGGCGCAGCAGCAGGTTCTCGACGTCCTCGCCCACGTAGCCGGCCTCGGTGAGGGTCGTCGCGTCGCCGATGGCAAAGGGCACCTTGAGCAGGCGGGCGAGCGTGCGGGCGAGCAGCGTCTTGCCGCTGCCCGTCGGCCCGATCATCATGATGTTGCTCTTTTCGATCTCGATCGTGCCCGCGTCCTCGCTCTCGGCGTGCAGCAGCCGCTTGTAGTGGTTATGCACGGCGACCGAGAGCGACCGCTTGGCCAGTTCCTGCCCGATGACGTACTGGTCGAGGTACTCCTTGATCGCGCGCGGCGAGGGGATGTCGCTCAGCGCACTGCTGGCGGAACTGACACGGCGCCGCTCCTGCCGGAAGATGTTCTGGCAGAGGTCCACGCAGTTGGGGCAGATGTAGACCTCGCTCGGGCCTTCGACCATCGGCCCGACCTCGCGGCTGGTCTTGCCGCAGAACGAGCACGTCGTCACCTTGCGCCCGCGGAATCCCCCGCTCTCGCCGTGGTCGCCCGGGCCGTGATCGCTGCCGTCGCTGCGGTTCTTTGCCATGAATCCCTCGCTCGGTCCGGTAAACGCACGCCCTCGGGCGGGGCAACAGGAGTCTATCGGCGTGCGCGCCCCGCGTCTCTACTCTCGCGCCGCACAAGGGCCGAGAATTTCGCGCGCGAACGCCGTCATTCTCGGTCCGTCGGCCTGGGCAGCGGCGCGCCGGTCAGGTCGACGCCGGGCGGGGCGCGGCGTTCGCCATCCGTTCCCCCGCGTGCTCTCGGACTCGACTCCTGATCGCCGCGCTCGGACGCGCCCGGCACCGCGGATCGGACCGCTCTCGAGAGGAACGCGGCGCGGGCGGCCTGGAACTCGTGCTCGCTCAGTTCGCCGCGGGCGCGCATCGCCCGCAGCGAGTCGAGCATGCCCGCCCCCTCCTCGGCTGTCGGCGCGTCCTTGGCGAGCATCCGCCGTCGGAGCGCCATGATCGCTACGCCCCCGAACGAGAGCGCGAGGATCATGCCCCCGATGGCGAGGACGAGCGTCGCGGTGTCGAGGGTCTGGGTCTGCATCGGGCGGTCGCCGCCTCCGTGCCCCCGCTACAGCCCGGAGACGATCGCCTCGCGTATGGGGACGAGGAGCGTGGGCACGACGCGCGAGTCGATAAGTTCCTCACCGCGCTCGGCGAGCGTCGCGATCGTCTCGGGCAGTTCGCTCAGTTCGCCGAACGGGCCGTTGCGCCGCACCGTCAGGTAGACGCTGATCGGCTCCTCGCCGCGCTCGCGCTCGCGGTCCTCGCCCGAGGCGGGTCGCGTCCGCACCTCGAAGTACGCCTCGTATTCCCCCCCCCCGCCGAGCGCCAGCCCCAGCACGGGCTGGCAGTCGATCGGACCCGCGCCGGGGATCTCGGCCAACGCGCCCAGGGGCGAACCGCCCAGCAGCGCGCTTGCCACGATCGAGTCGTGGTTCCCGCCCGCCGAGAGGTCGAACCCGTAGAGCAACTCGACGAAGTCCACGTCCAACGGACTCACGCTCAGGAAGTACGGCGCGATCTCGGAAACCGTCCGGTGCAGGCCGTAGGCGTCGCCCAGCGAGTCGCCGTTCACCACGCCCGATCGGATCGAGTTCGACCGCACCGCCACCCACCTGTGCGGCGACTCGCCCGGCGGGGTGTCCAGCGAGAGTTCCTCGCGGTAGCGCCGGAAGTGCGACATCGACGGGTACTGCCGGCGAAGCCGCTCGAAGAGTTCGAGCGTCTGCTCGCGCCCGCGCGGCAGGTCGAGTTTCAGGCTCACCTTCTGGTTCACGTAGAAGTCCGAGCACAGCGCCCGGTAACTCGCCGACATTTCGTACACCTCCGGACCTCCTGTGCAGTCTACCGACCGCGGCCCGCCGCGCCCCGCGGCTCAGGCCAGCAACCACCGCACCACCGCCGCCACGTCGCTCAGGTCCGCCATCACCTCGTCCGCACCGGCGGCCCGCAGCGTGTGGGCGGGAAACGAGCCGGTCGCCACCGCGAGCGATCGGCATCCGTTCGCCCTCGCGCACGCCACGTCGTGGACCGTGTCGCCCACGATCGTCACGCGATCCGCCGGCACCGGCCCGTCCAGCACGCCCGCGTAGCGCTCCATCGCCACCGCCGGCAGATGGTCGCGGCTGGGCGGCTCGTGCGGCGACTCATCGCCCCAGACCCGCACGCGGAAGCGGTCGGCTTCCAGCCCGCACGCCCCCAGTTTCAGCCGACCCGTCTCTTCAAAGTTGCCCGTCAGCAGCCCGAGCGTCACCCCCGCCTCACGCGCCAGCGCATCCACCACCGAATGCACTCCCGGCAACGCACGCGCGATCCCCGGCGTGCGCAGCCCTTCAACCAGCGCCTCGCGATAACCGCGCCGCATCGCCGCCCGGCGATCGGGCGTCGGCTCAAGCCCGTTGCGTGTCAGCAGGTCCGCGAGGATGAGCGGGTCGAGCCGGCCCGCGAACTCCACGCCGTCCGGAGTGAACGCAGACCCGTAGAGCCGGCACCCGGCCTCGGCCATCGCGTGGCGGCCCACACCGCTGGTCGTCACCAGCGTCGCGTCGATGTCGAACAGAATCAGCATGGAAAGACTCGGGGGCCGATGCTACGCCGAGGGAGCGCGAACGCATCAGGGCAACACCCGGAACTCCGTCTCGCCCTCGATGACGCACAGCCCGTCGGCCCGTTCATCCCGGATAAACCCGCTCATCCGCTCGCGCAGGTCGATCAGGAACAGTTCGATCTCCGGAGCCTCGCCCTGGACCTCGACCGTAACCGCCCCGTCCGGGTCGTTGCGGACCCAGCCGGTCAGGGCGTAGGACTGGGCGATGTGACGCGTCGTGGCCCGAAAGCCGACGCCCTGCACGTGCCCACGGAAGACGATCCGCCGCCGTTCCATGTCACGAGTCTCCCCGATCCGGCCGCGGGCGGCCACTCTCGTCCGATAGCCGAGCGCGACCCTCAACCTACTAATCTACGAACACGGATGCCCTGCGGTGCCGCCGACCCCGGCTGATTCTCATAAGTCTTTGCCGAACAACGATTTACGGGCGTCGCTCTCCGGAATCGTTGATTCCCGCCGAACCTGTGCTAGCGTTGCATGGTTGGACCAGCGGGGTCGCTCGCCCATCGTCCCGTCAGGGCATCGTCCCGGCGGGCAGCACCGTTCCCGAGCGATGCCGAAAGCGGGGCCGTCCGCGCAACAAGCGCCCCTTCGGATGGGCGCACGCCACGCGCGGCTAGACACGGACTCTCGCGCGGACACCGTCCGCTCCCCGTCGTGACCAGCAGGACGCTTGGTTCGGGAGCACGCCGGCATTCGACCGGCCTGACGGACGCAACATCTGTGGCCGACCAGAACGCACAAAGAACCGACCGCGAGCGCGTGCGCGACGCCTCTGACATCGCGCGCATCGTTGGCGAGCACGTCGCGCTGCGGGCGCGCGGGCGCGAGTACGTCGGCCTCTGCCCCTTCCACGACGACCACCGGCCCTCCATGAACGTCGTCCCGGCCAAGCAGATCTTCCACTGCTTCGTCTGCGGCGCGGGAGGCGACGTGTTCACATTCGTCCAGAAGTACCACCGCATGGACTTCCCCGAGGCCCTGCGGTACCTCGCCGATCGGGCCGGAGTCCAACTGACGCGGCGCGATGCGCCTCGTTCCGCGGACGGCCTCTCGCGTGCAGACCTGCTGGGCGCGAACGCCGAGGCGCAGGCGTTCTTCCAGACCCTCCTCCGCCACGACGAGCACGGCGCGCCGGCCCGCTCGGTCATCGAGCGGCGCGGCATCTCGCCGGAGATGGTCGAGCGATTCGGCCTCGGCGCCTCCCCCGACCGTTGGGACGGGCTGCTGCTCCGCCTGCGCCAGCGCCAACTCGACGTGCGCCGATTCGTGGCCGCGGGCCTGCTGCGCGAGAAGGACGGCGGGTGGTACGACACCTTCCGCAACCGCCTGACCTTCCCGATCCACGACAAGGCCGGGCGCGTCATCGCCTTCGGCGGGCGGCGCATCGACGACAACGACGACCCGAAGTACCTCAACTCGCCCGAATCCGCGGTCTTCGACAAGTCCTCGGCGATTTTCGCCCTCCACCAGGCCGCCCGCGCGATCCAGCGCGAAGGCGTCGCCATCATCACCGAGGGCTACACCGACGCGATCGCGTGCCACCAGGCCGGGTTCGAGAACGTGGTCGCCACGCTCGGCACCGCGCTCACGAAGCAGCACGCGGCCGAACTGCGCACCCGCTGCGACCGGATCGTCCTGCTCTTCGACGGCGACACAGCAGGGCTGAAGGCGGCCGACCGTGCCGCGGAGGTCTTCTTCTCGCAGCCGGTGGACGTGCGGATCGCGACGCTCAGCCGGCACACCGACGCCAAGGACCCGGACGAACTGCTGAAGCGTCCGGGCGGGGCGGAGGTCTTCCGGCGCGTGATCGACGCATCGGTCGAACTGCTCGAGTACCGGTTCGAGCGGCTGCGCGAGCGCGTGGCGGGGGCCGGGCTGTCCGCGCTCGAACGCGCGACGAAGGAGGAACTGGCGCTGCTGAGCGACCTGGGCCTGTCGCGTGCCGAGCCGATCCGGCGGCAACTGGTCATCCGCAGGCTGAGCGAGGTCACCGGGCTGGACGACCGCACGCTCGCGCAGGGCGCTCGGGCCGGGGCGAAGCGCAGGCCGGATGGTGAGGCGGGCGACTCCGGCGAAGCCGCGGCGACGGACCGACCGGGGACGGCGCGGCTCGGGCCGGCGGAGACCGCCCTGGGGTGCCTTCTGTGCGACGGCGGCCTGTGGGAGACGCTCTCGGAGGAGCAGCGCGACGGCCTGCTGGGCGCGGGCTACGCTTCGCCCCGGATGCAGTCGCTCGCTCATGCCGTTGCTCGGATCGCGCATGAAGGCCGCGCCCCCGGACTGGACGAGGCGCTGGCGGCCGCCGAGGACGAGGCGATCGCGGCGGTAGCGGTGGAACTTCACCAGCGCATCCGGCGCGAAACGGACGAGGACGCAGCGCGCCTGCGGGCGTTGCTGCTCGACTGCGCGACGCGGGCCGCGGTGCTGCATCGGCACGCCGGCGCCGCGCCGACGGGCGACGCGGCCGCGGCCATCGAACGGATCAGATCGAAGCACCGCGCCCTGGGCGGGGATGCGCTCGCGCTCCCGCGTCCCGCGGCCGGACTGGGAAAGGGCTGAGGAGACGGGCGTGCGCCATCGACGGCGCTTGTGTGCGGCGCAGGACCATCTTCATCGGGGGGCGAGGGACGCCCCGAGGAGAGCGCAGTGATCGGCGAAATACATCCGGCATTGGCACAGATGATCGAGGTCGGGCGGCAGCGCGGGTGGCTCTCGTACGAGGAGTTGAACAACACGCTGCCCGACGAGATGGTCGATCCCGACCGCATCGACGAACTGCTCGCCATCATGGACGCGCAGGGCATCGAGATGGTCGATGAACTCGAGTACCGCGCCCGCCTCCACCGCGACTCGATCCGGCGCGGCGACGAACCGGGCCACAACCCCCTCGTCGGCACCCCGCTCGGGGGCGCGGGCGCGGGCCTGCCCAAGCAGTTCCGCGCCATGAGCGTCGCAGGCGGCGAGCGGACGGAGGTCTCCGCCGCCCTGCAGCGTGAACTCTCGGAAGAGGCCCGCGCGGGGATGACGCAGGCCGCGATCGACGTCGCCGAGGCCGAGGCCCTCGACCCCGAGGCCCTGCAGCGTGAACTGGACGAGTCCGCGGGCGACGAGCCGGGTGGCAAGCGGATCGACGATCCGGTGCGGATGTACCTGACGCAGATGGGCTCGATCCCGCTGCTGACGCGCGACGAGGAGATCCGCCTCGCCAAGAAGATCGAGACGACGCGGATGATCTTCCGCCGCCGATGCCTGGAGAGCGACTACGTCGTGCAGCAGGCGGTGGAGACGCTGCGGATGGTGGACGCCGGGTCGCTCCCCTTCGACCGCACGATGCGCGTCTCGACGGCGGAGATCAACGCGAAGGAGAAGATCGCCCGGCGCATCCCCGCGAACCTTCGCACGGTCGAGCAACTGCTCGCGCTGAACCGCGCGGATTGGGCGGCGATCGAGTCCGCCCGCAAGCGCGACCGGCGTAAGGTCGCCGCGCTGAGCGAGCGGATCGCCACGCGGCGCCGGCGCATGGCCGCGCTGACCGAAGAACTGAGCCTGCGAACGGGGCGGATCATCCCGCTGATGCGCAAACTGCGCTCGATCAGCAAGAAAATGGCGGACCTCGAGGGCGAACTGCTGAAGGCCGAGCGGTTCCCGAAGAGGTATGACCCCGAGGACGTCGAGGTCATGCGCGACGAACTGACGGGCCTGCGCTCGCTGGTGCTCGAGACCCCCGAAGAACTGGCGGGCCGGGTCCGCGCCATCAACACCGTCTTCTGGGAGTACGAGCAGGCGAAGCGCGACCTCTCGGGCGGGAACCTGCGGCTCGTTGTCTCCATCGCCAAGAAGTACCGCAACCGCGGGCTGTCGTTCCTGGACGTCATTCAGGAGGGCAACACTGGCCTAATGCGCGCGGTGGACAAGTACGAGTACAAGCGCGGGTACAAGTTCTCGACCTACGCGACGTGGTGGATCCGCCAGGCCATCACCCGCGCGATCGCCGACCACGCCCGCACCATCCGCATCCCCGTGCACATGATCGAGACGATGTCGCGCCTGCGCAACCTGCAGAAGCAGGTCCACCAGGAGACGGGCGTCGAGCCGACGCTGGACGAACTGGCCGAGATGTCGGGCATGAACATCGCCGAGGTGCGGCGGGTGATGAAGATCTCGCGCCACCCCGTCTCGCTGGACCGCCCGGTTGGCGAGAGCGAGGACAGTTACTTCGGCGACTTCATCGAGGACGAGTCCCAGAGCCAGCCCACCGAGAACGCCGCCCAGGACATGCTCAAGCAGCGCATCGAGGCCGTCCTGAAGACCCTCACCTACCGCGAGCGCGAGATCATCAAACTCCGCTACGGCATCGGCGACGGGTACACCTACACGCTCGAGGAGGTCGGGCGCATCTTCAAGGTCACGCGCGAGCGTGTGCGCCAGGTCGAGGCCAAGGCCATCCGCAAACTCCAGCACCCCGTCCGCGCCCGCAAACTCCAGGGCTTCGTGGACGGCTCGGTCTACCGCGAGGTCCGACCCGACACCGAGACTCCCGACGAGGTGAACGGCGTGCTGGCCGAGCACGACGCTGCCATCGACCGCGAGGATTCGGACTTCGGCTCGGAGGCCTGAACCGAGGCCGCCGGATTTCCCGAGCGGTGGACCGGCGCGCAGGGACCGAGTTGCGACCGTGTGGCGAGGCGCCCGCGGCCTGAGGCCCGCGTGTACGCTCATGCCATGGGCAAGGCGCTGCTGACCGTCCTCCTCCTCGTCGCGTCCAACGTCTTCATGACCTTCGCGTGGTACGGCCACCTCAAGGCGCGGTCGTGGACGCTCTTCACCGCCATCGCCGTCTCGTGGCTCATCGCCCTGCCGGAATACGTCCTCCAGGTGCCGGCGAACCGCATCGGCCACGCCGGCATGGGCGGCCCGTTCACCGCCCCGCAACTGAAGATTCTCCAGGAGGCGATCACGCTCACGGTCTTCACCGTGTTCGTGCTGGCGTTCCTGAAGGAGAGGCCCCGGATCAACGACTACGTCGCCTTCGGCCTCATCATGCTGGCGGTGGTCGTGGCGATGTGGGGCAAGGGCGGCCCGCTCGTCAACGCCAACGAAGCCCCCGAACGAGCCGCGAGCGTGAGCGAGCGGTCGAGCGCACCGGGCGCCGAGGCACACTGAGCGCAAAGAAACACGCGGACGCCGGAGCGTCCGCGTGTTCCGTGAGTGTGTTGTCGTCGAACCGCTCAGCGGCGGCGGCGGAAGCCCGCCACGGCGGCGAGGCCGACAAGCGCGAGGCTGCCGGGCGCGGGGACGGTGATGCTCCAGACGCTGAACTCGCCGTTGTCGCCGAGGCCCTGGACGTGCTGCGCGATGCGCCAGTCCGGACCGCCGGAGGTCAGGGCGTCCTTCACGTCTTGGAAGGTCGTGCCGCCGGCGTAGTCGAAGCGGATGGTGAGCGACTCCGTCCCGCCGTGGTTGATGCCGTTGGTCGGCGAAGGGGGATTCGCGTCTGCCGAGTAGAGGTTGCCGCCCCACGGGCCGCCGTAGAGGAAGCCGGGCTGGGCAGGGTTGGGCGGCGTCGTGCCGTCGGAGAAGTTCACGCCGGCCGACTCGAAGACGATCGAGCCGCCCGACAGCCCGCTGAACGCCTCAAAGTAGACCGCGGCGACGAACGAAGGGGCCGTCGAGTCGTTGTAGAACGTGATGTCGATGAACGTGCCGCCGTCAACGAGATCGGCCCAGAGGTCCAGGCCGCCGAGATCCGCGTTGTCGGCGTTCTCGTACACGAACAGGTCGATGCGGTCCGCCAGCGCGGAACCGGCGCACAGACCGACCACCCCGGCGAGGCACAGCCCCGCCACCCCCGGCTTGCTACGAACCATGTTTCGCTCTCCTCGTCTCTTCTCTCGTTCCACCGACCGCCCCACTCAGGCGCACAGAGCGCCGGAGGAATCATGTGGCGGTCGGCCTTGTCTCTCGCCGGACAAGATACGGCGGACGCCCCTGGAGTGGAAGCGCAAACGGCGAAAAATACGCCACTTAGCGAGTTTTCCCCCGGTTATTGGCCGGGATGGCCACCAGTGGTAACACCAGGGCGCATGTTCGCAGGCCGTTTGCACGCCCGCTAGTCAACAAATCGCCAAACGGAACCCGACTCTCGTCCGAGCGGGACTCCCGTGATCCCCGCCCGGATCAACTCGATCGGGATCGCGTTGTGCGCCAGCACAGCGTCGTGGAACGCACGGTCGGTCATCCGCGCCTGCCCGACGGTCTCCGCGTGCAGCGCCCGCATCTGGAGGCCGCCGATCATGTACGCCACCTGGTAGAGTGGGCCGTAGTCGCCGCCGACGTAGCGGCGCACTTCGCTCGTTGCCCCGAGCCGCTCGTGCCCGACGTGGTCGACGAGGAAGGCGATCATCTCGTCGGTGGTCATCTCGCCGAGGTGGAACCGCAGGCTCACGATGATGCGGGCGCAGCGGTGCATCCGCCAGAAGAGCATCCCGATCCGGTCCTCCGGGCCGCGGGCGAAGCCCTTGTCCCACAGCAGCATCTCCCAGTGCAGCGCCCACCCCTCGACGAGGAACGGCGTTCGAAACAATGACCGATAGGGCCGCTCGCGTCGGGCAACGAACCCCTGCAGGTGGTGGCCCGGGATCAGTTCGTGGGCCGCGACGATGCGGGTGAAGTGCCGGTTGTTGCCGCGCATCGACATCAGTTTGTCGTCGTGCGGCATGGTGTCGGTCGGGTACGCCACCAGGATCTGCTGGTTGTTGTAGGCGGCGAAGGGGAGCGTGCGCTGGCCCTGCGGCGAGAGCATGGTGAGCCGCCACGCCTCCTCGCACAGTTCGGGCACCGTGACCAGATCGTGCTCCTTCACGAAGTCGATGCCCTGACGGGCGAGATCGGCCATGAGCGCGGCCTGCCCGCCCGGCGGCTCGTGCAGTCCCTTGACGTGCTCCAGCGCGCCGCGCCAGTCCTCGCCGAATCCCAGTTCGCGCGACGCCCGCAGCATCTCGGCCTCGCACCACGCGAACTCACGCTCGGCGATCGCGATCAGTTCCTCGGGGGTGTAGGGGATGAACTCCGCGGCGAGGTCCGCCAGGAGTTTGTCGCGCCCGATCGGGTCGCCGAGCAGCGGGTCGTCGTCCTTACCCTTCAGGCCCGCGACCTGCTCGCGGAGGTGCTTGGCGTAGTCGGCCATGGCGGCGGTCGCCTGCTCGTGCGGCTTGCGGACCCACCACGAGAACTCGGGAAGGTAGCCGTCGTGGTACCGGAACCAGTCGTCGAGGCTCCGGCGCAACGCGTCGGCCGCCGACGCCGCCCGGGCCGCCACCACCGGCGACACAGTCAACGCATCCCCCGGCTCCTCGCCCTCCTTCTGCTTGCGTCCGGCGTCGATGCGCTCGCGCACGCCCTTGATCTCATCCTCGACCTTCGAGAGTTGGTCCGCCCACTCACGCGGCGTCGGCTCGTCCATCCGTGAGCGCGACATCGCCAGTTCGATCACCAGCCGACGGAACGGCAGCAACGCCTCCATCTCCGCCAGGCGCGCCCGCGTCATCGCCTGCTCCGCCCGCTCGGCGGCGAGGTGCGTGCGCATCAGCACGTAGTCGATCCGCCCCTGCTGGTCGAGAGCGTCGAAATCGACGTCGCGCAGACGCCCACCCCACTCCTCCAGCATCGCGTCCGTCCGGTCGAACGCCTCCTCCGACCACGGCCAGTCGTAGAACGACCGCACCGACCCGCGGTCGGCCGTGTACTTCTGCACGAAATCGGAGAGGTCGCGACCCGCCTGCGCCCGCGCCGGTGTCGGGGCGAGGAGACACGAAACGGCGACCCACACGATGCACGCCCGCCAGACGATTCGAATCACGGCTCTTGCTCCGGGTACCCCGCCACTCCGGGGCGGGCTTCAACGTTGTACCACGTCCGCAAGCGAGAGGACGCGACTCGCAGGTTCACCGCCAGCACAGCCCCTCGGGAAGCGAGCCGAGGTTCTCGCACCGATCCTCACGGACGACCACGACGTCCTCGATCCGCACGCCCCCGCGACCCTTGGCGTACAGCCCCGGCTCGACGGTCACCGCGTCGCCCGCGACGAGCACGGGGCCGCCGAGGTCCAGCAGCGGCGGCTCATGCACCTCCAGCCCGACGCCGTGCCCGAGGCCGTGCTGTGTCGAGCAGAACCCCTCCGGCGCGTCTGGCGGCAGGAGCGACCGGTCCCATCCCGCACGCTGGATCGCCGCGAGGGAGGCCCTGTACGCTGCCTCGCCGGTGACACCTGCGCGAATCGCCGCTATCCCTGCGGCCTTCGCCTGCACCACCGCGCCGTGCATGGCGACGAGCCAGTCCGGCGCGTCCCCGTGGACGACCGTGCGCGTGCAGTCGCCGCAGTAGAGCGTGGCCCGATCCCGCGGGAAGACGTCCACGATGATCGGCTGCCCGGTGCGGAGGGGGCCGCGCCCGAGGTTGTGGCAGTCCTCGCCCTCGGGGCCGCAGGCGATGATGGCGGGCACGTTCTCGTAGTTGCGCTCGAGCAGGTAGACGTCGATCATGAAGCGCAGCCGCTCGGCCGTCAGCGGCGCGCCGTCGTGCGTGAGCGTGCCGTCCCGATCGTCCTTCGCCCGGGCGATGGTCTCGCAGGCCATGCGCACGGCGGATTCCGTCATCGCCTGCGCGGCGCGCATCGCCTCGACCTCGCGCTCGTCCTTGCGACGCCGGTCCGCCACGCCGAGGTCCGGGTCGAGTTCGACCGCCACGCCCGCCGACCGCAGCGTCTCCGCGAACATGAACGGCAGCGTGCGGTCGGCCCGCACCGCCCGAACCCCTGCGCGCACGAGACACTCCGCCGCCGCCTGCGCCGTGGCCGTTTCGCGGTCGCCGGACAGCCCGCCCGCGGGCGCGAAGTCCGCCGGGCAGGCGACGCGGTCCACCTTTGCGTGCTTGCGGGCGCGCCCCATCTCGATGTCGCGGATGATGAGCGTGCGGGTCGGAGTGCCGTTGCTTCCGGGGGTCTCGATGCACGCCGCCGGATCGCCCGCGCTGAAGCGGATCGCGTGGTAGAGCGAGAAGTTCCGGGCCGGAATTCCGGCGATGATCGTGGCGTTCGGCATGGTCATGCGTGCCTCCTGTCGGCAACTCTACGCCGGCGTTTCGATCGCCCCAGCGGCCTCCCCGAGGCTCGGTCGAGCGAGCGTAACGGCCCGCGGCGCGCTACAATGAAGGGCCTGTTTCCGAGGCTCCCGGCACGCCCCAAACGACCCCTCCGGCGCACGCCTTCCGATGCCTCTCTGCCCCCCTCGGAACGCCATAACCACGAGAGCGAGCGACCACCCGAATGGCCCAGAAGCACCCCATCGAAACGCCCGCGGCCGCACCGGTCCGGGCGGCGAAGGTTGAGGTCGAACCCGTGTCCAACCGCCCCGACGGCGTCTACGGCGAAGAGCAGATCAAGGTGTTGGAGGGCCTCGACGCCGTCCGCAAGCGCCCGGGCATGTACATCGGCGGCACCGGCCTCAACGCCCTGCACCACCTCGTCTACGAGACCGTGGACAACTCCATCGACGAGGCCATGGCGGGCTTCGCAACGACGGTCGCGGTATCGGTCCAGGCCGACGGCTCATGCACCGTGATCGACGACGGTCGCGGCATCCCCGTCGGACCGATGAAGCACGAGGACCCGGCCCTCAACGGCAGGCCCGCCGTCGAGGTCGTCATGACGCGCCTCCACGCCGGCGGCAAGTTCGGGCAGGAAGGCAGCGCATACAAGGTCTCGGGCGGGCTGCACGGCGTGGGCGTCTCGTGTGTGAACGCCCTGTCCGAATGGCTCGAGTGCGAGGTCTGGCGCGACGGAAAGGTCTACCGCATCGAGTTCGCTCGCGGGCGCGTGAGCAAGCCGCTGCACGTGGTCGGCGACGTGCCGCCGAGCAGCACGCGGCGCACGGGCACGACGGTGACGTTCATGCCCGACCACGAGATCTTCCCGGACACGACGTTCAACTACCAGACGCTGGCGACGCGGCTGCGCGAACTCTCGTACCTGAACCCGGGGGTTTCGATCCGGCTGAGCGACGAGCGCGTCGGGCCGGACGGCAAGCCCCGCCACGACCTCTTCCGCGCCGAGCACGGGCTGGTCGAGTACGTCGAGCACCTGATGGCGGGCCGCAACGCCATGTGCGCGCCCGTGCACCTGCGCCGAGAGGATCCGGAGAGCGGCGTCTTCTGCGAGGTCGCGCTGCAGTACCACGACGGGTACAACGAGACCCTGCTGACCTTCGCCAATAACATCAATAACGTGGACGGCGGCACGCACGCGCAGGGCTTCAAGGTCGCCCTCACGCGCACGCTCAACGCCTACGCCCGCAAAGCCGGCATCATCAAGGAGAAGGACCCCGTCCCGACGGGCGAGGACCTGCGCGAGGGACTCATCGCCATCATCAGCGTCAAACTCCGCGACCCGGCATTCAACAACCAGCCCAAGGAGAAACTCCTCAACCCGGAGGTCGAGGGGATCGTCGCGGCGGCGGTCTCCGAGGCGCTCGAGTCCTGGCTCGAAGAGCACCCCTCCGAGGCCAAGCGGCTGTGCCTGAAGGGCATCGTCGCGGCGCAGGCCCGCGAGGCCGCCCGCAAGGCCCGCGAACTCACACGCCGAAAGAGCGCGCTCGAGAGCGGCTCGATGCCGCACAAACTCCGCGACTGCAAGACCCGCGACGTGGACCGCTCCGAACTCTTCATCGTCGAGGGCGACTCCGCCGGCGGCAGCGCGACCCAGGGCCGCGACGTGGAGACGCAGGCCATCCTGCCGCTGCGGGGCAAACTGCTCAACGTCGAGAAGGCCCGCATCGACAAGGTGCTCGCGTTCGAGGAGATTCGCACGCTCATCTCCGCGCTGCGCTGCGGCATCGGCGAGGACTTTGACGCCTCACGCCTCCGCTACGGCAAGATCATCATCATGACCGACGCCGACGTGGACGGCAGCCACATCCGCACCCTGCTGCTCACCTTCTTCTTCCGCCAGATGCCGGAACTGATCCGTCGCGGCCGCATCTACTGCGCCCAGCCCCCGCTCTATCAGTTGATCCGCAAGGGCAAGGGCCGCTACGTGCTCAACGACCGCGAACTCGCGGACGTGCTGAGCGAACTGGGTCTGGACGGCGCGCACCTCTCGGTGCGGCGCACCGACGCCGAGCCGGGGGAGATCGTCGAGGAGCGGCGCATCGAGGGTCAGCCGCTGCAGCGCGCGGTCCGGCTGCTGCGCCGACTGAACGAACTCGTCGAGATCGCCGAGCGTCGCGGCGCGCCGTTCGCAGACCTGCTCGCGGCCCGAAACGACGACCCCGAGGGCAACCGCCGCCTGCCAACGCGCAAGGTCTCCTGGCGCGGCGAGGATCGCTACGCCTGGAGCGAGGAGCAGGCCCACGCCATCCTCGAGGCCGAGGGCCTGCGCCTCGCCGATGAGACGACCGCGCCGGTGAACGGCCACGCCACCGCCGACCCGCGCCCCGTCGCCGTCATCCGGGAACTCCACGAGAACCGCGAACTGGAGCGCGTCTTCACCGACCTCGAAGCCGCCGGGCTTTCCATCGACGACTACTCGCTCGTGCAGGAGGAGTCCGTGACCGGCGAGCGCCTGCCGGCACGGTTCGCGTGGGTGACCGCGAAGGCCGCCAAGCAGCAGAGCAGCAGAGCGGCAGAGGCCGAGGAACCGGACGGAGATGCCGGGCAGGGCGAGAGCGCCCCCGCCGAGGAGCAGTCGAACGTCGTCGAAGCGCCGAACCTGCCTGCGATCCTCGCCGGGCTGCTGGACCTCGGGCGGCGCGGCCTGGACATCAAACGCTTCAAGGGACTCGGCGAGATGGACGCCGAGCAACTCTGGGAAACGACCATGGACCCGGCACGGCGAACCCTCCTGCGCGTGAACTGGGACATGGGCCAGGAGGCCGAGTTCCTCTTCAGCACCCTGATGGGCGAGCAGGTCGAGCCGCGGCGCAGGTTCATCGAGGAGCACGCCCTCGAGGTGAAGAACCTCGATGTCTGAGCCGGCGCGCCGGGCCGTCGAGGCCGCGCTCGGCGTCCGCGTGCGCGACGCATCACGCCTCGCGGGCGGGTGCGTGGCCCAGGCGTGGCGGCTTGACCTGGAAGACGGTCGCGCCGTCGTCGCCAAGACCGGCTCGCCCGCCGACCGCCTCGACCTCGAAGCCTGGATGTTGCGCGAACTGGCGGGTCGATCTCGCCTGCCCGTGCCCGGCGTTCTGCACGCAGCGCCAGACCTGCTCGTCATCGAGTTCGTCGAAGGCGGCGACCCGATCGACGCCTCGGTCGAGCGTCACGCCGCCGATCTGCTCGCGGACCTTCACGCGGTGCGCGGCCCGTCGTTCGGAATGGACCGCGACACGCTGATCGGCGGCCTGCCGCAGCCGAACGCACCGTGCGATTCATGGGTCGCGTTCTACGCCGAGCGACGACTGCTGCACATGGGGCGCGAGGCGCTCTCGCACGGCGGCATCGACGCGGGCCTGATGCGCCGCCTCGAATCGCTCTGCGCCCGCCTCGGTGAGATCATCGACGAGCCGCCCCACCCGTCGCTCCTGCACGGGGACGTGTGGGGCGGGAACGTCATCGCACGGGCCGGTCGGGTCGCGGCGTTCATCGATCCCGCGATCTACCACGGCCACCCGGAGGTCGAACTCGCCTTCATCACGCTCTTCACCACCTTCGGGAGGGCGTTCTTCGAGCGTTACGCCGAACTGCGCCAGTTTGACGAGGGCTTCTGGGACCAGCGGCGCGAGGTCTACCTGCTGTACCCCCTGCTGGTTCACGCCCGGCTCTTCGGGGGCGGGTACGGCGCGCAGGCCGCGTCGATCCTGCGCGGGCTTGGGTTCTAGGACGTTGACCCGCACAACGAGCGTGTTCGACGACAACCGGGCGACAACCGGGCGTGCCGGCGAACGAACCCCCGCCCGCGGGTCGATACACCCCGGGACTCGGGGATCACGGTGGCCATGCAGACCAACGACAGCGACAGCCGAGCGTGCGACGACCTCGGGCGGATATCCCGGCCGGCGTACCAGGGGCGCTGGCACTTTCTGTACGGCACGCTCCTCATCGTCATGGCGGCCGTCACGCTCGGCAGCCACGTCCGGCTGCAACTCGAACTCAACTCACACACCTCGCCGGACCCCGTCATCGACGCCTCTGTCCGCGTGCGACGCCACGCGCGCGATCTCGCCGTCGACGCCGCCTCCGCCATCGAGGCTGCCGCGGACAGCGACGAACTCGGCGTACGCCGCTACGCCAACAGCGCCTCGCACTCCGTGAGAGCCATCGGCGCCACGATCGAAGCCATCGCGGCGGAGAGCGGCCGCGACCCGCTGCCGAACGAAGCGATCGGTTACGCCGAGCGGCTCGCGAGCCTCCACGCCGAAGCGGCGGCGGCGGTCGACGAACTCGCCTCGATCGAGGGCGGATCGGCCAACGGCTCGATCATCCCAATCTGCCGGGGCATCGAGGTCCTGAGCTCGCAGATGGTAACCCTCACCGACCAGGCGATCCGCGACCTCACCGCCCTGTACGACCAGGAGCACCGCAACCTCAGCCGGTCCAGCCTCGCTCTCGCCGCGGTGACCGCGCTGCTCTTCACCGCCTATGCGGGGCTGATGCTCGGGCCGGTGGCACGCACCGTCCGCGCCCAACTCCGGGAACTGGAGCGTGCCCGTGCCGCGGCCATGGAGGGCATCCGCTCGAAGGGCGAGTTCATGGCGAACGTGACGCACGAACTCCGCACGCCCCTCACGTCGATCCTGGGCTATGCGGACCTCTTGCGGGACCCTCGCACGCCCGAGTCCGAGCGCGCGGAGTACGCCGAAATCATCCACAACAACGGCACACACCTCCTCCAACTCATCAACGACCTCCTGGACCTGGCGAAACTCGACGCGGGTCGCATGACCGTCAGCCGCGTCGCGTGCTCGCCCGCCGAGATCGTGGAGCGGACGGTGCAGTTGCTCAGGCCCGCCGCGGAGCGCAAGCGGCTGACCCTCGAATACGTCATCCACGAGGGCGTCCCCCGCACCATCGAGTCCGACCCTGATCGCCTGCGGCAGGTGCTCATCAATCTGGCGGGCAATGCCGTGAAGTTCACCTTCTCGGGCGGGGTGCGCATCGAGGTCCATGCCGAGGGCGAGCCTGACCGCCCCACGGCCGTCCGGTTCGAGGTGTACGACACCGGCATCGGCATCGACGAGGAAACACTCGATAGACTCTTCACCCCGTTCGTCCAGGCCGAGACCTCAACCACGCGCCGCTTCGGGGGCACGGGCCTGGGCCTCGCGATCTCGAACGATCTCGCCCGGCTCCTCGGGGGCAGGATCACCGTACAGAGCGAGCGCGCGAAAGGCTCCGTGTTCACCCTGCGAATCCACCTCCCCGAGGCCCGCGTGAGCGACCCCACGAACTCGCTCGGGACCCTCCATCCCCTGCAGGGCGTTCGCGTGCTTCTCGCGGAGGACGGCGACGACAACCGTCGCTTGCTCACCCACCTGCTTCGTGCGGCGGGCGCGCACGTCGAGACCGCCCGCGACGGCATCGAGGCCTGCACGCTCGTCGAGGGGGCGAAGGCGCCCTTCAGCGTCATCCTGATGGACCTGCAGATGCCGGAACTCGACGGCCTTGGCGCGGTGCGCAGACTCCGTGCCGCGGGATGCCGCACGCCGGTCGTCGCGCTGACGGCCAACAATCGGCCCAACGACCGCGATGCCTGCTTCCAGGCCGGGTGCGACGACTACCTCGTGAAGCCGATCGAACGGGCGAGACTCATCACCGAGTGCCGCCGCTGGCACGACGAGGGCGGGCGGGACTCACCAGACAGCCGGGCCGCGGCGTGACGATCGGAAGGGCGACTGACGGGATTTGAACCCGCGACCCCCTGGACCACAACCAGGTGCTCTAACCGAGCTGAGCTACAGTCGCCGTCTTGCGGGCGGCGGAGTACCCGCCGGCCGACACCAACCATAAGCCCCGGCGCGACTTCGGGTCAACGCGACGGCATTTTGCTGGCCGGGTCGGGCCCGCACACCTACCCTTCCCACCCCATCCCGACCGATCCACGGAGGCCCGCCATGCCGACCGCCGCACCCGTCGCGCTCGACCTTTCCGCGAACCGCGTCGTGGACGCCACGTCCGCGGCGGTGCTGCTCGAGCGAGCGCTGGCGGCGGGCGAGGGGCGACTGGCGTCGAACGGCGCGCTCGTCTGCCGAACCGGCGACCGCACG
Source organism: Phycisphaerales bacterium (assembly GCA_035443945.1). Taxonomy (GTDB): domain Bacteria; phylum Planctomycetota; class Phycisphaerae; order Phycisphaerales; family UBA1924; genus CAADGN01. The sequence continues at coordinate 12,368 of DAOMNQ010000003.1, read as the reverse complement.
GGGCGCAGCCCGAAGGACAAGTACCTCGAGGACACGCCCGCCATCCACGACCGCATCGCGTGGGGGTCGGTGAACCAGCCGATCTCGCCCGAAGCCTACGAGCAGGCCGAACGAATCGCGGTCACGCACCTGAACTCGCGCCCCGCCGTCTACCGCTTCGACGGTTTCGCCGGCGCGGACCCGCGTTACCGCCTGGGCGTTCGCGTCGTCACCGAGCAGGCGTGGCACGCGCTCTTCGCCAAGACCCTCTTCATCGAGCCGGGCGGCACGTCCGACTCCGGAGACGGCTCGTGGAAGCAGGACTGGACCATCCTCAACGCCTCGCGCCGCCGGCTCACGGCCGACGAGCAGCAACGCCTCGGCGTCAAGGGGCCGGTGCTCATCGCGCAATCGCTCGAACGCCGCACGGTCGTCATTCTCGGCACCGAGTACGCCGGCGAGATCAAGAAGAGCATCTTCTACGCGATGAACTTCGACATGCCGGAGGTCGGCGTCTTCCCGATGCACTGCTCGGCCAACGTCTCGAAGACCGACCCGAAGAACGTGGCCCTCTTCTTCGGCCTCTCGGGCACGGGCAAGACCACGCTCTCGGCCGACCCCGACCGCGCCCTGATCGGCGACGACGAGCACGGCTGGTCCGACCGCGGCGTCTTCAACTTCGAGGGCGGGTGCTACGCCAAGTGCATCAAACTGACGCGTGAGGGCGAGCCGCAGATCTGGGACGCCATCCGCTTCGGGTCCGTGCTCGAGAACGTCGCCATGGACGCGGGCACCCGCGTGCCGGACTACGACGACGGCTCGATCACCGAGAACACGCGCGTCACGTACCCGGTCGAGTTTATCCCCGGCGCGGTGATCCCGAGCGTCGGCGCGCACCCGACCAGCGTGATCTTCCTGACGGCGGACGCCTTCGGCGTAGTGCCGCCCGTCAGCCGCCTCAGCCCCGAGCAGGCGATGTACTACTTCATCAACGGGTACACGTCGAAACTGGCGGGGACGGAGGCGGGCGTGACGGAGCCGACGCCGAACTTCTCGGCGTGCTTCGGCGCGCCCTTCATGCCGCGCCGCCCGAGCGAGTACGCGCAGATGCTCGCCGAGCGCATCAAGAAGCACAACGCCCGCGTCTGGCTGCTGAACACCGGCTGGACCGGCGGGGCGTACGGCGCCGGCTCGCGGTTCAAACTCGCGTACACGCGGGCGATGGTCACGGCCATCCTCAACGGCTCGCTGGACAAGGCCGAGTTCGCGCCCGACCCCGTCTTCGGCCTGCCGATCCCGAAGGCCGTCGCCGGCGTGCCGGGCGAAGTCCTCAACCCCCGCAACACCTGGCCCGATGGCGACGCCTACGACAAGCAGGCGAAGAAACTGGCGGGCCTCTTCCGCGAGAACGACGCCAAGCACGAGATGACCGAGGCGGTGCGCAGGGCGGGGCCGCGGGGGTAGTTCCTCACGGACACATGTCCCCCCGTCGCATCGTGGCCGATCGTGGCTTGGAATGGCCACTCCGTCTGATCCCGCCTCACATTCCCGCCCCTCCCATCATTTGGAGGGATCGAGACGAACGCCCGCGCGGGTAGAGTCGATGCCGAGCAAACGCTCGAACTCCGGAGGAACCCCATGAGAGCAGCATTCCTCACCGTCCTGTCCCTGACCGCCGCGGCCGCTTTCGGCGACGTCCGCTGGAACGAGTTCGTCGATGGCGATCTCTCCAGCGACCCCGACGCCCCGACACCGCTCGTCTTCGCCCTCGGCGGCAACACCATCATCGGCTCCGTCCTCGGGCCTGACGACCGCCGCGACTACGTCACCTTCGACGTGCCTGCGGGCATGGCGCTCGCCGCCCTCTACCAGCACCAGTACATCGACCTCGACTCCGGGGGCCCCGGCAACCTCGGCTTCCACGCCATCAACGAGGGCAGCACCAGTTGGATCCCGGACGCGAACACCGTCGGCTTCTTCCTCGGCTCCAACCACATGCTCCCGGAAGTCCCCGGCACGGACGTCCTGCCTCAACTCGCCGACATCCCCTTCGGCGGCATCGGGTTCGACATCCCGCTCGGGCCGGGCACGTACACCTACCTCATCCAGCAGACCGGCCCGGACAACACGGGCTACACGCTCGAGTTCTGGCTGATCCCGGCGCCGCCGACGGCCGCGCTGCTGGGCATCGCGGCGCTCGGCGCGTGCAGACGACGGAGGTAGTCCGCAGGCGATCGATCAACACCAGCAGCGCAGGGCGAGAGGCGGAGGCTCACCGCTTCCGACCTCGCCCGTTTTCCCTGCCGTTCTCGAAGTGCATCGACTCGATCAACAGCGTGTCGATGGTGACCGCGCCGTCCGCTGATGTGAACACGACCAGCACCCGCCCGCCGGGCGAGACGGCCGCGAGTTCGGGATGATCGATCCGGTACTCACGCCCGCCCGCCGTCCGCATCGTAAACGTCCGAAACGGCTGTGCCTTGAGTGCCTCTCTGATGGTGTCAGCGATCATGCCCGGATGATATCCGGACCGCTCGGGAACCCACCGGCGCTGCTCACCCCCCCGCCCCGAACCGCGCCGCCGCGGCGTTCGTCGGCTTGCGGTCGTCGTCCAGCCGCGGGTCGATGACGACCTGCTCCCCCGCGCGCTCGCCGGGGAGCGCGCCGAGCGCGCGGTCCCCCTCCCCACCATCCGCGCCCGGCCACCACCAGGCGTTCGCGCCGAAGCGGAACGTCTCCGGGCGCGTGCCCGGGCCGACATTGACGAGCGTGCGTGGCCCCTCCGCCGGCCAGACGAGCAGGCAGCCCTCGACCGCCCCCCCCTCGGACAGGGCGAACCGGGCGTCCGCCGTCTCGTGCAGCAGTCGGAACGCCCAGCGGCGCGGGGCGACGATGGTGCAGTCGCGCACCACCCCTCCGCGCGAGTTCACGAACGCGACCGCGCAGTCGCCGGCGACGAACACACACCGCTCGACCGTGACGCCCTCGGCCTCGAAGCGCGTGCCCGGCCCCGCCTCCTCCGGCACGCGCGGGCGGAAGTACGCCAAGCCCGTCGAGCCGCCGAGGTTCACCGCCCGCTGACCCGCGTCCTCGAACCGGCAGCCGACGATCCGCACGCGCGTGCTGCCGCCCTTGGCCTGCACGCCGCTCGACTGCTCGTGCCCGGGCAGGCCGCGGAAGGTGCAGCCCTCGATCGTCACGTCGTGGCAGCCGACCATGTCGATCGCGCTGCCGCCCCACCCCTCGACGATGCAGGACTCCACCCGCACCCCGCGCAGCCCGGAGAGTTTGATGCCGTCGGTGTTGCCGCTCGGCCCGGTCCGCAGCACGAGGACACGCCGCAGCGTCAGGTCCGCCCGCCACGGCTCGCCGACCGTCCCGGACCCGTCCGTGTCGTCGATGTTGATCCCGTTGTGCCGTGCCCCGACGACGACCACGTCCTGCACCACCACGTGCCTCGGCCGCTGCAAGAGCAGCCCCGACCCGCCGGCGCCCGCGCCGACCTCGATCCGCGCCGGGTTCTCGGCGTCCGCCCCACGAATCACAATCGGCCGCCCCTCCTCGCCCCGCAGCCCCGCGAGCGAGGCCGGCCGATGCACGCCCGGCAACAGCACGATCTCATCCCCCGGCCGCACGACAGCCGCGAGCGGCGACCACTCCCGGCCGGGGGAGACGAGGTGCTGGTCGGCGAGGGCGCGCCCTGAAAGATGCACCGCGACGGTGAAGAGTGCGAACACAACGAACGCACGATCTGCCCATGCACGGAGCGCCGTGCGTCGTGCAGAGCGGTGGTGCAACTCGCGGATCATCTACCCCTCCCTCACGGTCGGGGCTCGTTGGAGCATTTGATTCTCACCCCACCGCCGCGCATACCTTCTTCGCCGCGTCGCCCAGGTCCGTCGCGGCCTGGAGTGTCGGCAGCGTTGCGGCCGCGTCGTTCAGGAGTTTTCGGCCAGCCTCGACGTTCGAGCCTTCGAGGCGGACGACGAGGGGGACGGTGAAGCCGACCTCGCGGGCGGCGTTCACGACGCCTCGGGCGATCACGGCGCAGTCCATGATGCCGCCGAAGATGTTGACGAGGATGCCCTTGACGCGGTGGTCGGAGAGGATGATGCGGAAGGCCTCGGTGACGGCCTCCTCGCTCGCGCTGCCGCCGACGTCGAGGAAGTTCGCCGGCTCGCCGCCGTGGAGTTTCACGACGTCCATGGTCGCCATCGCCAGGCCCGCGCCGTTCACGAGGCAGCCGATGTTGCCGTCGAGGGCGATGTACGACAGGCCAAAGGCGTGGGCGCGCAACTCGGCCGGGTTCTCCTCGCTCGGGTCGAACAGGGCCTGCACGTCCTTGTGCCGGAAGGTCGCGTTGTCATCGAAGTTGAACTTGGCGTCGATGGCGAGGACGGATTGGGCCTGGGGCTTGGGGCCTGAGGCCTGTGGCGCGGTCAGCACCAGCGGATTGATTTCCGCAAGCGTGCAGTCCTTCTCGACGAACAGCCGCGCGAGGCGCATCATCACGTCCGCGGCCTGCGACGCCGGCCGGCCGGTGAGGCCCAGCGCGAACGCCAACCGCCGCGCCTGGTGCGATTGCAACCCCAACAGCGGGTGCAGCGGCTCGCGCACGATGGCGTCCGGCCGAGCGTGCGCCACCTGCTCGATCTCCACCCCCCCCTCGGCCGACGCGATGAGGACGTTGCGGCGCGACTTGCGGTCGGTCGTGATCGCCAGGTAGTACTCGTGGGCGATCTCGACGCCCGCGGCGATGAGCAGCCTGCGGACCTCCAGCCCCTCGGGCCCGGTCTGCACGCTGACCATGCGGTGCGTGAGCATGAAGCGTGCGGCCTGCTCCGCCTCCTCCGCCGACCGCACCAGTTTCACGAACCCCGCCTTGCCGCGCCCGCCCGCGTGGACCTGGGCCTTGACGACGGCCAGCCCGCCCTCGCCGAGGCCCGCCTCCGCGACGACCTTTTTGTACGCCGCGGCCGCCTGCTCGATGGACGTGACCACCTCGCCCGGCGGCACGGGGATGCCGGCTTCGCGGAGCAGTTCACGGGCCTGGTACTCGTGGATCTTCATGTCCGCCTCCTGCCTCGGCCAACGTGCGAGCGGCATGGTACACCGGCGAAGGTGGGACGGCTGCTCGTACACCGCCGCCAGTATCATCGCCCCATGCACCGCCTTCGTGCCGCCTCGGGTCGCGCCATCCAGCGCGTGCGAAACTCCGTCTGGGAGGTCGTGCATGGCGGCCGCGCATCCGGCGGCGGGGCGGACGCGGCGGACACGCGCCCGTCGCGCCTCGCCCACTACCCGTCGTCCGATCCCGCCACGCACCGCCCCTGCTACGCGCTGCCCGCGTGGATGGACCGCGCCGTCCCGTGGATCGCCTCGCTCGAGCGGCTCTACGCGATGCCCGCGTCGTGGCCCGGCTCGCTCTCGCCCGAGGCGGGGCTGCTGCTCTACGCCCTCGTCCGCAACGCCGCGCCGCGCGTCGTCGTCGAGACCGGCACCTTCATGAGCGTCAGCACGCACTGGATCGCCGCCGCGCTGCGCGACGCAGGCCCCGGCCGACGGCTCCACTGCTTCGATCGTTTCGACACGCTCGCCTGGGCGCACGCCGAAGCGCTCAGCGCAGCCGGCGTGCCCGACGACCTCGCCTTCGTCCGCGACGCCCTCCGCCGCGCCGCCCTCGACGACCTCGTCACGCTCTACCGCGGCGACAGCGCCCGCGAGATCGCCCGCGCCGCGACGCACCTCGCCGAAAACGGCGTCCAACTCGCGTTCATCGACGGCGATCACACGCTCGCCGGTGTCACGCGCGACTTCCACGCCGTCGAGCCGTTCCTCGACACCGGCGGCTCCGTCATCCTGCACGATGTCTTCCCCGACCAGTGCGGCCACGACGGCCCGCGCCGCTTCCTCGACGCTCTCGCCGCCGCCGACCCCCGCTACACCGCCTGCGACCTCTACACCTCACCCTACAACTACGGCATGGCCGTGCTGCGCCGAATCCGCTGACGCCCCGCTAACACCCGCCCCCTCCGCGGCGTCTCCTCCCTGACGGCCATCACGCCGATCCACGCAGGAGACACCCCATGTCAACGCCACGCCTCGCCTGCCTCGCGCTCGCAGGCTCGATCGGGCTTGCCGCCGCTACCGTCGTCACCACCGCCACCGCCGGCGGCGAGCGCTGCCACGCCGTACCCGCCGGGCACGCGACACTCGGCCCCCCCCTCGTCTGCGTCGAGATCGAGATCGGCGACGCCAGGAGCCTGCCGTGGGGCAAGGGCGCGTTCGACGGCGCGGGCAAGAGCGCGAACCCGAAGCGCATCGCCGACCGGACACTCGCGCTCCTGAGCGAGACCGACTCGACGCTCGTCCGCATGGAGACGCTCCGCCGCGCGACCGTCTACCTGTATCGCGACGAGCCTGCGTGCGCCGGGCTGCTCGCACGCCTCGCGTGGATCGCCCTCGACCGCGAGGCCGACGCCGGCGCCACCGACGCCGAGCGCGCCCGCGCCTGGTTCGACGCCGGCTACTTCGCCGCCTGCCTCTGGCACATGAACATCAGCCCGGACAAGGCGCGCCCCGGCTTCGCGGCGGGTGTGCAGGGATACGCCTGGCTCGTCCGCGCGATCGACCTCTCCGGCGGCGACCCTGCGATGGAGTTCGCCGCCGCCAACGCCGCACACCCAGGAGTGCGCAAGAGCCAGCGCGACCTCTACGAGGCCCACATGCGCCGCGCCATCCGGGGGGTCGGCGACGAGAAGTCGCTCCTGCGCACGAACATCGACGCCCACCTCGCCCATTGGAACGAATCCGCCGCCGCCATTCTCCGCACCGCCGACTCGCGATAAGGTGCTCGCGTGGACCACCCCGCGCCAGGACACACACAGACCCTCGGCGTCGCGCTCCACACCGGGGCGCGGCCGCCGTGCGCGCCCGACGGCTCCGCTTCGGATGCCGATCCGAACGATTCCTCGCTGCTGGCCCGTGCCCGCGCCGGCGACCGCCGGGCCTTCGCCGATCTCTACGTGCGCTACGCCGGGCTGGTGCGGGCCGTGCTGCTGGTTCGAGCCCCGCGCTCCGACTGCGACGACCTCACGCAGGACGTGTTCATCCGCGCGTGGCAGCGCCTCGACGACCTGCGCCGCGACGATGCGCTGGGCTCGTGGCTCGCGGCGATGGCGCAGGTGGTGTCGGTGTCGGCGGGGACCACAGCAACGGGCTTGCCGCGCAGCCGGGGATTTTCCTGCTGCTCGACACTCGCAAA
>DAOMNQ010000003.1:0-5115 GCA_035443945.1 Phycisphaerales bacterium | reverse complement strand
GCGCCAGGCGCGAAGCCGCCGCCGGGGCACACCCGCCACTCGCCGCACGCGCCGACGGCATCACCGCCGGGCACGTGCTCGACGCGATCCGCTCGCTCCCCGAGGCCTACCGCGACACGCTCGCCCTCCGGCTCATCGAGCAGATGCCCGGCCCGCTCATCGCGCTCCGGCTCGGGCTGACCGAAGGCTCCGTCCGCGTGAACCTGCACCGCGGCATGAAACTCCTCCGCGAACGACTCGACAACGGCGAGGCCACGCCATGAACCCCCCCCCCGACAGTCTGTACCTCTGGGATCCCACCGGAGACCCGGACCCGCGAATCGCCGCGCTCGAACGCGCCCTGCGATCGGAGCGGGTTGAGCCGGACGCGAACACGCTCCTCGCCGCTCTCCCTGAACGCGACCCCGCCGCCGCCGCGCCGCGCCGCCGTCCGCTCGCCCTGCCGCGGTCGCCGTTCCTCCGCGTCGCGCTCGCCGCGGCCGCCGCGGTCGCGCTCGCGCTCGTCGGCTGGCTCTTCGCGCGCCCGGCCCTCTCCCCCGCCTGGGAGATCGCCGCGCTGACCGGCGACGTGCTCCTCGACTCGTCGTCGCTCACGGGCACGCGCGCCTGGCGCGAGGGCCGATGGGTCGAGACGCCCGAAGGCTCGCGCGCCCGCCTCACCGGCTCCGGCGTCGGCCGAGTCACCGTCGAGGGCGGCTCGCGCCTGCGCCTCCTCCGCGCCAGAGCCGGCGAGCACCGCCTCGAACTCGCCCGCGGCGAGATCAGCGCGTTCATCTACGCCCCCCCCCGCCTCTTCTTCGTCGAGACCCCCGCCGCCACCGCCATCGACATGGGCTGCGCCTACGACCTCGCCGTCGACGAGCGCGGCGACGGCCGCCTCCGAGTCACCGCGGGCTGGGTCGAGTTGCAGGCCAGGCCGGTCGCCTCGCGCGTCCCCGCCGGGGCGTCCTGCCGAATCTCGGGCGCGTCCGGCCCGGGCATCCCGGTCTTCGACGATGCCCCCCCCGCGCTCCACGCCGCCGCCGAGGCGCTCGAACAGCGCGGCACCGATGCCGACGCCCTCGCCGCCCTCCTCGCCGTCGCCCGCCCGCGCGACTCGCTCACGCTCTGGCACCTCATCCCCCGCACGCGCGACGACGCTCGCGCCGCCGTCATCGCCCGCCTCGCGGACCTCGCCCCGCCGGCCGATGCGGCCCTCGCCGCCGCCGCGACGCTCGACCCCGCCGCCCTCGACCGCTGGTGGGACGACCTGCGCCTCGCCTGGTAACGCCCACCACGGCGCAGCCGTTCCCGCAACAGTCGGCGCACCGGCCGCGTACAGTTCGCCATGCGGCCACCGCGCACCGCCCCCGCGCGTCCCGGCTTCTCGCTCGTCGAGATTCTCGTCGTCATCGCCATCATCGCCCTGCTGATCGGCGTCCTGCTTCCCGCGCTCGGCAAGGCTCGCCGCGCCGCCCGCGACGCCGCCTGCCTGAGCAACCTCCGCCAGCACGGCCTCGCCTGGGCGATGTACCTCGACGACTTCGACCGCTTCCCCTGGGGCAGCGACCCCGAGTACGGCCAGAAACTCCGCTGGGGGTGGGGCGGCGTCCACTTCTACGGCTACGACGGCGAAGACCCCGATGCGCCCTCCGACCTCCTCGCCACGCGCCGCCCCGTCAACCCCTACCTCGGCCTCAACGAGACCACCGACGCCTTCGCGCGCATCTTCCGCTGCCCCAACGACGACGGCATCCGCTACTTCGGTCATCCCGAAGTCCCCATCCCGTGGGAGGAGTTCGGCGCGGCCAGCCGCGCAGGCGAGACCACCGTTTTCGGCATGATGGGCAACAGTTACGAGGCCAACCGCGCCATGTACGAGCGGCGCATCGACGGCAAGCCCGTCTACGGCCCGTGGTTCGGCCCCGACCGCGTGAAGGCCGTCCCCTCGCGCTTCGTCCTCCTCGGCGATTCCGGCACGATGACCGTCGCTCTGCACCGCCGGACCTTCGAGTGGATCGTCTACGCCTGGTGGCACGGCACGGGCCGCGGCCAGATGACCTTCCTCGACGGCTCGGCGCGCAACGAGGACGTGCTCGGGGACGGGGCGTACACGATGGGGTTCTGAACGGCGGGCGGCCCGCCGCCGCTCGAGCGTGAGAGTTCCCGGACGGAGCGCGCGGAGTTACCGGTCGGAGGCGCGTCGTCCGGCACGCCGTCCGGGGGTTCCATCGCGGCGCATCGTGAGTCCGGCACGGCTCACGGCTGATCCATCACGGCTGATCGGTCATCGAACACGGGTGATCGGTCATCGAACACGGGTGATCGGTCATCGAACACGGGTGTTTGGTCATCGAACACGGGTGTTTGGTCATCGAACACGGGTGTTTGGTCACCGATCACGGCTTCTCGAGAGTCGATTCGCCGCCTTCCAAAGGCCGAAATGGGCGTTTGCGCCTCCGAGAACCGCGTCGGACCTTCCGGAGGGGGCGTGGCGGCCCGGGCGAGCGGGCGCCGGTCGGCCCGACTGCCGGATCGCCCCAAGGACGCATGACCGATGCGCCATACCGGACCACACCGCGCAATGCACGCGCGACCCGCGAGCAGCGAACTAGAACCTATCCCCAAACCCATGATTCACCACAGAGGCACAGAGGGCACAGAGAGAAAGAGCTTGTTTTTCCGCCTCTGTGATCTCTGTGTCTCTGTGGTGAAGTTGAATCTTGAGGATATGGGATAGGTTCTAGTCCACCCCCAAGGTCAGCTACCACCTTCGTGCTCCGCGTATCCTCGTCGGCTGCAACGGCGTTCCTGTTGCGCTCGTCGATGTAAATGAACCCCAGCCGACTCGGTGACACCGTGTGCCACAGCGGCGGCGTGCCATCGACACTGCGCTCCCAGTACCACTCACGCGGGTCATCCTCATCGCCCGAGACGCCCCACGCCACCGCGTCCCGATGGTCTTCGATCTCCCAGCGATACCCGACCGTCACCCACTCCGCGAGGATCGGGCTGGTCCGCTTCTCCTTGATCGCACGCTTCTTCACGACCCGGTTGAAGACCTTGAGGTACTCCTGCTCTCCCCACATGTCCCAGAACACGCCGTCGGGCGTCTCGATGAAGTGCCCCCGGTGCAGTTGCAGCGTTCGCAACGACGGCCCGGTCAGCCGCGAGACCTCGTCGTCCTGCCCCAACGCCGAGCCGACAATCGCGCCGAAAACGAACAACGCCGCCACCCAGGCGACTGAACTGAGTCGCATGATCGTGCCCTCCCGCCGGCGATTCAGATGTCGCGCCGACCCCGCCTCCCCCGGCGGACCCCGACGCCACCCGGCCAACATACCGCGCACTGCGGCCCGCGCCTTCCGACGCGACAGCCCTCTCGTGGCCGGCAGTACTGGCGCGACCTCGCCGCGCCGAGCGGAGGCGGAGAGGCCGCCGGGCGCGGGGGAGGGGACGGGGAGCCGACCGGGGACGGCCCCGCGGCAGGAGAGCAGGCGGGGCGGAGGGCCTGGCGCGGCCTTATCCAGACTGCCCAACCGCACCACACTCCCTTGGGGCGAGCGCGAAAGGATGGGAGATTTCTCTTGAGCGTCGGCAGACCCACCTGTAAACTCGGGGCTTGGGTGCGCGCCGGGCTTCTCCGGGGAGTCCAGGGGGGCCGCGGCGGACTCGCATCCCGAGAGAGAGCGAGACCAGAGATGCGCCACTCCCTTCGTTCGCTCCGCGTGCCCGGCATGCTCGGCGCGGTCGCCCTTGCAGCGACCGCCGCCAGCGCCGACGTCGTGATCCACTTCACCGGGATGAACCTGGTCTACGACGGGACGGCCCTCTACGACGGCGGCTCGACCGCCGGCGGCTCCGCGAATCCCGCCGATGCCGCTCCCCTCACCACGGCCGATTTCTTCGTGAACGGCGGCCTGGTCGGCTCGCTCTACACCGACATCTCGCTGGACGTGTTCATCCCCGACATCGCGGGCATCCCCGACGCTCCGAACACCGTCTACAACGTGTGGACGCCGGGCAACCCCGGCTTCTTCGACCTGCTCATCGGCACCTCGCCGCTCGCGTCTGAGTTTCTGCTGGTGAGCACCGCGAGCGTCAGTTTCACGTACGTCGACGTCGCCGGGATCGTCCAGTTCACGTTCACCGGCGCGGTCGGCGACGGCAGCGCGCAGAACCTGCCCTTCGGGCTCCAGATCACGGACCCGGTCACGCTCTCGTTCTCCGCCCAGGTCGTGCCCGGCACCCTCACCTCCTCAGGCGGCTTCATCACCGGCTTCGAGGCGTTCGGCACGGGCGAGTACAGGGCCATCCCGGCCCCGGCGACCGGCGCGCTCCTCGCCCTCGGCGCGGGCGCGGGCCTCAGGCGTCGGCGGCGCTAGCCCCGCGGACCGTCATCCTTCTTGTGCGTCTACGTCCGACCTCCACCCGTGGAGGTCGGTTCGTCTTCGGGCCTGGTCGCGCCGCGAAGCCGCGGCGGATGGCGCCGAGTTCTGCGCTGTGCCGCCACCTCACCCCCTCGCCCCTCCGCCCCGCCCGTCCTATCCTTTCGCCCCCCCGACCGGGGGCGCCGCGGACCGGCCCCCCGGGACGCCCGATTCGCACGCAAAAAGCCCGCACAACCCCAACGCACCCACGGCACACGAGGAACCGTCCCCATGGCCACCACCGGCACCATCACGCAGGTCATCGGCTCCACCTTCGACGCCCAGTTCCCCGAGGACCAGCTCCCCGACATCTACAACGCCGTCCGCGTCGAGGCCGAGACCCCCGCCGGCCCGCTCCGCCTCACCGGCGAGGTCCAGCAGCACCTCGGCGGCGGGCGCGTCCGGGCGGTCGCCCTCGGCTCGACCGACGGCCTCCGCCGCGGCCTGCCCTGCCTCGACACCGGCCAGCCCGTCACCGTCCCGGTGGGCGAGATGGTCCTCGGCCGCGTCTTCAACCTGCTCGGCGACGCCATCGACAAGAAGCCCGACCTCGTGGACGCCCCGCGCCGGCCCATCCACCGCGAGCCGCCCGAGTTCAGCCAGTTGAACCCCAATACCGAGATCCTCGTGACGGGCATCAAGGTCATCGACCTGCTCTGCCCGTTCGTCCGCGGCGGCAAGATCGGTCTGTTCGGCGGTGCGGGCG
>DAOMNQ010000002.1:51223-102323 GCA_035443945.1 Phycisphaerales bacterium | reverse complement strand
CGGTCCATCGACGCTCGTTGTCGGTCCATCGACGCTCGTTGTCGGTCCATCGACGCTCGTTGTCGGTCCATCGACGGTCGTCATTCATGGGCCGGCAACGGGCGCGGCTCCGGCATCGGACGGGCATCGCGGATGGTGCGCGGGGACACATCGGCGCGGGGCCGCAGGGCCGCGGGGCCGGGGGCCTCACGCCAGGCGTGAGAGGAACTCGCCCAGGGCGGCCACGCCGCGCTCGATCTGGGCCTCGCCGCACGCGAAGGTGATGCGGACGTGGTTCTTCGCGCAGCCGCCGAAGTCCTCGCCGGGGACGATGGCGACGCGGGCCTCGTCGAGCAGGGCCTCGCAGAGCGAGAGGGACGAGTCGATGCGGCGGCCGGCGGGCGAGGCGCGGCCGAAGTGCGCCGAGACGTCGGGGAAGGCGTAGAACGCGCCGGTAGGGCGCACGGTGCGCACGCGCGGCACCTCGGCGAGGAGTCGCGTGATGAGTTCGGCCCTGCGTGCGAAGGCGTCGCGCATGCGGTCGGCATCCGCGCTGCACTCGGCGAGGGCGGCGCGGATGGCGGGATAGACGAAGGACGTGATGTTCGTCGTCATCTGCCCCTGCAGCGTCGCCATCGCGCTGATGAGCCGCTTGCCGAACTCGCCGGGCATCGCGGCGTAGCCGACGCGCCAGCCGGTCATGGCGAAGGCCTTGCTCATCCCGTTGACGGTGAGGACGCGGTCGGCGATCTCGGGGACGGAGCCGATGGAGAAGTGGGGGATGCCGCCGTAGACGATCTTCTCGTAGATCTCGTCGGAGACGACGACGAGGTCCGGGGCGGTCGAGCGGGCGGCGTCGGCGATGACGGCGGCCAGGGCGCGCAGTTCGGCCTCGGTGTACATCGTGCCGCAGGGGTTGCTGGGGCTGTTGAGGATGAGCAGCCGTGTGCGGGGCGTGATCGCCTCGCGCAGTTGGGCGGGCGTGATCTTGAAGTCGTCGGCGGGGAGCGTGGGCAGTTCGACCACGCGCGCCCCCGCGAGTTCCGCGATCGGCGCGTAACTCACCCAGCCGGGGACGGGGATGATGACCTCGAGCGGCGGCTGCCCGGTGGGGGGCGGGTCGAGGAGGCACTGCATGGCGACGTAGAGCGAGTGCTTGCCGCCGGCGGAGATGGCGACGTGGTCGGCGCTGAGGCCGGGGATGGCGTTGTCGCGCGCGAACTTGTCGGCGATCGCCTGGCGGGTGGCGGGGTCGCCGAGCGTCGGCATGTACTTGGTCTGGCCCGCGAGCAGGGCGTCGATGGCGGCCTGCTTGATGGGCTGCGGCGTGTCGAAGTCGGGCTCGCCGAGCGTGAAGTCGAGGACTTCCACGCCGGAACGCTTCAGGGCCTTTGCCTTGTTCCCGAACGCGACGGTGACGGAGGGCTTCAGGCCCTCGACCCGGTGGGAAAGCCGCATGGAGAGTCCTCCCGGCCGGCACGCGGACGCCGGACGGGTGAGGATACGGCCATTGGGGGGACGGGGAGGCCCGGTCGGTTGATGGCCGGGCGGCCTCGGCCTAGGATCGGCACTCGACGGGAAGGCCCGGCGCGGTGGGACTGCGCCGGACGACCGTGCACCATTCAGGCCAGGAACGAACGCGCCATGGCGACCGCTGCCGAGACCCGCAGACAGATCGTGACGGACTTCGCCCGCAAGGAAGGCGACACCGGCTCGCCGGAAGTCCAGATCGCCCTCCTGACCGGCCGCATCAAGCAGGTCTCCGAGCACCTGCGGTCGCACCGCAAGGATGTTCACACGCGGCGCGGGCTGATCATGATGGTCAGCAAGCGCAACCGCCTGCTGCGGTACCTCGCCAGGACCAACCGCGACCGCTACCTGGACACGATCCAGCGTCTCGGCCTGCGGAAATGAACCAGCACGGGCCTTTCCGCGCGAGCGGGAAGGCCCGATTCGTTTGAGAACGCGGCCTGCCGGTCCTCAGCGGCAGTGGGCAGGCGGCAGCCGTTCGTGGTGGGGAACAGGCTGCATCCTGCCTTCTGCCTCTCGGGCCCCCGGGGGAGCCGCACACGCACGTGCCGGCCCGCGATGCGCCCGTCGATGGACGGCGGCGTCGCCCGGCGATGATGAAAGAGGCGGAAGCACATGGGTCAGTATGCGTCGAAGTTGGGCGCGGTCCGCGTTGAGCGTGAGATCGGCGGCCGAACGCTGGTGCTGGAGACCGGCAGGATCGCGCGGCAGGCGTCGTCGGCGGTGATCGCCACCTACGGCGAGAGCACGGTGATGGCGACGGTGGTGCGCGCTCCGGCGCGCGAGGGGCTGGATTTCTTCCCGCTCACGGTCGATTACCGCGAGAAACTGCCGGCGGCGGGCAAGTTCCCCGGCGGGTTCCGCAAGCGCGAGGGCGCACCGAACGAGAAGGAAATCCTGACGATGCGGATGATCGACCGCCCGATCAGACCGCTCTTCCCGGACGGGTTCGTGGACGAAATCCAGATCCAGGTCTGGGTGATGAGCCACGACGGCGAGAACGACACGGACGTGCTGGCGGGGACGGCGGCGTCGGCCGCGCTCGCGCTCTCCGATGCGCCCTTCGAGGGGCCGACGGCGACGGTTCGCGTCGCGCGCATCCACACGGACGACGGGCCTCGGTTCGTCGTGAACCCGACGGTGAGCCAGATGGACTACTCCGACCTCGACCTGGTGCTGGCGGGGCACAAGGACGGGGTGAACATGATCGAGGTCGGCGCGGCGGAGATCGCCGAGGCGGACATGGTGGAGGCGATCCGGTTCGGGCAGTCGCAGATCGCCGAGACGCTGGCGGCGATCGAGGAACTGGCCGCGAAGGCCGGGCGCGAGAAGCGCGTGGGCGACCTGACGCTGCCGGACCCGGAGATCGTGGCGAAGGTGAAGGCCGTCGCGGAGGCAGCGATGACCGCGGCTCGCAAACTGCCGGGCAAGCAGGAGCGGAGCGACGCGGTGGACGCCCTGCGGGCGAAGGTGCTGGACGAGCACTTCCCGCTCAAGCCGGGCGGCACGTACGAGGAGTACGCGAAGTCCGCGAAGGCGAGGGCGCAGGCCGTTGAGGCCTTTCGCACGCTGGAGAAGAAGGTCACGCGCCGGCTGATTGTGGAGAGCGGCGTGCGGGCCGACGGTCGGAAGTTCGACGAGATCAGGCCGATCGAGGCGGAGGTCGGCGTCTTCGCGCGGACGCACGGTTCCGCGCTCTTCCAGCGCGGGGAGACGCAGTCGCTGGTCTCGTGCACGCTGGGCACGGCCCGCGACGAGCAGATCGTGGACGGGCTGATCCCCGAGTACTCGAAGAAGTTCACGCTGCACTACAACTTCCCGCCCTTCTCGACGGGCGAGGCCAAGCGGATCATGGGTCCGGGGCGGCGCGAGATCGGGCACGGCGCGCTGGCGGAGCGGTCGCTGATGGCGATCCTGCCCTCGCCGGACGTCTTCCCGTACACGATCCGCGTGGTGAGCGACATCACGGAGTCGAACGGGAGTTCCTCGATGGCGTCGGTCTGCGGCGGGTGCCTCGCGCTGATGGACGCGGGCGTGCCCATCACCGCGACCTGCGCGGGCATCTCCGTGGGGCGGTTCACGGATGATTCGGGCGGGCGAGAGGTCTTCGTGACCGACATCATCGGCGAGGAGGACTTCTTCGGCGACATGGACTTCAAGGTCTCGGGCACGCGCGGCGGGATCACGGGCATCCAACTGGACCTCAAGGCCCGCGGGCTGAACGTCGAGCAGATCACCCGCATCTTCGAGCAGGCCCGGGTGGCGAGGCTGAAGATCATCGACCGCATGGAGGCGTGCATCGCCGCGCCGCGAGAGTCGATCTCGGTCTACGCACCGCGCCTCATCACCCTCAACATCCACCCGGAGAAGATCGGCAAACTGATCGGGCCGGGGGGGAAGACCATCCGCGCCCTGCAGGACAAGCACGGCGTGACGATCGACGTCGAGGACGACGGCACGGTGATGGTCTCCGCGCCGAACGGCGAGTCGATCGACGCCGCCCGGGCGGAGATCGAGGCGCTGTGCGAGGAGATCAAGGTCGGCACGGTCTACAACGGCAGGGTGATCTCGGTGAAGGACTTCGGCGCGTTCATCGAACTCGCACCGGGAACCGACGGCATGTGCCACATCTCCGAACTCGCGGAGGGGTACGTGAAGAGCGTGACCGACGTGGTGAAGGTCGGCGACGTCGTCAAGGTGAAGGTGATCCTGGTTGACGAGCAGGGCCGGATCAAACTGAGCCGCAAGCAGGCGATGTCGGAGCAGGCGTCGGCCGCGGGGGTTTGAGCGATCTGGGCCGTCCGGGGGGGTCTGTGCGCTAACTCCATTGGGAGAGGGTATTTGCGCGCGTGTCGCGTGGTCGGCCCGTCCCCGGTTGACCGCCGGCGCGTTTCTGGTAATCTGGACAACGCCCGTGGATGGGCAGTCTTGCCCCGCGTTCGCGGCGCTCGCATGTGCGTGCCGCGGTCAGGCGGGGTGTCGCAGGGGGTTTGCGTTGAAGACGCGGCAGGTCATCACGATCGCGGCCCGGCGGGGCGTCGGCGCGTGCCGTCGCACTCCTATGCGGTGTTGGGGGGTCGTCGCATGACCGACGTGCCGTCGCACACAATCGTGGATGTTGAGGGTGTCGTGAAGTGGTTCGACCCTCGCAAGGGGTTCGGCTTCATCATCGGCCCGGAGGGGCAGGACATCTTCGTGCACTTCTCGGTCATTGAGGGGGATGGGTTTCGAGCGCTGAAGGACGGCTCGTCGGTCGTCTACGACGCGCAGAAGTCGGACAAGGGCTGGAAGGCGACGAAGGTGCGTCGCTCCGACCCGGTCGTCACGGTGATGCCGAAGCGGAACTACGCACGCACGCCCAGACGCTGACCCCCGGGCCGACGCGCGGGCGTCGATCGCCGGTATCCTTCCGCTGCATTGTCAGTGGTCCATGCCTCCATCGTGACGCCGACGGCGGCGCAGCCCGCGCCGGGCTGGGTTGCGCCCGCACTCATCGGGTTCGCGGTCGGGGTTGTCCTGGCGGCGCTCGCTGCGCGGCGTCTCCTCCGACGGCAGGTCAGGCGGGTTCGGGCCGCGGAACGGCGGGCGCGGGGGGCGGAGCGGCTGGCCGAACTCGGGGCGATGACCAGCGGCCTGGCGCACGAGATCAAGAACCCGCTCTCCACCATCGGGCTGAACGTGCAACTGCTCCGCGAGGGTGTCGGCGACATCCCGGGGGACTCGGACGAGAAGGCACGGCTGCTTCGGCGCCTGGAGTCGCTCGGACGCGAGGTCGAGCGGCTCAGGGGTATCCTGACGGACTTTCTCGATTACGCCGGCGAACTGCGACTGGACAGCGCGCCCACGGACCTGAACCACGTGGTCGGCGAACTGATCGACTTCTTCATGCCGCAGGCGGAGAGGCAGCGCGTGCGCCTGCGATCGGACCTTGCCCCCGGGTCGCTCGTCGCCGTGGTCGATGCGGCCCACCTGAAGCAGGCGCTTCTCAACCTGATGCTCAACGCGGTGCAGGCCATGGCGGGGCAGGGCGACGACCGGCCGCGAGAACTGATCGTTCGGACTGGGCGTGAAGACGACCGCGACGACGCGGCGTTTGTGATTCACGTGATCGACACCGGGCCGGGCATCCCGGCGGAGACGCTCGAACGGATCTTCAATCCGTACTTCACCACGCGGTCGGGCGGCACGGGTCTCGGCCTGCCGACGGCGCGGCGGATCGTCGAGGCGCACGGCGGGCGGATCGAGGTCCACTCCGAAGTGGGCAAGGGGACGGACTTCGCGGTCGTGCTGCCCGCGGATGGGAGTTCGGGTGAGCATCGTGAGAAGAAGTAGAACCTATCCCCAAACTCCTGATTCACCACAGAGGCACAGAGGGCACAGAGAGAAAAGTCTGGATTCCCGCCCCTGTGCTCTCTGTGTCTCTGTGGTGAGATTGCTTCTCCGCAGTTGCGGGATAGATACCAGAGGGGGCCTTGAGAGGTACCTCCCCGAGGCGGTCGTTCAGAGTTGGCCGTAGACGCCTCCGATGATCGTCGCGGTGCGGCGGAGTTCATCGAACGAGTTCAGGATGTCGGGGCAGAGGCGGACGTAACCGGCGGACGGGTCGTGCGGGGCGGGCCGGCTGTCGGTGTTCACGCCCGCTTCGTGCAGCCGTCGCGTCATCTCGGCGTGCTGGGGGGTCGGTACGAGCAGGAAGGCGCCGTGCGGTTCGACGTCGAGGACGGGCACGCCAGCGCGGGCCAACTCATCTTCGAGGAAGGCCTGCTGTTCGAGGTTGTAGCCGCGCAGCCGCTCGACGCCCAGCGCAAGCGTGAGTTCCAGCCCGGCGAGGGCCTGGAAGCAGGTGAGGACGGCGGGGGTGGCTTCGAGCCAGGCGTCGCCGCCGGGGCCGAGTTCGGGCTGGTCCGGGCGTCGGAAGGCAAAGGTGTCGCGCTTGGCGAACCAGCCCGTGTCGGTGGAGAAGAGGGCCGGGAGCGGTCCTTGTTCGAGATGGCGGGGGTGGATGGCGAGCCATCCCGCACCCGGGCCGCCGCGCGTGTACTTGTAGTTGCCGCCAATTGCGAAGTCGGGAGCGAGGCGGTCGAACTGCACTGGAATCGCGCCCGCGGCGTGGTAAGCGTCGAGCAGGACGAGCGAGCCGGCGTCGTGTGCCCGCTTGATGATGCGGTCGAGGCCGTCGAGCACCTGCCCCGTGACGAAGTAGACGACGCTGACGACGACGAGGTCGGTGTCGGCGTCAATGGCGTCGATGATCGCGTCGGCGGAGAAGAGGCCGCGGTCGTCTGGCGCGACCCAGCAGAGGTCCGCTCGTCCCTTGCGCTGGTAGGTCTTGAGGATGAAATCGACGGAGTCGAACTCGCCGCGCGTGGTGACGATGCGCGGCGCGTGCGTCGGGAGCGAGTTCAGCGCGGCCCGCAGGCCCTGCCCTGCCGAGACCCGGGGCACGACCGCGTCCGGGCGCGAACACCCGATCAGCGCGGCGAGCATCGCGCGGTAGCGGTTCGAGGCCTCGATCCAGTGCGGCCATGCGCCGTCGAGCCGGTCGTACCAGAGGTCGAGGGCGTGGCGGATGTCGTCGGCGGTGCGGTCGAGGGGGCGGCCGAGCGAGTGGTTGGAGAGGTAGATCTCGCCCCGGCGCAGCACTCGCGAGAAGAGCGGATGGACGTGCCGGCGAAGCCCGTCCTCGGTGAGCGGGCCGTCGCCCAGCGCGCGCACAGCATCGGCGATCTCGGGCCCGAACGAGACGCCGGGCGGGGGAGAGTCGAGGGTCTGCGTGCCGTGTGCCATCACATGCCCCCCGGGCCTTGGACGAGGGTGCGGACGTCCCAGAGTTCCGGAAAGAAGGTGCGTTCGGTGGCGTGCTTGAGGTAGGCGACGCCGGCGGTGCCGCCGGTGCCGCGCTTGAAGCCGATGATCCGCATGACGACCTTGAGGTGGCGGAAGCGCCAGAGGGCGTACTGCTCGTCGAGGTCCACGAGTTTCTCGCACATCTCGTAGGCGTCCCAGTGTGCCCGCGGCTGGTCGTAGATGCGCTTGATCGCCTCGATCACGCCGGGGTGCGACTCGTGCGGGCGTGAGGTGTCGCGGCGAAGCACCTCGTCCGGGATCGGCAGGCCGCGCCGGGCCAGGTGGCGGAGGAACTCGTCGTAGAGGCTGGGCGCGCGCAACGTTCGCTCCAGATCGGCGTGCGTTTCCTTCTTGTGGCGGAAGACGGCGAGCATGCGCTCGTCCTTCGCGCCGAGCAGGAACTCGACCATCCGGTGCTGGGCGGACTGCAGCCCGCTGGCCGGGCCGAGGACGTGGCGGAACTGGACGTACTCGCTGGGCGTGAGCGTCGCGAGCACGCTCCACTGATCGAGCAACTGGGCCTGCACGTGCTTGACGCGGGCGAGGATCTTGAACGACGGTTCGAGTTCGTCGCGTCGCACGTGCTCGATCGCGGCCCGCAGTTCGTGGATGATGAGTTTGAACCAGAGTTCGGTCGTCTGGTGCTGGATGATGAAGAGCAGTTCGTCGTGGTGGGGGGGGGAAGAGAGCGGCCGCTGCGCGCTGAGCAGCGTGTCGAGGGACAGGTACCCGGCGTAGTCGAGGCGGCCCTCGAGGTCGGTGGTCATCTCCTCCCGCTGCCGCGGGCCGGGCTGGTCTGAGGGCATCGGTGGCTCCCGTCGTCGCTCGCGGGGCGGCGGCTTCTCCGTGCCCCGGCCGGGGAGCCTAGACGAACGATGCGGCGGGCGGCGCGAGACCGGGCGCTAGCGGACGACGCTGTCCAGCGAGCCGCGGTCGGCGGCGGCGAGGTCGTCGCGGAGCATCGCGGCCCTGCGGGCGTGGATCGGCTCAATGCTCGAACCATCGCCGGCCATCGGCTGGAAGACCACGCCCCGGAGGAGCGTGGATTCCTCGGCGGCCGAGTAGCCGCAGCCTGTGGCGGCCAGCGCGATGGCGACGAAGCCCCCCAGGGCGGCTCTGCTGCTCATTCGAGGACGGATCATGGGAGTCTCCAAGCCTCGCGACCTGTGCAGTCTCCCTGCCATACCGATGTCACCATCGGCCGTGGCGGGGGGCCGCTTCGGTCGAGTTATCGAGCGCGTGTCGATTTGCCGGTCAGGAGGGACGCCAAGGCGGGTTATGGGGGGCGGTCCCTGTCGCTAAGTCCTGTATTCCCGGTCTCTTAGGTGCTATTCGACAATTTCGTCGGGATCGGTTGCAGGCGATATCGGACTTCCGGCGGGTCGTGGCTGCGCAGGCGGTAGGGGTTCGTTAGTTGTCGTGCTCCCTTGCGGGCGTCCAGCCTCGCATTGACGGCCTTCATCACCGCACTACCATCGACCCGCACCGGTCGGTGTGCCCGGATGAGAGCCGCATGGACGACGAGAGGCCTCCGCCATGAAGACAGCGTTCAGCACCGTGGCCTGCCCCGAATGGACGCTGGACCAGGTCTTCGACTTTGCGGCCCACCTCGAGTTCGACGGTGTTGAACTGCGGACGCTCGGGCCTGGTTCGAACGACCTCGCGTGCGACCCGGCCCTGACCGACCCGGAGAAGACGAGGAAGATGGCCGCGCGGGCCGGCCTCGCAACCCCCTGTCTGGCCACGTCGGCCCGGTTCGACTCGCCGATCCGACCGCCGGTGGTGGGGCGGGTGTTTGGCGATGTCATGAGGTCGGCTCGGGCGGGGCAGCGAGAGGTTGAACTCGCCGATCGTCTCGGCTGCGGATTCGTCCGGGTGTTCGGGTTCGAGAGGCCGCGGGGCGAGCGTGCGGGATCATGCATCGAGCGCATCGCGGACCGGCTTCGGGCTGTCGCCGACACGGGGCGTGCCCGCGGCGTGCGCATTGTGGTTGAGAACGGCGGCTCGTTCCCGACGGCCGCGGACCTGATGGAACTGATCGACCGGGTGGGCAGCCCGATGCTCGGGGCGGCGTATTCGGTCGCGGTCGGGCACGCGGCGGGCGAGCAGCCGCGCGACGCGATCCGCGCGCTCGGCGACCGGCTCTGGATCGTCAGGGTGAAGGACCTGGCGGCGGGGCGCCCGTGCGCGCTCGGGCACGGCGAGGTGCCTTGCAGGGCGGCGGTGGACGCGCTCGCGGAGACGGGCTTCGGCGGATGGGTCGTGTACGAGTGGGACCGGCTGTGGATCGGCGATCTCGAGCCGGCGGAACAGGCCCTGCACGCCGCGGACGAGACCTTGCACGCGTGGATCGGCGCGGCGCGGGGAGCCGGCGGCGGCGCGACCGGTCGTCGATCGCTCGCCGGGGTCTGAACCCGCTGGAAAGACAGTCGGCGTGGTCGCTAGTGTTGCTTCGAACGCAAACGGAATCGCGGCCTGAACAAGGCCCGGAGGTGCGGTCATGGCCATTCGGATCGGGATCAACGGGTTCGGTCGGATCGGTCGGCTGGTGTATCGCATCGCGGCCGAAGACCCTCGCCTTGAGATCGCGTGGGTCAACGACCTCGTGCCCGCCGACAATCTCGCGTACCTGCTGAAGTATGACACGATGCACGGGCGGTTCATGCTCGGCGGCAAGGCGGCGGTGGTCGAGGCGACGGAGTCTTCGTTCACGGTCAACGGGCGCACGACACGGACGACGGCCGAGCGCGACCCGGCGAAACTTGCGTGGGGCGACGCGGGCGTCCAGTACGTGCTGGAATCGACGGGTCTTTTCACCGACTACGAGGGTGCGCACAAGCACGTCGAGAACAGCGGGTGCCGGCGTGTCGTCATCTCCGCGCCCACGAAGAGCACGGAGCAGGTGCCGACGCTCTGCTTCAAGGTGAACCACGAGCAGTTCGACCCGGCGAAGCACGACGTTGTTTCGAACGCGAGTTGCACGACGAACTGCCTCGCGCCGGTGGCCAAGGTGATCCAGGATTCGTTCGGGCTTGAGGAGGGGCTGATGACGACGGTGCACGCCGCGACCGCCACGCAGCCGACGCAGGACGGCCCGAGCAAGAAGGACTGGCGAGGCGGGCGCAACGCCTACCAGAACATCATCCCGGCCAGCACCGGCGCGGCCAAGGCGGTCACGCTTTGCATCCCGAGCCTCAAGGGGAAACTGACGGGGATGGCGTTCCGCGTGCCGACGGCGGACGTCTCGGTCGTCGATCTGACGTTCCGCACCTCGCGCCCGACGAGCCTCGACGCGATCCACCAGTCGATGCGGCAGGCGGCGGGTGGGCCGATGTCCGGCGTGCTCGGGTACACCGACGAGGAGGTCGTCTCGAGCGACTTCATCGGGGACCGGCGGTCGTCGATCTACGACGCGAAGGCGTGCATCCAGTTGAACGACCGGTTCTTCAAGGTCGTGTCGTGGTACGACAACGAGGCCGGGTACGCGGCGCGGTGCATCGACCTGATCCGGTTCATGGCGAACCGGGACGGCGTCGCCTGAGCGAGCGACCGCGGGGAGTCCCTCGGTTTGCCGGCGTCGGCCGGTCCAAGTGCCGATGGTCTTTGTCGGACGGGGTTGCTCTGGTACAGTGGCGCGACGTGGGAGCGCCGCGAGTATCCGGAGGCCGGCCGTGCTGAGACTGATTCGGTTTGCTCTCGCGGCGCCGTGCGTGGCGGGTCTGGCGTCGCACGCCGCTGATGATGCGCTGCTCGTCTCCGTGCGAGACAACACGCTCTGCGAGACCGACGATGGATCGCTGAGCAACGGTGCGGGGCAGCACTGCTTCGCGGGCACGACCGCGCTGGGAGAGAAGCGGCGAGCGCTGGTCGCCTTCGACGTGGCGGGGTTTGTGCCTGAAGGCTCGACCATCGTCGGCGTGACGCTCACGCTGAACATGTCGAAGACGATCGTCGGGGGCGTGGACGTTGCGATCCATCGCGTGATGCGCGACTGGGGGGAGGGAGCGTCCGACGCGGTCGGCGCGGAGGGCCAGGGCGCGCCCGCGGAACCGGGCGACGCCACGTGGCTCCACAGGTTCTATCCCGGCGAGTTCTGGGATGCGCCGGGCGGGGACTTCGATCCGGCGGCTTCCGGGAGCATCGTGGTCGGCGCGGTCGGAGCGTATGTCTGGGGTTCGACCGAACGCATGGTGGCGGACGTGCAGGCGTGGCTCGATGACCCGGCGTCGAACTTCGGCTGGACCGTGATCGCCGATGAGACCGTGATCCCAGGCGCCAAGCGTTTCGACACGCGCGAGCACCCGGACCCCGCGGTTCGGCCTGTGCTGCGTGTCGAGTTCGAGCCGCCGTGCATCGCGGACTGGAACCGCGACGGCGAGGTGACGACGCTGGACTTCCTCGCGTTCCTCAACGACTGGGCCGCGGGCGATCCGCGCGCCGACCTGAATGGCGACGGTGTGGTGAACACGATCGACTTTCTGGCGTTCCTGAACGCCTGGAGCGCGGGCTGCGGCTGAGCGTGATCCTTGAGCGAGACCGGGGAGGTGCGGCGATGGTCCTGAAGCGTGCGATGATGACGGCGGCGACGATTGCGGTCGCGCTGCTGGCACAGGCGGCCAGCGGGCAGCGGACGCCGGAGGTGGCGCCTCCGGCCTCAATGGTGCAGCCCCGGTTCGCGGTCGAGTCCGTCCTCCCGCCGCCCGAGTTTCTCGGGTTCGAAAGGGACGGGGTCGTGGTCGTGCGTTTCACGCTGCCGATCGACCCGGCGACGTTCGACGCACACACACTGAACGTGGCGGGGCGTTGGAGCGGCCCGGTCGCGGGCCAGTACGTGCTTCTGTGAAACCATAGTAGTAGTTGCCCGCCGAAATGGCCAAATGGCAAATGGCCAAATGGCACATAAAGGCGGGGAACCCCCTGATATAGCCTTCCTAGAGCGTTCAGAGAGCCTTTTGTGTGGCCCTCCCCAAGGTCGCAACCGATACTCCGGCCAGAGCCCCTCAAAGTGTTTGGCAGCGTGACTGCCCGACCAGCAGCCTGGGCCTGAGCCGAGACGATAAAGCGATGGCGGACGAACCCCGTACAGAAGATTCGTTCGATCCGGCTCCCCTCCAAGGGGTGGTGGTTCAGAACCTCAAACCATACGGCGTTGGGATCGACACGCACAAGAGCTTTATCCAAGTCTGCGTTCTCGTTCGGGATATGGTGGGGGGGGGGGGGGGGGGGGGGGGGGCTATCCTCCGTCACGAGCAGGAGTTCTCGACGGACTGGAAGGACCTACTCGCGGCGAAGGACTGGGCACTCGCCCGCATCCGCGAACGCTCACCGCTGCCTGACCCAGACGAGCTCGAGTACGTCATCGAATCGACGGGCACGTACCACCGCCCGGTGATCCGAGCATGGCGTAGCCGTCCGAGCGTGGTCAACCCGCTCTTGGCGTCACCGTCACGTCGCAAGACCGACGTCATCGACGCCAGGTACCTCGCACAGTCCGGCATGGTCGGACTCTGGCCACGATCGTTCCAGGCGAGCGACGAGTGTACAACGCTCGCCGTCATCATGAACGAACGAGCCGATGCACTGCGTACCGCCCTCCGTGCCCGCAACCGCATCGAGAACATCGTGTTGCGCTACGGGCACACCTTCCACGCCGGAGTCCGTGCCGACTCGCCGGAAGTCGAAGGCATGATCGAGTTGTTGCTGAACGTCGATCACATCGACGACGCCGCGATCGGTGAGATTCGCGGCCTGTCCCCAACACCCCTGCCACTGCCCGTGCGACGCATCGTCGGTCGGCTGTATGCCGACATGAAGCTGAACAAGCAGCGGTCACGTGAACTGGCACGCGAGGCCGAAGCGTACGTCCGGGCGAACGAATGGCCCGGCCCGGAACGTCTGAGTGGAGGCAAGTTGATGGAACTGCTCACCAGCGTTCCGGGCGTCGGGCCGCTCACCGCGTTGGTCTGGATCTCACAACTGAACGATCCGGCACGCTTCGTCTCAGCCAAGCAGGTGGCCGCGTTCTGCGGATGCGACCCCAGCCTGAAGATTTCAGCGGGCAAGGTCACGTCCTACACGCGTCGCGGCGGCAACAAGCAGCTGCGGAAGGCGTTGCTCATGGCGGCAGCCGTCGTCCTCCGCAAGACCGACGAACCACTCGGACAGTGGGGGAGATCCATCATGGGCCGACACAAGAAGGCCGGGTGGAAGCGGGCGTGTGGTGCCGTTGCGCGTCGGCTCGCCGTTTCCATGTGGCACGTCCACCGCACGGGCACCATGTATGATCCATCGAAGGTCGAACTCGCCACCAACGTCGAGTGGCCGTCCGTCGATCTTGAATCCATGCTCCCACCGAGGTTCGCGTCGATCCTCGCGAAGATGGGCTTCGTTAACTCGGCCGAGGTCGCGAAGGCGTACTACGACGGCCTCGGCACGGAGAAAGGAGTCGGTGAAGGATGTCTGGCCGCAGTAAGAGAGTGGTGCCTGAAGCACAGGCCGAGGACAGGTCGCCGGAAGCCGACCAACCCTGCATCCCGGGAGGGCTCAGCCTCACGGGCACCATCACCGGCCGTCGCCGCAAGTACGTCGGGAAGGAAGGCGAGAAGCAACGCGAGATGATCGTCTACCGCGTCCGGTACAACGACGCCACCTTCGATGTCACGGACTTCGAGCCTCCCACCTACTACGGCGTCGGCGAACACGTCGCCTTCCCCGTCAAGGTGCGTGCCTTCACCTCGTCCGGGCGTGCCATGTGGGGCCTCCAGATCGACCGCGGCGACGGCGGCGGAATCGGCGAACCGTTCTGAACCCGTCAGAGGGGGAGGGCGTATAATGGCACCTACAACGGGCCATGGCAGCCCCATCAACCAAGGAGCCTACCAATGTGGAAGTCCATCGTCGCCCTCCTCCTCGTTCTCCTCCGCGTCGGCCTCATCAGCATCCGGACGCTCCTCTGGCTCATCGTCATCTTCGGCATCGCCCTCACCACCCTCAGCCTCCTCGAAGCGTGCACCCTCCGGTCCAGCGGCACCGCCGACTGGAACATCGACGCCAACGCCGAGTTCGTGGCGGGAGAGATGGCCGAGACCCGCCTCCCGTGAGCATCAACTTCCTCTACCTTTCCCGCCCGTTCTCAATCGTTGAGCCCGGGCACGTCAACACGGTCCTACAAGGAGTCTCACCATGAAGGTCATCAGTCCCATCTTCACCGACATGTCGGGCAAGCTCGGGAACACCGTCGCCGCGAAGGCACGCGGCGGCATCCAGTACTTCCGGGCACTGGTCATCCCGTCCAACCCGCAGTCCGAGTCGCAGTCTGCGGCCCGGTCTGCACTCGCGTCGGCCGCCTCCTACTTCAAGGAGGTCCTCTCTGACGCGCAGCGTGCTCTGTGGCGGCAGGTCGCCACGGGCACCCAGCAGGCGATCACCCTGTTCACCAAGTCCAACTCCTACCGCTACCGGGCGGGGTTCGAGCCCGTCAACTCGCCGCCGCTGTCGTTCAGCACGCCCCTCACTCGGCCGGACGTCGTGGTCGACGCGAGCGATGGCGAGCTGCACATCACCAACCTCTCCGCGACCGACCCGTGGAACATCACCCCCGGCCTCGGCCAGCCGAAGAAGGCGTTGTTCGTGTTCGTCACGGAGCCGCAGCCCTCATCGCGTGCGGCCAACCCGAAGAATTACCGCCTCGCGGAGATCGTCACGCGAGAGGGTGCCGACCCGCCGGTCACCAGCGTCGACGTCGATCTCGCGGCACTCGGCTACTCGCTGACCGCCGGCGATCGCATGTTCGTCCGCATGGTCGCCATCAACGGTGTCGGTGCCGTGTCGGGCGAGCAGGTCTTCGACGCCATCATCCAGGCCTGATCCTCGGCCTTGGTGGCATCAACGTGGGGGCGGGTCCGCCACCGACCCGCCCCCGCATTTCTCCGGCACCATCGGTTTCTGGCCGCTTTCGGGCGGGTCCGCGTCCAAAACGGCTGCTGGACAGCCGGACCGTGGCCTTCGTGCGTGAGCGGCCGTACTCGCCGGGCGAGCGCGTCACCGTGCACGTGTCGCGCGGGCTGAAGGCGATCGGCGGGGCTTCGCTCGCGACGGGGTACACGTCGGGCTTCTGGGCGCGGACGGGCGTCGGCTCGCTGAACTTCACCATGACGGGCGTCCTGATCCCCGGCGACGTGCCGTACGGCGCGCACGGCGGGGATCTGGACAACGACGGCGACCTCGACCTCGCAGTGCCCAACGAGGCCACGTCGAACGTCTCGGTCTTCCTGAACAACGGTGACGGCACGTTCACCACGCCGGTGCACTATGGGGCGGGGCTTCACTGCAGCCCGAACGAAGGGCTGGACCTGAACGGGGACGGCATCGTCGATCTGGCCGTGGCGAACATCCTGGACCACAACGTTTCGATCCTGATCGGCGTCGGCGACGGGACGTTCCTGCCACAGGTGAAGTACGCGGTCGGCCAGCAGCCGCGCGGGCTGGCGGCCTTCGACGCCGACGGGGACGGGTATCCCGACCTCGTGACGGCGAACCGCGTCTCCTCGACGCTCTCGTTCCTGCGCAACCGCGGCGACGGGACGTTCGACCCGGCGGTCAGTCTCGATGCGGGCGTGAACGGCGAGACGGGCGTGGTGGCCGCGGACATGAACGGCGACGGCGTGATCGACCTGATCGTGATCGGATGGAGCAACTCGCGCATCTCGACCATGCTGGGCGACGGCGAGGGCGGGTTCACCCTCCACGCTTCGATCCCGACGAGTTCGCGTCCGTGGATGGTCGCGTGCGGCGACCTGAACGGGGACGGCGTGCCGGACGCCGCGGTGGCGTGCTCGTCCGCGGGGCGAGCCGCGATTCATTTCGGCGACGGGCTGGGAGGGCTGGGGCCGGAGACGTGGTTCGATTCCGGCGAGTTCCCGATCGCGATCGACCTGGGCGACCTTGACGGGGACGGGAGCCTCGACATGGTGACGTCGAGTTACGGGTCGGGCGATTTCCACGTGTACACGAACAACGGCGCCGGCGTCTTCACGATGAGGTTCACGCTGCCGGCGGTGACGGCGGGTTCGTGCGCCGTGCTGCACGACCGCGACGGCGACGGGGACACCGACATCACGGGCATCGACGAGAACGCCGACCGGATCATCCTGTACCGGCAGGACTGACGGAGCGGCAAAAAAAACGGCCCGGGCGTGCGTGGCCCGGGCCGGTGTGGTTGCGATCGCGTTTGAGGGATCGGATCAGTTGCGTCCGTACTTCACGGAGCAGCCGTAGGGCTTGGCGTAGGGGGTGGCGACGGTGCTGCCGGCGAGGACGGCTTCCAGAGCGTCCTTGACGTAGTTGGTCTCGCCGAGGCGGTTCGGGCTGGAGTCGCTGTCGATCGCGCCGGCGTAGGCGACGATGCCGTTCTTGTCGATGACGTACATGGTGGGGGTGTTCTTGGAGCCGTAGGCGCGCCCGGTCTGTCCGGTGAAGTCGTGCAGGATGGGGTACGCGATGCCCCATTCCTTGCGGAACTGCTCGTTCACGTCCGCGCCGGTGCTCGAGTTGCCCTCGTGGCCGGAGTTCACGGCGAGCCAGACGACGCCCTTGTCCTTGTAGGCCTTCGCGAGGTCGGTCATGGTCTTGTTGTGGGCGTGGTGCTTGACGACGTAGGGGCATTCGCCGTTGAACCACTCGAGGACGACGACGTTGCCCTTCTGCACGTACTCGCTCAGGACGTGGGTCTTGCCCTCGGTGTCCACGAGTTTGAAGTCGGGCGCCTTCTGGCCGACGAGTTTCTCGGCGTTCGCCATCTGGACCGCGGCGGGCTTGACGGCGTCCTGAGCCGAGGCGAGCGGCGCGGCGATCGACATTGCGCATGCGGCGACGAGGGCGGCGAGTGCGCCGGACTTGCGGGAACGGGTCAGCATGAATGGCCTCCTTCTGCGTTGTCCGGGCGGGCCGGCGCGTCGGCGACGCGGGGACCGGTCACGCGCCCGGGCGAGCCGCGGACGGCGGCTCGGTGAACACTCTGTACACGGCCGACGGCCCCTCGCCGATCGGCCAGACTTCCATGATGCCGTGGACGGGCCGATCGCCCTCCCGGAAACGAACGGTGAGGCGACCCCCGTCGGCCACGCCGTCTTCGATAATTGATACCGGCTCCAGGGAGTCGCGTCGCGGGTAGAACGCCACGCGGGCGGCACTCGATGCCGTCAGAACGAGCGTCCCGGCCTTCCAGTGGAGCGAATCAGGGGGAATCTCCCGGGGCAAGCGCGCCCGCGATCGCTCGAGGAGGGGAAGATCGCGGGAGGTCCGGCGAGATTCCCCCGGGCGGCCGATGAGGACGCGAGCGTCGAGATCGGCCGACTCCGGCAGGCACAGGTCGGCGCAGACCAGCCAGGAGAGCGACAGCCGCAGGCGTTCGATGCGGCCTGGGCGGGCGGTCGCGGGCACCTCGATGGGCACGAGGATAGTGACGCTGTTCTCGTAGACGTGGTCGAGGATGCCGTCGGAGGGGAAGTACCGCTTCGGCGCAGGCCAGTGGATGTCGCCCATGCTCCACCCCACTGGGAGAGCCGCCTCGACTTCGACGGCCATCCCTGAGTCGTTGATGCCGTCCCAGTAGATATGCCATCCGTCTTCGATCTCGAATGCGACCCCGATCCAGGCGGTCTCGCCCGGGGTCACGGTGAGATGTTCAAGGACGATCCGGGGCTTGGCGTGGAATACCGGCTCGGGTTGGGCGGCCGCGAGTGTTGCGCAGCAAGCCAAGGCCGTCATGGCACCGAGGCGAAGCACTTTGGAATCTCCCCCCGGGGTCATTCCCGGGCCGCCCGGCGGATGGTATCCGGCCGACCGACTATTCTCCCCGCATGAGGACACGGAATCGACTTTCGGTGGCGTGGATTCGGACGATCGGGGCGGGAACGCTGGCCGGTGCGGCCCTGTCGGGTTGCAGCCCGACCACGAGCGACCTGCATCTGGATCGAACGCGGATCTCGACGGATGAGGTTCGTCGCCTGACGCTGGACCTCGAGAGGCAGCCGAGAGCGGTCGTGCTGTTGGATGCCCGCTCGGAGCAGGAGTACCGGGCGAAGCACATCGCCGGCGCCCGCCGGATCGAACTGACGAGGCTTCCCGTGCGCGGCGGGCGAGACCCCGAACTGGAGTCGTTCCGCAACCTGGTGGTGTACGGCAATAACCGGGGCACGGCGACGACGAAGGCCGTCGGCAAGCGGTTGATGGAACTCGAGTACAAGAACGTTCGGTGGTTCGCCGACGGGCTTGATGCGTGGGTCGCGGCGGGCTACCCGACGACGACCGGCGAGTGAAGCGCCCGGCTGCGCGTCGCGTTGGAGAGGGGCGACAACGACGAGAAGCGTGCTCGACCGGAGGAAAAAAAGCGGAGCGGGGCCGGATGGCACACCGCTCCGCGAGGGGGGCGTCGTTGACTGGATTTGTCAGCCGAGTGTGGGGACGGCGTTGGTGAGACCGAAGGGGGCGCCGCCGGTGCCCCAGCCGCCGCGGAGGAAGAGGTCGTAGTGGCTGAAGCCGACGATGATGGGGATGGGTGCGCTGGCGGAGATCGAGAAGAAGTTGAGGCCCGGGCGTCCGAGGACGGAGAACGGATCGAAGTGGGCGGGGCGGTTGGCGTTGGCCTCGAAGGCGGAGCCGAGCACCTCGTGGAGTCGGACTTCGGCGAAGGCGCGGGCGCCGACCGGGACGACGAGCGTGTCGTCGGTGCCGTCGAGGAAGAGGAGACGGACTGACACGTTGGTGGAGATGGGTGTGGGGTTGTAGAGAGTGAGGGTTTCGAAGTAGGACTCGCCGGCGAGGACGGTGTTGATGAAGGCATCGCCGAAGAACCACCCGGTGGCAGCGACGTTTGTGCCGCGGACGTCGTGGCCCTCGCCGAAGCGGCGTTCGGAGCCGAAGGCGCTGACGGGGACGTTGGAGGTGAACCTGACGCCGACGGGCTGGCCCTGCGCGAAGCCGAGTTCGTCGCCTGCGAGGACGATGGTGCCGCGGGCCGGGATCTCGACGGACTTCACGACGTCGGGCAGTGCGACGCGCGTGTAGCGGCCGCGGATGGTGACGGAGGCGGGGACGGGGTTGGAGTTGTAGAGGACGAGTTCGGCGGCGGAGCCGTTGCCGTTGGTGAGTCCCGGGACGGCGCCGACGGTGCTGCCTCCGGTGTAGTCGCCGAGGGAGCCGAAGCCGGTCATGCCGGGGGAGTCGTAGTGGGTGAGTGCGGCGACGATGCCACGGAAGGCGGCGGCGTTGGCGGGATCGGCGGCGGCGGCCGTGATTCGAGCGCCGAAGACGCCCGTCGGGAGGGCGTTGATCTCGTTGATGTTCCAGCCGCCGCGCCGCAGGCCGCCGACGGTGGACGTGAAGGAGACCTCGTTGCCGTTGGGGTCGTGTGCGGTGAAGGTGACGTTGACGTCGAAGTCGAAGGGGTTGTAGAAGACGATGAAGTCGAAGATGGAACCCGGGACGCGTTCGACGCGGGCGAAGGTCCAGATGGTGGAGATGCGGTTTGTGAAGGCGTCGCCGATCGCGCTGTTGAAGTCGTACCGAGCGATGGTAGCGGCGAGCGGTCCGCCGATGGACTCGACGACGACGGAGTACGGCTCGGTGCGTGCGCCGACGGGCGATCCGTTGGTGGCATCGCTGATGGTCACGCCGCCGCGGCTGCCCGCGGCGATGGTTTCGTTCTGAACAATGACCTGGTCGCGATCGCCGGTCTCGTAGCGCAGGATGATCGAGTAGGTGACGGGGAACGGGTTGGGGTTGTTGAGGGAGACGAACTCGCGGATGGTCGAGCCGGTGAAGCCCTCGGGGTTGTAGAGTTTGAAGACGGCGGGCGGGGTGTCGAGGCGCAGGGTGTAGGAGCCGACGCCGTTGCCGAGGCCCGAGACGACGATCCAGAACTGCTGGCCGGCGCCGGTGACGTCGTAGGCGAGGTTGGCGGTTGCGCCGGGGATGCCTGTGGCGTCGAAGGCGTGAACGGCCAGGAAGTCCGGGGCGTTGAGGATGGTGACGCTGGCGTCGAGGAGCGAGCCGGTCGGGGTGACGACCTGGACGTAGACGCGTCCGACGCCGAGCGTGGTGAACGTGAAGAGGTCGCGCTCGCCGGGGCGTGAGATGACGCCGCTGATGGAGCCGTTGCCGTCCTCGGAGTTGAGCGAGATGACGGTGGGATTGTCGAAGTCGACGTCGCCGCCGCCGCCGTCGGAGCCGTCGCCGGGCGGTCCGTCGACGAGGAGGTGGTACTCGCCGGTGCGGTTGTTGAGATTGGCCTCGACGAGGATGTAGTAGCGTTGGTTGATGAACGTGTTGGTGAGGACGATGGCGACCGCCTCGCCCGGCCCGGTGCCGACGACGGGATTCACGGAGACGTCGTCGGTCACGAGGTTGAAGTCGGCGTCGAAGATCGAGAGTTTCGCCGTCATGGCGATGAGCGTGGTGTCGAGCGGCGTGAGCGTCACCGTGACGAAGCCGTCGGCGATCGTGAGGAACGTGAAGAGGTCGGAGTCGCCCAGCGGGAAGATCATCGGGTTCGACGGATGACCCATCGTCATGGTGCCGACGGAGCCGTCGCCCGTGGTCGGGTTGAGCGGGATCGGCGTCGCGAGGAACCACTCGTTCGCGTTCGGGTGGTCGTCGATCGGGGGAACCAGCATGTTGACGGTGTACGCGCCTGTTCGCTGGGAGCCGGACGCGATGGTGGAGGCTTCGATGAGAATGAAGTAGGTCTGCCCGCGGACCACCTGTCCCTGGATGGCGGCCGGGATAACGCCATCGACAGGCGGGACGACGTTGTTCCCGCCGGCGTCGAGGAGTGAGACCTTGGGCAGGAAGTTGCTGCCCGACGGGCGGCTGATCGTGATCCGGGCCAGCCCGCCCGCGGGGGCGGTGAATCGGAAGAGGTCGGTGTCGCCGACGACCTCGATGATGCCGGAGGAGGACCCTTCTCCGGTGCCCGAATCGACCCCGATGGGTGTGGCGAGTGAGAACTGCCCCTCGTCGGCGTGATCGTCGGTGGGGGGGAAGCCGATGTCGAGGCGGTAGTCGCCGAAGTCGGTGTTGGCGTTGGAGCCGCGGACGACGAGGTAGTACCACGGGTACTCCAGCCCGGTGTCGCCGCTGATTCGGTCGGCGTTGACAGCGAAGATGACCCGGGCGTTGGTGTCCGTGCCGCTGATGTCGTCATTGCTCCCGATGCGGAGGAGAATGGTGTGGCCGGCTGGGTCCACGGAGGTCTCGTACACGTCGAGCCTGGGGTTGAAGCCCTGCGTGAGGCTGGTGACGGTGGCGGTGAACTGGGCGAAGTCGCGGGTGCGGACCTTGAAGACATCCGAGTCGCCGGAGCCTTCGATGCGTCCGTTGGCGGAGCCGGAACCGAGGAAGTCAAAAACCTCGATCTCGGTGGCGTTCTGGACATCTCGCCACATGGCGTGGTCGTCGGCGTACCGGAGGCCGGAGAGCGTGAGGTCGTAGACGCCGGAGGTGCCTCCGCCAGCGCCGATCTCGAAGAAGAAACGCTCGCCCTTGGCAACGGGGAAGGTGAGGGTGAGTTGTCCGTCGCTGGCGGCGGTACCGAAGGCGAACGGGTTGGCCGCGCCGCCTTCGAGGCGGTAGACGACCACGTCCGGGATGATGGCGGAGCCTTGGGCGCGGTTGACCTGGAGGGTGGCCGTGCCGTTGACCGGCGAGATGAAGTTGAGGAGGTCTGGCGTGGCCGCGCTGGCGGTGTTGGAGTGCGTTGCGACGCCTTCGTCGTCGATCGCGAGCGTGGGCGTTCCGTTGAGCGTATTGTTGGTCGCGGGGACGGTGTGGACGAGGAGGCTGTAGGCGCCGGTGAGGTGCTGCCATTGCACGGGGAGGGTGGGGTCGTCGAGCCACGCGGTGTAGTTGGCGTGCTGTCCGCTCTCGACCTGGATGTAGTAGACCTCGCCCTGGGTGACGGGGAAGACGATCCGCGCGTCGCGGTCGTGGAAGGTGAAGGTTCCGAGCGTGCCGATGAAGGCGGCCTCGGTGACGCCGACCATGGCGGGGTTGCCGGCGTTGAACGCGATCTCTTCGAGGTCTCGGTTGTAGATGCGCAGGGCGGAGTGGAAGTTGCTGTTGTAGGTCTTCGTCTTGGTGACGTACCTGGCGCTCGGTTCTTCGGCCTTCTCCTGGTCGAGCCGTTCGTCCCAGTCGATCTCCGCTTCAGCGAAGTTGCGCGTGATGGCGGTGCTGTTGATGCGGACCTCGGCGAAGCCGTTTCGAGGTGCGGTGATGAAGTAGAGATCGGTGTCGTTCGGGTGCATGATGACACCGCCGGACGATTCCTGGATGATGCCGATGCCGTCCGTGACGACAGGGGGGAAGTTGTAGTAGGTGAAAGGCGGGAACTCGGGAACGACCGCGCCGTTGATGGAGTAGGCGCGTTCGTAATGGGCGCTTCGGTTGAACAGTCCATCCGGCCCGCCCACGGGCGCCGTGCCGTCGCCGGTCGCGGGGTTGAGGGGAACCTCGGCGGCGGCCGTCCACTGCCCGGCGTTCGTGTACTCCTTGATGCGGGAGAACGGCTGTCCGTTGAAGTCGCCCTCGCCGATCGTGCCCTGCTGCGGATCGACGATGTTGGCGGGGTCGGTGGGGTCGAATGACGCGTCGACGATGACCTCGACGGAGTAGCGTCCCGAGCCGGTGCCGGAGACCTCGAGGTAGTAGGTTTCGCCGGCCCAGGCCTCGATGCCGATGACCGCGCCGTTGAAGGTGGGAACGTCGAACCAGGGCATGCCGTTGATGAACTGCCTGGGGTAGCGTGCCGGGTCGATCATGCCGGCCGGTTCGCCGCCCATGGAGGGGTTGAAGATGAAGTCGTTGAACGGGCCGCCCGTCGGGTAGACGACCTCGCCGAGCGAGTCGAAGACGCGGATTTGCGTGTTGAGGAAGTTGAAGGGCGGATGCAGCGGATCGACGATGTCGTCCGGGTACATCATCACCTGGATCTCGACGCGCGTTGAGGGGCGGTAGCCCTCCCACCAGACACGGTCGTCCGTGCCGCCGTCGTCCGCGGAACGCGAGTCGGCGCGGCCGGCGAAGTCGCCGAGCATGTCCACGGGCGGGACGAAGGAGAAGAGGTCGGTGTCCGGCTCGCTGTGGAGGCGGCCTGTGGCGTGGCCCGTGAAGACCTGCGCGTGGTCATCGACGGGTGCGTAGGTCCAGCCGGGAATCAGTGGGTTGAACTGCCCAGGGTCGTTCGCGGCACGAGGAGACGTGTCCCCGATCCAGTTCCAAACGATCGGTGAGGCGTTGGGGAAGTCGCCGGCGTTGGCGTGGTCGTCCACGTTGCCGGTGTTGAGCGTGTGGGGGGACTCGATCTGGATGGCGTAGGTAGCGCCGCCGGAGACGAAGTTGTCGATGGTGACGAAGTAGGTCTGGCCGCCGATCAGGTCCACGTCCAGTTGCGGGCTGTCGCCGAAGAAGTCGGTGCTGATGGCGATGAGGTTTCCGTCGGGTCCATAGAGGCGCATGGTCGGATCGACGACAAAGACCATTCCGACGCCCTGCGCAGAGATGATGGTTCTGCCTGTGCCCAGCGACACGAACGCGTGCGAGTTGATGCCCCCGTTGTTCACACCCGTAAAGCCGACAAAGCCGTATCGGCGGACGGGGTCGAGGGAGAGGGCGGTGGCGGACGCGTCGGTGACGAGCGAGAAGTTCCCCGCCCACGGGCGTCCGGGGGCGAACTCATCGCTTCGGACGCGGACGAAGTACGTCGAACTCGGGTTGCCCTTGAAGGAGGTGTAGGCGTTGGTGAGGAAGGCGGTCTGGCTGTCGCCGGCGATGAACTGGCCGGTTGCGCTGTAGACGTCGAGGCGGGTGTCGAGTTGGGCGGCGTTCGCGGAGGCGATTGCGGTGACGAGGCTGTTGAAGGCGTCAGTGCTGCCGGTTTCAAGCCGGTAGATGCGGTCCTCCAGTTGGCGGCTGAGCGAGCCGTTGGTCGTGGCCGCGCCCTCGGAGGGCGACGGCGTGATGAGCGTGCTCAGCGTTGAGACGCGGAGCGTGTAGTCGCCGGTCGCGTTCGCGCCGGTCTGCTGGTCGCTCATGACGCGGATGAAGTAGGTGGCGATGTTGGTCTGCGGGTCGAAGTGGCCGGTGGTGGGGACGAAGCCGACCCACGCCTCGGTCGGCGTGCCCGCCGAGAGCGTGCCGCTGTTGGACGCGGAGAAGATCAGGGCCTGGTTGCGGTCGTAGATCTCGAGGCGCGTGTCGACGCGGGCGTTGAAGTCCGCCTGGCTCTGGCCCGCGCCCTTGACGGCGTCGGCGAGGATGGTGATGAAGTCGGAGGTGGTGACGTCGAGGCGGTAGAGGTCGTCGTCGCCCTCGAAGTCGATGCCGTCGTCGAACGTCGCGTTCCCGCCACCGTCGAGGGTGAGGAGGGGTGCGTTGTCGAAGTCCGGCCAGCCGGGCACGTTCGTGAGCAGCATCCGGTTCTCGAGATGCTCGAGTGGTGCGGAGCGCGCACGATCGCCGAGCGCTCGTCCTGCCCGCTTGCGCACGCGGCTCGCGGGAGCGGCGCTCGCGTTGGCGCTGGCGTGTGCGAAGGTGCTACGGCGCTCCCATCGGCTCATTCGAGTGCTCCCGTCTGTCGCCGTTGTGTCGGCGTGGTTCGGCGTCCCTGTGGGCCATCCGTCGTTGGCCGCCCGTTCTGCGCCCCGCGTCGGCTGGGGCACGCGTCGTGCGTGGGCGGGGTGTCGGGCCGGCTCGGGTGGCGGGGTGTGTCGTGGGCTGGCCCCGCTGGCCGGGGCCTGTCGGCCGGCTGCTGCATCAGCGTATCACAAACCGCATCGGCGCGTCCAGCGTATCGGGCCGGGTTCCGCCGAGGAGTTTGTTCGGCCCCCGCCTCGCGCGGGAGCGGCGGGCACCCCCTGTGCCCCACAATCGGACTGTTCGGCCTGCGGGCATCGAAGGTTCCCCCGGTCCATGCCTCAGTTCGCCAGCGCCCGCCGGGCAGCACCCTCCGCGAGAACTGCCACGGCATCGAAAACCGGAAGCGGGGACTGCTCGGCGGTGACCAGCAAGGGGGCCTCGGAACAGCCCAGAATCACGCCCTCGCACCCCCTCGCACCGAGCGTGGCGATGATGTCCAGGACCTTTCGCTGCGATTCGGGCACTTGCCGGCCGTAGATCAGTTCGTTGAAAATGATGGCGTTGATGGCCTCCGCATCGCGCTCGTCGGGGGTGAGGACATGGATGCCCTTGAGGCCGAGTACGGTCTGGTAGGTGGAGCCGGCCATGACCAACCGGGTGCCGATGAGGCCGACGGTTCGGAGCCGAGCCGTGACGACGGACTCGGCGACGAGGTCGGTGATGGTGAGCCATGGGATGGGCGAGCCGACCTCGGCCAGTTGAATGGCGTGCTGGACGGCGTTGTCGGGCGTGAGGCAGAACTCGGCGCCGCACCCGGCCAGTTTCTCGGCAGACCGCCGCAGCAGGCCGCCGATCCGCATCCAGTCGCCGACCTGGAGTGCGTCGATGTAGGCCCCGAGCGGTTCGTTATGGATGGAAACACGGGGGTGGTCGCGTGGAGCCAGTTCCTCGGGCGGAATGGCCGCGAGCCTCCGGGACAGGCTTCGGTAGAACAGGGCGGCACCCTCGGGACTGACCGCGGCGATGCCGATGTGACGTGGCACTGGCGGTGCATCCCTTCCCGAGCCGGTCCGGCTCCGTATCCCTCCATCCTCGACGGGCGGCGGGCGGATGTCAACGGGGGTGTTTGGCCGGGGGTCTAGAGTGGTGGGTGGACCCCTTCGAAACCCTCGGACTTCCGGCTCGATTTGATCTCGAGGAAGGCGCCATCCGCCGGGCGTACCTGGCGAGGGTGGGAGCCGTCCACCCTGACGCGGCGGGGGGCGAAGGCGAGCAGGCCTCGGCCCTGAACGAGGCACGGGCAATCCTGAGCGATCCCGAGCGGCGGGCGGGTGCGCTGCTCGCACGCCTGGGAGGGCCGACCAAGGAGTCGGACCGCTCCCTGCCGGACGGGTTCCTTGCGGGCATGATGGAGGTGCGCGAGGAGGTCGAATCCGACCTGGCGAGGGGGGGCGACGAGGCTCGTCGGCGGTGGGAAGTGTGGGCCACGAATCGACGGTCGGAGTACGAGCGCCGCGTCGCCGAAGCGTTCGCCGGACTGGGCGACCCGCCCTCCGCGGCGGGATTGCGTGCGATCCGGATGGAGCTGAACGCGTGGCGGTACGTCGAGCGTCTGATCGAGCAACTCGACCCGCAGTATGATGCGACCCGCGAGGCCTGAGCGGAGAGAACGAACCGCTCATGCCCGGAGACCCGGCCGGGATGGCTCTCTGCCCCGGCGACCGACATGCCCCTCGCCGACCTTTCCCTGATCCTGGCGCTTCCGGTGCTCGTGGTCGTCTCCGCGCTCTGCTAGGGGAGCGAGACGGCGGTCTTCGGCATGTCACACGCGGAGCGGGTCCGGCTTCGCCAGCGCAGCCCCGGTTCGGCGGCCGCGCTGGCGTGGCTGCTGGAGAAGCCGCGCCGGCCGCTCATCACGATCCTGCTGCTCAACATGATTGCGAACGGGGGGTACTTCGTGATTTCCTCCGTGCTCGCGCTGCGGAGCGACTCGGTCGGCGTGCGGATCGCGCTGAGTGCGGCCTCGCTGATCGCGATCGTGCTGATCGGGGAGATTCTGGCGAAACTGGTGGCGTCGGCGCACCGAACGACGTGGTGCGTCGTCGCGGCGCGCCCGCTGCTGCTCGTGGTGCGCGGGCTTGGCCCGGTCGTCGGGTTCATCGACGGGTGGCTTGTCGCGCCGCTGTCTCGGCTCGTGCTGCCGCGAAGGGGCGGCGGAGTGCGGGGCCGACTCTCTGCGGAAGAACTCGAAGCCCTGATCGACCACAGCGCGCGGCGCGGCGTGATCGACCCCGGAGAACAGCAACTGCTCGCGGACGTGCTCGGGCTTGGCGAGCGGCGCGTCCGAGAGGTGATGGTGCCGCGGCAGGACGTGCGCTGGGTGGACGCCGACGCGACGCCGGACGAGGCCCGCGCCGCCGTCGAGGAGACGGGGCACACGACGCTGCCGGTCGCGCGCGGCTCGCTCGACGATGGCGTCATGGGGATGCTCGACGTCAAGCGGTACCTGCTGGCGTGCGATCGATCGGGAACGACCGCTGTCTCGTCGCACCTCCGGCCCGCGCGCTTTGTGCCTGAGAACGCCAGGCTCGATCGACTGCTCGAACGCTTCCGCGAGGCGGAGACGAGCGTGGCTGTATGCGTCGATGAGCACGGCGGCGTATCGGGCCTGATCTCCATCGAGGACGTTGTCGAGGAACTGGTGAGCCACCAGCCCGATGCGGAGAGCGAGCCGGAGAGTGAGGTCCGCTCGCTGGGCAACGGGCGGTGGCTGGTGCCCGGGCGGCTGGGCGTGCGGGAGTGGGCCGAACTGCTCGGCGTCGAGACGGCGCTCCTGGGCGCGCACCCCAGAGTGGCGACGGTGGCGGGCCTGCTGATCGCCCGCCTCGGGCGCATCCCGGCGGTGGGGGACGAGGTCTCCATCGGCAACGTGCGACTGCGCGCCGAATCGGCGCGCGACCGCGTCGTGGACACGGTACTCGTCACGCTCGAAGGGGGTGCAGCGTGACGGCGCAGGAGACGCTGTTCTGGGCCGCGCTCGCCGCGGTGGGTGTCGTCGGGTCCGCTCTCTGCTCGGGGCTGGAGATGGGTCTGTACTCGCTCAGCCGGGTGCGGCTGGACCTGCGGGCGAGCGCGTCGCCCCCGGACCGGTCCGCGCGGTTGCTCCACCACGAACTGGAGCGGCCGGATCGGATGCTGACGACGCTGCTGTTGGGCAACAACGCGTTCAACTACATCGGCATTCTGGGGGTGACGGCGTTGCTGGAGGGCGCGGGCTATTCGGAGGCGGCCATCATCGCGTTCAGCGTGCTGGTGGTGACGCCGGGGCTGCTGGTCGTCGCGGAGAGCACGCCGAAGGAGGTGTTCCGGGTCGCAGCGGACCGGCTCACGCCGGCGTTCGCGATTCCGCTGGCGGCAGCGCGATGGCTCTTCACGATCTCGCTGGTTCTTCCGGCGTTGATCGCGATTGCGCGCTGGTCGGCACGGCTGCTCGGTGCGCCGACCGGAGAGACGACCGGGGATGCGCGCCAGCGCGTGGCCGTGCTGCTGCTCGAGGGCGCTGGGCACGGCGTGCTCAGCGAGTCGCAGTCCTCGCTGCTGGACCGGGCGCTCGCGCTGCGCAACGCCCGCGTCGGCGATGAGATGGTGGCGTGGGCGGGCGTGCGGACGGTCGGGGCGGACTGGCCGCGCGGGCGCGTGCTCGCCCTGCTCGCGCAGGTGCGGCACACCCGACTTCCGGTGGTGGACGGACGCGGGCGGGTCGTCGGGGTGCTTCGGCAGATGGACGTCTTTTTGCGGCCGCGGGCTTCGGTGCGGGAACTGATGACGCCCGTTTTTCGGCTCGATCCGGGCATGTCGGTGCAGGACGCCCTTGGCGCAATGCGGCACGAAGGGGCCGCGCTGGCGATCGTCGAGCGGGGCGGGCGACCTCTGGGCATCGTGACTGTAAAAGACCTTGTTGAGCCGCTCATCGGGGACGTCCGGGAGTGGTAGGGAGGGACTCCGGCATGAAGCGCAAACCCTGGCAGACGGCGATGATCGTCGTGTCCGCGGCGGTGGTCGTGCTCTCCGCGCTGCACATCCTGCGGGGCGGGACCGCGCCGACGCCGGCACCGTTCGCCACCGGCGCGACCGTCGACGAGGCGATCGCGGCGTCGAGTACGAGCGGTCGGCCCGCGCTGGTCTTCGCGACCGCGGACTGGTGCGGGCCGTGCCAGTCGTTCAAGCGTGGCGCGCTGGCGGACGCGCGGGTCGGGGCGTGGATCGAGGAGAACGCGCACGCCGCGATGGCCGACCTCACGAACGCGAACGACGCGCGGGCGCGCGAACTCGCGGAGCGGCTGGCCATCCAGGGCGTGCCCGCGCTGGTGATGCTGCGCGACGGTCGAGAGGTCGCGCGGATCGAGGGTGCCGTCGGCGCGGACGAACTGCTCCGATGGCTGGAGCGGTCGGCTACGCCAGGGGGTTGATGAACAGGCCGGTCGCCAGTTTCGGGTAGAAAAAGGTCGATTTCTGCGGCATCAGTTCATTGGCGCGGCTGACGTCGCGCACGGCATCCAGCGGCGTCGGGCGGACGATGACGGCGAGTTGCGCGAAGCCCGCGCCGCCGCCCGCGCCGGTTTCGACGCCGCGGCCGATCTCCATCGCCTCGGCGACCGAGTGGGGGAAGGCCCACTTGACGGGCTTGCCGCCGTTGAGCATCGGCTCGCAGATCTGCTCGACGATCAGGTGCTGCACGATCGCCACGTCGAGCGTGCGCCAGGCGCGGGGCTTGTCGGGGAACTGGTCCTCGAGCGGGTCGGGCATGGCGGGGACGGCGACATAGCACAGGCCGGTGGCGAAGTCGATGAGGCCGAAGGCGTTCTCGTGTCCCTCGGAGGCGGCCTTGCGCATCTCGGCCTCGATCTTCGCGGGGTCGTTCTCCACCGCGCGGACGTCGAGCAGGCCGGCGGCCTCCTCGACGAACCGCTCGATCGTGTAGTCCTTCATGCCGCCGAGGACGCGGTGCGTCGGCCCGATCACCAGCCCGGGGTCCGACATCCCCACCAGCACGATCATCACGCGGCGGGCGGGGTGGTCCGCGGCGACTTCGCCCCGCTCTTCGAGCCCGCGCAGGTAGTTCAGCGCGGTGTTGTAGCGGTGGTGCCCGTCGGCGATGAAGACGTCCTCGCCGGCGAGCGCATCGGCGTAGGCCCGGATCGTCGCGTCGTCCTCGACGGCCCAGACCTCGTGCAGCACGCCGTCGCCGGTGCGGGCGGTCATGTCCGGGGCGCGTGCCGACGCGACGGAGGCGAGCAGGCGGGTGGCCGCGCCGTCGTCGTCGGCGTGGAGGCCGAAGATGGGCGAGAGTTGGGCGGCGGTCGCTTTCATCAGGGCGAGGCGGTCCTCTTTCGGGCCGGAGAAGGTCTGCTCGTGGGGGAGGATGCCGCCGCCGTCGCGCGGGCCGAAGGGGAGCGCCTCGACCGTGCAGGCCATGCCGCTGCGTTTGTGGGCTTTGCCCGCGAAGTCGAAGGTCTGGCGGTAGGCGAACATGGCGGGGCGGTCGCGCCGGGCGAGCGTGCCGTCGGCGAGCCAGGCGCGGTAGAGGTCGGCCGCGCCGGCGTAGGCCGCGGGCGGGCCGAGTTCCTTGGCGGGGGTGTGGGGCAGATCGACGGCGACGACGTTGCGCGGCTCGCGCTCGAGCAGGGCCCGCTTCGACTCGGCGTCGAGGACGTCGTAGGGCGGGGAGACGAACGCGCTCGCGTCGCCCCGGCCGCGGGCGTACTGCACCGCATGGAATGGATGCACGTTCGGCATGGTGAGTGGCCCCCGCGAGTCGTGTGGGTGGCCTGAGTATAGGCGGGCGGGTGTTTCGCGCCGGGCTATGCTTACCCGATGGCGCGTGCGTTGGTCATCCGGACGGCGGGAACGAACTGCGATGGCGAGATGTGCCGCGCGTTCGCGCTGGCGGGCGCGGATCCGTCTCTTGTCCATCTTGACAGGCTCGTCTCGGAGCCGTCGCGCATCGAAGGGTTCGACCTGATCGGGCTGCCGGGCGGGTTCAGTTACGGCGACGACGTGGCCTCGGGGCGCATCTTCGCCGTGAAGGTCCGCGAGCGGCTCTTCCCCGCGTTCCGCGCGGCGGTCGAGCGGGGCGTGCCGATCATCGG
This sequence comes from Phycisphaerales bacterium, assembly GCA_035443945.1. Classification (GTDB taxonomy): domain Bacteria; phylum Planctomycetota; class Phycisphaerae; order Phycisphaerales; family UBA1924; genus CAADGN01. The sequence goes on along the minus strand of DAOMNQ010000002.1, from coordinate 71,184 downwards.
CGTGTGCAACGGGTTCCAGACGCTGGTGCAGTGCGGGCTGCTGCCGGGGCCGGCGCGGGGCGAGCCGTGGGACAGCGCCGCGCCGCAGCGGCTCTCGCTGCGCGACAACGCCTCGGCGCGGTTCATCGACAAGTGGGTGCGCATCCGGCCCGAGCCGGATTCGGTCTGCGTGTGGACGCGGTCGATGGCGGCGGTGAAGTCCGGCTCGGACGACGTGCTCATGCTCCCGATCGCGCACGGCGAGGGGCGGCTGGTCGCTGACTCGCCCGAGACCATCGCCGAACTGGAGCGCAACGGGCAGGTCGCGCTGCGCTACGCAGAGGACGTGAACGGCTCGGAGGGACGCATCGCGGGCGTGTGCGACGCGAGCGGCCTGGTCTTCGGCCTCATGCCGCACCCGGAGCGCTACCTCGACTGGACGCGGCACCCCTTCTGGACGCGCCTGCCCGCCGACGTGCGGCGCGGCGTGACGCCCGGGCTGTCGATCTTCCGCGATGCGGTCGAGGCGGCGGTGGGGCAGGTGGCAAATAGCAAATAGCAAATGGCAAATGGGCAAATCGGGAAGGAACGCGGAGGACGCGGAGGGGGAACGCGAAGGCTCGGAGAGGGCGAAGGGGATTGAACCCGGAGGACGCGAAGGGCGCGAAGAGGGGAGTCGGGGGGAAGAAGGATCAAGGGATCGGGCGGGGTGGGGAGGATTGCTCGCCCTTCGGACGCTTTGCGGCCATGCTCCCCCAATAGTGCTTCAGCGTGTCCGGATCATACGACGTGCCGCATTCAGGGCAGACGCCAGAGTCCGGCAGGCCCGTCAGGTCGTGGCAGCAGCGAGTGCAAAGTCGTCCTCCGCTGGCGAGCAGATCGCGCCGGAGCAACCACGCCGCACGCAACATCAACAAAAGACCCGACAGGAACGCGACAGCGGCAAGACGGCTGATCCACGCGCTCCGCCAGCCTGCCGCGATGTTCGTAAGATCCAAGGCGAGGCCGGCCGCGAGCCCGATCAAGATCCAGCGTATGCCATGCCATCTTCGATGCATCTCACTCCCAGCCGATGTTCATGCCGCACGCTTGCAGGGCGAGAATGAGATTCTGCTTCGCGGCTTCGAGTGCGATGTTGAGATTTACCACGCAGGTCGCCATCTGGCGCGCCTGATTCGCGAGACAGGCGCCCGCGCAAATCGCCGTCCAAACCCAGCCCACGCCGGGAAGGAACGCCGAGCCGGCGCACACGGCCATGCAGATCGAGAATGTGATCATGGCATCCGTCATGCAGGACGCTACGGCCGCATTCGCCGCGGAAACGGCGATGTTGTACGCGCGGTATGCGCGCTGAACGCACGCCATATCCACGCCCGGAACCGAGCCTCCATCCCTGAACACGGTGCTCATGTCCGAGGTCTGCACCCACATGACTTCCGCGCTCGTGGCCATCGCCAGCGGCGTCGAGCTCAGCGTCGATGCGTCCGTGACTCGCACGCCGCTGGTGATCCGTGCGGCTTCGGCGAAGACTTCCAGCTCGGCTTCACTGAGGATCGCCCCGACGAACAGAACGTATTCCTCTTCAGGAAAGACGAATCCCATCGGTCGAACAACCATGCCCGCGATCGGCACTTGGCCCGCCTCGGCCGAGAGCCTGCCGATCACGAGGTGGCACGTAACGCCCTGAGCAGCGAGTTCGGGCGCCACGCTCCCGACATCGCCTTGAACGACCCAGATCGCCTCGAACTCGACCTCCCGTCCCTCGTGATTGACCCCCGCGTAGTAGCCCGTCCCCTGGATGGGCGTGTTGATGGCGTACGCGGCGCTCGGTTCCGCGGCGTCAGCGAACAGCGCCTGATGAATCTGGCAGTGCAGGTCTACCCACTCCTGAACTTCCGGCGGAGCCGACGGCCCCCCGTTGCACGCGGGATGGTCGTCGGGCCTGGTCTGTGCCAGAGCGATGGGTTGAAGGTGAAGACAGAAGAGGAGGCCGATGGCGATCCCGATCCCGAAGGCGTTCGATGCGAGGCGGCGAGCGATGCTGATCATCTTCGATCCTCCCTTTCGATGCGGTCCGTGGTCCGGCTTTCCCCGCTTGGCCGGTTCCTGCTTCAACGGTCGGGCTCACGCGACCCTCGGCGCCGCGGAGTATACCGGCTCCGAAGGATCGTGCAGCCCCCTTCCCGGCCAAGCCTCACACAAGAGTCGGCGGGGCGAAGGGAGGAGATCGGGGCGGAACCTGACCGGTCAGAGGGCTGATGTTCGGGCCCACGTTCGGGGGGAGAGTTCGGTGGCGCCGGACGCGGGGGTGGGAGCGGCTACGGGGGCGGCGGGGGGTTCGCCGCGGCCCCCGCAACGGCTGTCGCGGCCCTTCGGGCGGCGGGCGCGGAGTTCGCGCGTGCTGACGGCGTGCTCGCGGGGGCGGGCGCTCGGTTCGCGCGTGCGGGGGGCCTGTTCGGCAGCGCGAACCTTCTCCTCGCCAGCGCGAACCTTCCGTTCGCGCGCGTGAAAATCGTGTTCGCGCGCGTGAAGATTGTCTTCGCGCTGCGGGAGCGGGGGTTCCGTGCGCAGGGCTTGCGCGTCCGGCGGTCCGTGGGGCCGCGGAAGGCCCGCCCACTCCCCCTCATCATCCCCTTCGCGCCCTTCGCGACCTTCGCGTTGCGATCCGGTCACGAACGCGAAGGGCGCGAAGAGCGCGAAGGGCATGGTTCCGACCCTCCATTCCCCCTCCGCGACCTCCGCGTCCCTCTCCGCGAACTCCGCGTTCTTCCCCTTCGCGTTCAAGTCGCGCGCTGTGGACGCCGATGCCGCCGCATCCGCGCGTGACGCGGGAGAAAGGAACGAACGATGGCAGTGCTCCCTGACAGGCGCCTTGCGCGCATCGAGTGGTTCGAGCAGCGGCTGGCCAACTGGGCCGCGAACGCGGCGGCGATCGGGCTGAACCCGGCGCAGGTGATCGCGCTCCAGCAGCGCGTCACCGCCGCCCGCACCGGGTACAACGGCGCGCAGCAGGCGCGCAACGGGTCCAAGGCGTCCACGGTGACCTTCCACACGTCCGAGGACGAGATGGCCGACCTCGGCCGCGACCTCATCAAGACCATCAAGGCCTTCGCCGAGACGACCAACGACCCCAACGTCTACGCGCTCGCCGAGGTGCCCCCCCCCGCGCCGCCCACGCCCGCCGGGCCGCCCGACGCCCCGACCGACCTGCGCGGCTCGATCAACAACGACGGGGCCGTCGAACTGAAGTGGGAGGGCACGCTCAGCCACCGCACGTTCTACGAGGTCTACCGACGCGCCGAGGGCGAGAGCGCGTGGTCGTTCATCGCCAGCATGGGGGCCAAGTCGTTCCTCGACGACACGCTCGCGTCCGGCTGCTCGGCGGTGCTCTACCGCGTGCGCGCCAAGCGCGGCGACCTCGTCAGCGAGTCCGCCGACCCCATCCTCATCCGCCTCGGCGTCGAGCCGGTCGGGCAGCAGGGCGAGCAGCAGCCGCCGCTCAGCCTCGCCGCGTAAAGGCGGAACGCGGAGAACGCGGAGGAAGACGCGGAGAACGCGGAGAGAGACAGGGTTGGGAACCCACGGCGGGCCTCACGGTCCGCCGTTTTCACTTTGTCTCGGCCTCTCGATCCCTCTGTCCCTCGATCCCTTCCCCATTCCCCCTCCGCGCTCTCCGTGTTCCTCTCCGCGAACTCCGCGTTCTCCCCCGCGTTCGGCCTTTCAACCGCCGCGGTCGCCGGCCGGTACAGTTCTCGCATGTGCCCTGTTGATCCGTCGATGCTGCGGTCGGTGGAGGGAGTGGGGGTGGGGCGGCCCGTCGAGGGGGGGCGGGCGTGCGCCAAGTGCGGGTACGACCTGCGCGGGCTTTTCGTGGGCGGGGTGTGCCCGGAGTGCGGGACGATCATCGGGCGGGCGGGGAGCAAAGCGGCCGTGCGCGACTCGCTGACGCTCGCCCCGATGCCGTACCTGCGGCAACTGGCGGCGGCGTGCGCGGGGCTGGCCGTGCTCGGGCCGCTCAACGGGGTCGCGCTGTTCGTGGCGGGGGCGTCGCGGGTGGCGGAGATGGAGGTCGTGCTGGCGATCGTCGGGGCGGCGTGGGCGGTGGCCGTGTGGCGGGGGACGCGGCCCAAGCCGCACCGCGCGGGCGTGACCGAGCCGCCGGAGAAGGAGATGGCGGGCGTGCGCCGGGCGGCGCGGCTGACGCAGTGCGCGTGGCCGACGGCGGCCGTGCTCAAGGCGCTCGCCGCGACGATGGCGGGCGCGGGCGCGCCGACGGCGGCCGTCCTGCCGCTGCTGATCGTCGCGGGTCTGCTGACGCTGGCCGGGTTCGCGGGGTTCGTGCCGCTGTCGGTGTGGCTGGCGGACCTCGCGGACTGGGCGATGGACACCGGCCTGGGCAACCGGCTGCGCGTGGTGGCGTGGATGATCGCGTTCGGCGGCGGCGTGGCGACGGTGGCGTGGAGCGGGGCGGCGATCGCGGCGGCGACGGGGGGCGTGGTCGGGCCGTTCGGCCTCGTCGGGTACTTCGCGACGATCGCGGTGCTCGCCGCGCTGATCCTGTTCATGGTCTCGCTGATCCAGTTGTTCAACATGGCGCGGTGGGCGACGACGAACGCCTCCGCGAGCCTTGAGCACAGCCTGCGCGTGGCGATCCGCAAGGCGAAGCGGTTCGAGAGCGTGGGGCCGCGGGCGACGGCGGACGCTCCCCTGCCGACGAGCGCGGGAGCGCACCTCGGGCCGCTCAGCCCGTGCCCGAGGTGCGGGTACGAGCAGGAGGGCCTGCCCCCGGGCGCGCCCTGCCCGGAGTGCGGGCGCGAGCCGGAGGGAGGCCCCGGCCGCGGCATCGTGATGCGGCCGCTGAAGCGAGACCCGACGCTGGATGTGCCGATCCCGCTCGAGGAGAAACCGCCTCCGGGGCCGTGAGCCGCGCTGGTTCCGGGACGCGGAGGCTCGAACAATCAGGCATGGACGGCCTGCCCCGCGGGGCGAAGGTGCTGGTGGCGATGTCGGGCGGCGTGGACTCATCCGTGGCCGCGGCGATGCTGGTGCGCGCGGGGTGCGAGGTGGTGGGGTGCTTCATGCGCCTGGGGACGCCGGGCGAGTCGGCGGAGGGGTTGGTGCGCTGGGACGCGAAGGCCGAGGCGTGCGCGCCGAACCGCGAGCGACGGCAGGGGTGCTGCTCGGTCAACGACGCCGCGGATGCGAGGCTGGTGGCGGCGGAACTGGGGATTCCGTTCTACGTCTGCAACTTCGCGCGCGAGTTCGGGCGCGTGATCGACTACTTCGTGGATGAGTACGCGAGCGGGCGGACACCGAACCCGTGCGTGCGGTGCAACGACTGGCTGAAGTTCGGGCGGCTGCACGAGTACGCGCGGCAGATCGGGGCGTCGTTCATCGCGTCGGGCCACTACGCGCGAGTGGAGCAGGAGGGTGGCGGCGGGCGGTGGGGGCACGCCGGGGCGAGGCTGCTGCGGGGCGTCGATCGGGGCAAGGACCAGTCGTACGTGCTGTTCGGCTCGCCGCGCGAGCGGCTGGGCGAGATGCTGCTGCCGGTGGGGGGGATGCCCAAGCGGGAGGTGCGGGCGTTGGCGGAGCGGTTCGGGCTGCCGGTGTTCGACAAGCCGGACAGCCAGGAGATCTGCTTTGTCCCTGATGGCGATTACGCCGCGCTGGTGGAATCGCGTCGGCCCGGGGCGGCCGAGCCGGGGCGCATCGTGGACGCCGAGGGGAACGAGGTCGGGGAGCACGCCGGCCAGCACCGCTACACGATCGGGCAGCGGCGCGGCGTGGGTCTTGCGCTCGGGCATCCGATCTATGTCATCGGGCGCGATGCGGAGACGAACACGGTCGTGGTCGGCTCGCGCGAGCGGCTGATGGCGAGCGGGTGCGAGGCGGGGCAGGTGAACTGGCTGACGGAGCGCGAGCCGTTCGGGGAGTGGCGGGCGTGCCTGGCGCGGTGCCGGTACAACAGCGAGCCGGCGCTCGCGCAGTGCCGGCTCGAGGGCGATGGGCTGGCGGTGCGTTTCGACCAACCGCTGGCGGCGGTCGCGCCCGGGCAGGCGGTCGTCGTCTACGACGCGGAGGAGCCGGACTGGGTGCTCGGTGGCGGGTGGATTGATCGGGGCGTCTTCGGGGGATAGCCACGCGGCGCATCCGAGAGCGGCACTGGGGAACTGCGGGCTGATCGGGGGATTTCGGCAGAGGTAACCCCTTTCAATCGGCGGACCGATGGTGTAGATTGGTCGAATCCCCCGTCCGGGGAACCCCGGCGTGGCTGCGGTGCGCAGGGGGTGAGATCGGTTCGACGAATCCAAAGGGGGTTTGTGGTGGAGCACGGCGCGGGAACGGACCTGTCGTACGACGTTGCGATCATCGGCGGCGGGCCGTCCGGCTCGACGGCCGGCTCGGTGCTGAAGAAGTACAACCCCGCGCTTCGGGTGGGCATCTTCGAGAAGGAGAAGTTCCCGCGCGAGCACGTGGGGGAGAGCCTGCTGCCGGCCATCTCCCCGATCCTGAACGAACTGGGCGCATGGGACAAGATCGAGGCAGCGAACTTTCCGATCAAGGTCGGCGCGACCTACCGCTGGGGCCAGAACAACCAGTTGTGGGACTTTGAGTTCCTGCCGCTCGGTACCTTCAAGGAGGAACCTCGCCCCGCGAAGTTCGAGGGTCAGCGGAAGATCACGGCTTTCCAGGTCGAGCGGTCGAAGTACGACGACATTCTGCTCCGGCACGCGGCGGAGTTCGGGTGCGAGGTTCACGAGGAGACGATGGTCCGCGGCGTTGACCGCGACGGGGACAGAGTGACGGGACTGCGGCTCGGCGACGGGCGGCGCGTGACCGCTCGCTACTACATTGACGGATCGGGGTACAACGGCACGCTCCGTCGGGGCCTGGGCATCGGACGCACGATCCCGACGCACCTGATGAACGTTGCCATCTGGGACTACTGGGAGAACGCGGACTGGGCCGCCGAGATCGGGATCGGCGGGACACGGATCCAGATTCTGAGCGTCGGGTGCGGGTGGGTCTGGTTCATTCCGATCGGGCCGACCCGGACCTCGCTCGGGTTCGTGTGCCCCGTCGAGTACTACAAGACGTGCGGGAAGACCCCGGCGGAGCTTTACGACTGGGCGGTCAACGAAGAGCCGCGCGTGCGAGCGCTCACCAGGAACGGCAGGCCTGAGGGCAATGTCCGGACGACGAGCGACTGGTCGTACGTCTCGGACCGGCTGGTTGGTGAGAACTGGTTCCTCGTGGGCGAGTCCGCGGGCTTCGCGGACCCGATCCTCTCGGGCGGCGTGACGTTGGCGCACACGAGCGCCCGTGAGGCCGCGTACTCGATCCTCGAGTTCGACCGCGGCGAACTGGACGCGGGCTGGCTTCGGGCCAACTACGAGGACCGGCAGAAGAAGCGGGTGATGCAGTACATCCGGTTCGCGGAGTTCTGGTACGCCGCGAACGGGTGCTTCACCGATCTCGAGGACCACTGCGCAAGGCTGGCGAGCGAGTCCGGCCTGAAGTTCACGCCGCGCGAGGCGTTCCGGTGGCTGAGTTTCGGCGGCCTCTCGCACGAGGATTTCCTCTTCCCGGGCGTGGGCGGGCTGGACCTGCTGGCGGTCAAGGAAGTGACTCGCATGTTCACGAGCGAGGAGGGGGGGGACGATTCGAACCACTGGGAGATCAACCGTCACAACGTGTTCCGGCTCAACCTGACCGACGCCCGAAAGGGCCACATGCCCGTCTATCACCGGGGGCGCATCACCCGCGCGGAGGCGTATATGCGCGGCGGCCAGGTGCTCCCCGCGGCCGGGCTGTACGGGTTGATGATGGGACTGCTCAAAGACTCGCCGGACATGTCCACCATCGCTGCTCGCCTGAACGAGTACGTGCGGCGTGGGGGCAGGATGGGCGAGCTTGCAGGAACGCACCTCATCGTTCAGGCCGCGGCGACGCTCGAGGCCATGCTCCTCGAAGGCTGGGTCGTCGGGAAACTCGACCCGAAGCGGCCCCGAATGAGGTACACACCGTTGTCGTCGGGCGCGAGCAACTTCCACCCCAACTACGACAACGTGGTCGAGGAGCCGGCGGCAAAGGAGAAGCCGACCCACTCCAAGCCCCGCGAGGGCGTCATCTTCGGCGCCTCACCGGGCGGGGTCTCGCACCCGAACGGCGGACCACCAGCAGGTGGTTGAACCCGCGCAGGAGCGATCCGGATTGCGTCGCCGCCCGCCTTCGTCCGGCATCCCTCAGGTCCGCGTTGCGGCGCACCACGGCGATCCAATCCACGAGTTCGAATCGAGGTCGGAGCAGCGTCCACAACTGTGCGCCGATCGGGAGCGCCCGTCCATCCGCCCATGAATCGCTGACGTAGACGGCCGCGTGGCGTCCCGGGCGCAAGACGCGGTGCATCTCGGCGAAGACCTGCCGCATGGCGCCGTAGTACGCGCGGCCCTCGTCCGGGCCGCCGGCGTCGAGCCGACCGATGCATGCGGGGTCGTCCGAGTAGCGCAGGTGCGTGGAGTACGGCGGATCGACGAAGACGAACTCGACGCTCGAACCGTCCAGCGGCAGGCTCCGCGCGTCGGCGCGCCGAATGACGGGGCGGCTCGGGGCGAGGTCGAACCCGATGCCGACACGACCGAGGTCGGCGGCGACGTCGAGAGTGGTGCCCGAGCCGCACATCGGGTCGAGGACGGACTCGCCGGGCGCGGTGTAGCGTTGGAGGAGTTGCCAGATGACCCAGGAGGGCGTCGCGCCCTCGTACTTCGGGTCGCCCTGCACGCCGGCGGGCGCCTTGGTGCGCACGACGCTGCCGCCGGGCGTTTCCTCGTAGTCGAGGTAGTGCTGGCTCGGGAACTCCCAGAGCGTGGTGGTGAAGAGGCGCAGGACCGGCTTGCGGAAGGTCGTGCCGCGCCGGCGGGAGGGTGTCACCTTGGGTCCGTGCCGACCGGCCATAGAGCCTCCGTCAGCCGAGTGCCTGGGTGAGGGCATCGAGCAGGCGTGACCCGGCATCGCCGAGAGGTGCGGAGACGCGCGCCCCGGCCGCACGCGCGTGCCCCCCCCCGCCGAGCGAGCGGGCGACCTCGTTCACGTCGATGGCATTCGGCCCGTCCTTGCTGCGGAGACTGATCTTCGTGAGTGGCGGCTTGCCCTGCGACCCGTCGGAGACCTCGGTCAGCACCGCGGCGACAACCACCGTGCGCACGGCGAGCACCTTGTCTGCGAACCCGCCGGAGTCCGTGGCGTCCGCCTTGGTGCGGTGGAAGTCCTCCATCTTGAGCGACATGAGCGCGATGCGGTCGTTCGAGTGGAACTCGAGGGATGACAGGGCCGCGGCGAGAAGCCGGAAGCGCCCAGGCTCGTCCTGCTGCTCGACGATGCGGAACAACTCGACGTGGTCCGCGCCCGCTTCGATCAGGTCGGCGGCGAGCCGCATGACCGGCGGGCGGACGTTGGAATAGCGGAACCAGCCCGTGTCCGTCGCCAGTCCCAGGTAGAGCGGCGTCGCCAGTTCGGCCGGGAGACGTGACGCCGAGGGCAGGGCGAGCAGATCGCAGCACACCTGCGCGACGGGTTGGCACGCGGCAGCCGCGCCGGTATCCAGCAATCGCAAAGAGGCGATTTCACCGTTGCCTTGGAGGTGGTGGTCGATGACGAGTGTGCGCTCGGCGCGTGCCGCGAGCCACTCACGCAGCCCGTCCAACTGCGACCACGAGCCAGTGTCGAGCAGGACGACGCCGTCCGCGTCGGCATCGGCGGGGAGCCCGTCGCGCTCGATCGAACGGACGGGCGTGTCGCCGACGACCTCCGAGAGCCACAACGGCAGTGCACCGAGGTACCAGACCTCGACGCGCACGCTGCATGAGCGCAGCGCGCGTGCGAGCGCGATCGTCGAGCCGACGGCGTCGCCGTCGGGCTTCGTGTGCGTCGTGACGACGACGAACGACTTGTCCGCGAGCCAGCGCGCCGCGCCGGCGGCGTCGGTGTTCGCGGTCCAGGGGTGCGTCTCGGCGCGGGCGTCGGTCATGCGTGCGCTCCTGCGGCGGCATGGTGTGGGCTGGTGACTCGGGCGACGATGTCCCGGACGCGGTCGCAGTCGCGGTGCATCTGCGCCATGAGGGCTTCGATGCTGTCGAAGCGGAGTTGTTCGCGCACCCAGCCGACGAGGGCGAGGCGGAGGTTCCAGCCGTACTCGGGCAGCCCGGTGAGGCAGGGACCGACTCCTGCCGGTGCGTCGAGCAGGTGAGCCTCGACCGCGCGAGCGGTGCCGTTGAACATGGGCTTGGTGCCGACGCTGACGGCCGCGGCGAAAGAGCGGCCGTCGTCGAGGAACGCCACGCCGGCATACACGCCGTCGGCCGGCGGCAGGCAGGGCGTATCGAGGTTGGCGGTCGGGAAACCGAGGTCTCGGCCGCGTCGGTCGCCCTGAACGACGCGGCCGGTGAGTTCGTGCGGCCGCGTCAGGACGGCCCACGCGTCGCGGACTCTCCCATGCTGCACGAGCCACCGGGCGATGGTGCTGGAGGCTGTGAGGACCGCTTGATCGTTGAGCGCGACGGCGACGGGCGGCACGACTTCGACCGCGAATCCGTGCCGCTGCCCTAGCGAGGCGAGAACAGAGTTGTCGCCGGCGCGCCCCTTGCCGAACCGGAAGTCCGGGCCTTCGACGAAAGCGATCGGCGCGAGTCGGCCGACGATCGACTCGATGAATGCCTCGGGAGTGTGGGAGAGCAGTTCGGCGGTGGGTTCGAGGCGTTCGACGCGGTCCGCGCCGGCCTCGCGGAGCAGTTCCGCTCGCCGCTCGTACGAGCCGAGCCGCGGCGGGGCGGACTCCGGGCGCAGGCGCGTCGCGGGGTGCGGGTCAAACGCGAGCACGACCACCTCCGCGTCGCCGGCGTTGTCCGCGGTGGCTCGGGCGCGGGCGATCAGCGTGGCGTGCCCGGCGTGGACGCCGTCGAAGGTGCCGACGCTGACGACCGAGCGGGGCATAAGGGGGGAGCGTAGGCGCGATCGCGGCGTGCGATCGGGGATGCGCCGGGTGCGATACCGTTGCCGGATTGTGCGGCTTTGACCGGGGCGTCCGTATACTCACCCGCCCCCGATCCCGCGATCGTGCGGGCGCATTCGCACGCCTGCATCCGGACCCACGCGATGTCGATTTTCCGCCGCAAGTCTTCTTCCGCTCCCGTCCCCGAGCCGCCGCCCCCGTCGGGGGGCGACGAGCGCACGTACCAACTCGGCCTGGACCTTCTCGAGCGTGCTCGCGGCCACCGCGCCGGCCTGCTCTCGGCGAGGTTCTACTCGGACAAACTGATGGACTGGTCGATGCGCGACCGGGACTTCAAGGTTCAGTTGTTCCGGTTCGTGGACGCGTTCCCGATGCTCCGGACGCCCGAGGCCGTGCATGACCATCTTGTGGACTACCTCTCGCAGCCGGGCGTGAAACTGCCGCCGGGCATGGACCTGGGCCTGCGGGCGGGCGGCGTGGCGAAGGGGCTGCTGACGTCGACCGTGTCGTCGCAGATCAAGGGCATGGCGTCGAAGTTCATCGCGGGGACGGACGCCGCGAGTGCGCTGCCGGGCCTGCGCGACCTGTGGAAGGAAGGCATCGCGTTCAGCGTGGACCTGCTCGGCGAGGCGTGCGTTTCCGACGCGGAGGCGGACGCCTACCGCGACAAGTACCTCGACCTCGTCACGAACCTGCCCGGAGAGGTCGCTTCATGGAAGCCGAACGCGAGGCTGGAATCCGACCACCTCGGCGGCATCCCGCGCACGAACGTGTCGATCAAGATCAGTTCGCTGAGCGCAAAGTGCGATCCGATCGACACCGAAGGGTCGATCCACGACCTGATGACGCGGATCGTGCCGGTGCTGGAGGCCGCGCGGGATCGGGGCGTGCTCATCAACTTCGACATGGAGCAGCACTCGCTCAAGGACCTGACGATCGAGTTGTTCATGCGCTGCTGCGAGGCGGTGGACTTTCACGCCGGCCTCGCGATGCAGGCGTACCTCAAGAGCGGCGTGGAGGACGCGCGGCGGGTGTGCGACTGGGCGAAGCGCACGGGGCGTGTCGTCACGGTGCGGCTCGTCAAGGGGGCGTACTGGGACTACGAGACGATCCACGCCGAACAGCAGGGGTGGCCCTGCCCGGTCTGGAACGAAAAGTGGCAGACGGACAAGTGCTTCGAGGAGATGACGGGCGTGTTCCTGGACGCTTGCCCGAGGGCGGACAGTGGGCAGCGGACAGTGGACAGTGGAAGGTTGGGGCCGACGAGACTCGCGGCTGGAGCGGGCGGCGTGAAACTCGCGCTCGGGTCGCACAACGTGCGGTCCATCGCTCACGCGATCGCGGGGCTGGAGAGGCGGTCGCTGCCGACGGGGGCGATCGAACTTCAGATGCTGCACGGCATGGCGGACCAGTTGAAGCACGCCGCGGCGGAGACGGGGCTGCGAATCCGCGAGTACGTGCCGGTCGGGGAGATGATCCCCGGCATGGCGTACCTGGTGCGCCGTCTGCTGGAGAACACGTCGAACGAGTCGTGGCTGAAGGCGGGGTTCCTCGACAACGCCGACCCGCGAACACTGCTGCGTGAGCCTGCGCCGACGCTGAACGGGCAGCCCGCGCCGAAGCCGGGCCGCGACTTGTGCGAGATCGCGCCGGAGCGACACCGCCTGTCGCACGCCGAGCCTGGCGTCGGCGACGGCAAGCCCTTCGTGAACGAGCCGCTGCGGGACTTCTCGCGCCGCTCGGTGCGGGAGACGTTCGCCGCGGCTGTCGCGGGGGCGACTGTGCCGGGGGTGGCGAACGACCGCACGCCCTCGGACGCCGCCCGCATGGTCGAGGCCGCGCACGGCGCGTTTCCTGCGTGGCGCGACGCGGACCCGACGCTGCGTGCCAGCGTGCTGGTTCAGGCGGCGGCGGCGATGCGGGCGAGGCGAGACGAACTGTCCGGCATCGTCATCAAGGAGAACGGCAAGTGCTGGCGCGACGCGGACGCCGATGTGGCGGAGGCGATCGACTTCTGCGAGTACTACGCCCGCGAGTCCGTGCGACTCTTCCGGCGTGAGCGCATCGGTCGGTTCATCGGCGAACTGGACGAGCAGTGGTACCAGCCGCGCGGGGTGGCGGCCGTCATCAGCCCGTGGAACTTCCCGCTGGCGATCGCGTGCGGCATGGCGACGGCCGCCCTGGTGACGGGGAACACGGTTGTGGTGAAGCCGGCCGAGCAGACGCCGGGCATCGCGAAGGCGCTGTGCGAGGCGCTGTGGCGAGCGATGGAGGACGCGGGCGTGCGGCGCGCGGGCGTCGATCCCGCGAGTGTGCTGCATTTCTGCCCCGCGCCGGGCGAGACCACCGGGGCCGCGCTGGTGCGCGACCCGCGTGTCGCCGTGATCGCGTTCACGGGGTCGAAGGCCGTCGGGCTGGACATCATCCGCGCGGCGGGCGTCACGCCCGAGGAGCAGCCGTTCGTCAAGCGGGTGGTGTGCGAGATGGGCGGCAAGAACGCGATCATCATCGATACCTCGGCGGACCTCGACGAAGCCGTGCTGGGCGTGCGGCACTCGGCGTTCGGGTTCCAGGGGCAGAAGTGCTCCGCCTGCTCGCGGTGCATCGTGGTCGACCCCGAGGGGCCGGACGGAGCGGCGACGCGGACGTTCGTCACGCGGCTCGTGGAGGCGACGCGGTCGCTCGTCGTCGGCGACCCGACGCGCCCGGGGACGGACGTGGGGCCGGTGATCGACGAGGAGTCAGCGCAGCGCATCCGCCGGTACATCGAGACCGCCCGCACGGAGGGGTGCAGCGAGGAACTGGCGATGGATGCGCCGGCTTCGGACGGCTCAACCGGTGTGCAACCGAGGCACTATGTCGGGCCGCACGTCTTCAGCCGCGTCGAGCCGCGCCACACCATCGCCCGCGAGGAGATCTTCGGGCCGGTGCTGGCCGTGATGCACGCGCGGACGTTCGAAGAGGCGTTGGAGATCGCCAACGACCACCTGTACAAGTTGACGGGGGGCGTCTTCAGCCGCAAGCCCGCGCACCTGGAACGGGCCAAGCGGGAGTTCCGCGTCGGCAACCTCTACCTGAACCGCGGATGCACGGGCGCGCTGGTCGCCCGCCAGCCGTTCGGGGGCTTCGGGATGAGCGGCGTCGGCTCGAAGGCGGGCGGGCGGGACTACCTGCTCCAGTTCGTCGAACCGCGTGCGACCTGTGAGAACACCATGCGCCGGGGCTTTGCGCCGGAGTTGTGACCGCGATGCAGTTCAGCATCGGCAAGCGTGGTGCGCGCTTTGTCAGCCTTGCGTGATGTACGCCTCCATTGCGCGCACGGTGACCTTGAGGTCCTGGTTCATGGCGGCGTTGAGGTCGCCGATGGAGACCATGCCGGTTGGGCGGCCGTCCTCCAGCACGGGGACGTGGCGGATGCGCCGCTCGCGCATTGTCCGCCGCACTTCGTCGAGCGTGGACTGCGGCGTGCAACTGAGGACCGCTCGCGTCATGATCTCGCTGACGTGGGTCGAGTCCGGGGGTTTGGAGGCGGCGACGAGCCGGCGCATCACGTCGCGCTCGGTGACGATGCCGACCATCCGGTTGGCCGGGTCGGTGACGACGAGCGCACCGACGCGGCGGTCGCTCATCAGTCGGGCGGCCTTCCGGGCTGTGGCCTCCGGTTTGATGGTCACCACCGTCTCGACCCGGTCGTACGAGTCGTCCCAGGTGCGCTTCGCGGCGAGCAGGTTCGCGACGGTGTGCATGGCGATCTCCTTTCGCATGTCGGGCACGGGCGTCCCTGACCCGCGGGCACGATCCGTGCGCCACCCTCCAGTATGCCAAGACGGGACTCCGAGGGGAAGCCCTTTCCGGCCACAATGCGGAAAAATCCGGCGTCCGAGGACGTGCAGGGGTCAGGACCAGCGCGTCAGGTGCCAGGTTTTCTTGCCCCTTCGCAGGGCCAGGAAGCGGCCGTGGAGGAGGTCGGCACTCGTCAGGGTGCGGTCCGTGCCGGCCGGCACGCCGTTGACCGAGACGGACCCGGAGGCCAGGAACTCGCGGGCCTCGCGCTTGCTCTTGGCCAGGCCGGTCTCGACGAGCAGGTCGAGCAGGGCGACGCCCCCCCCCGCCAGTCGGTCGCGCGGGTGGTCGCTGCTCGGCGCGCCGGCGAGCGCCTGCTCGAGCGTCGCGGGCGGGAGCCCCGCGATGTCGCCGGAGAAGAGCGCCTGCGACGCCCGCTCGGCGAGGTCGGCCTCGGACTGCCCGTGGAGGCGGGCGGTGACGTGCCGGGCGAGCGTGCGCTGGGCCTCACGTGCGCCGGGGTTGCTCGCGTGGGCGGCGGCGAGGGCGTCGATCTCCTCGCGTGACAGGAGCGTGAAGAGCCGCAGGAACCGCACGGCGTCATCGTCTGCGGCGTTGAGCCAGAACTGGTAGAAGGCGTAGGGGCTGGTGCGGTCGGCGGTGAGCCAGATCGCGCCGGCCTCGGTCTTGCCGAACTTGCCCCCGTCGGAGCGGGTGACGAGCGGGGCGGTGAGGCCAAAGGTCTCGACCGAGTGATCGTGCGCCATGCGGCGGATGAGGTCCGCGCCGCAGACGATGTTTCCCCACTGGTCGGAGCCGCCCATCTGGATGGTGACGCCCATTTGGCTGTGCAGGTGCCAGAAGTCGTACGCCTGCAGGATCATGTAACTGAACTCGGTGTACGAGATGCCGTGGTCGCGGTTGTGCAGCCGTTCGCGCACGGACTCCTTCTGGATCATCATGTTCACGGAGAAGTGCTTGCCCACGTCGCGCAGCACGTCGAGGTAGCCCAGCCCGCAGAGCCAGTCGGCGTTGTTGACGATGACGGCGGCGTTCGGGCCGGAGAAGTCGAGCAGCGCCTCGAAGATGCGCCGCTGGCTGCTCACGTTCGCCTCGACGAGATCGCGCGTCATCAGGAGCCGCTCGGCGGACTTGCCGGAGGGGTCGCCGATCAGCCCGGTCCCCCCCCCCATGACCACGACCGGCGTGTGCCCGGCCCGCTGGAGGTGCGCGAGGGCGGTGATCGGCACGAGGTTGCCGATGGTGAGCGAGTCCGCCGTCGGGTCGAAGCCTGCGTAGGCCCGGCGCGATCCCGTGGCGAGGTGGCGGCGCAGGCCCGCTTCGTCCGTGCACTGGTGGAGCAGTCCACGCCAGGCGATCTCGTCGAGGAAGTCCGGTCGAGCCGTCATCGGGGCGAAGGGTACGCCGCCTTCGTGCCCCAGGCGTCGGCCGCGCCTGACACCCCCCTCGGGCAGCGTTGGGCGGGCGGTTCAGTACGCGCGATCGACGGCGGCCACCGCGAGCCTGTCGAGGAACTCGCGCGCCGGCGAGTCGTGCAGGCCGCCTAGCAGTTCGCGGGCCTCGTCCGCCAGTCTGCGGGCCGTGTCCCGGGCGTGGGCGATCGATCCTGTCTCGTCGAGGGCATCACGGAGCAGCCGGGCGGCATCGTGCGCGTCCCCGCCGATTCCGGCCGCGGACTGTGCGAGCCGGAGCGATCGCCCCCGTTGTGCCGGAGTCGCCCTGGCGAGGTGGTGGATCATCGGGAGGGTGAGTTTGCCCTTGGCGAGATCGCGCCCCAGTGATTTGCCGACGATGGCCTCCTCGCCCGTGAGGTCCAGCAGGTCGTCCTGCACCTGGAAGGCGACCCCAAGCCGGCGTCCGAACTCCGCCAGCAGCCGGGCGGATTCGGGGTTCGGGTTCGAGTGGAGCGCGCCGAGTTCGCAGGACGCAGCGATGAGGGCGGCCGTCTTGCGTTCGACGATCTCGAAGTACGTCTGTTCGTCGATCGAGTAATCGTCGCGGAAACGGAGTTGCAGCAACTCGCCCGCGCAGGTTGTCATGCTCACGCCGCCGATGAGCCGTGCGCTCGACACGCTGTCGAGTTGCGTGCAGAGTTCAAAGGCGGAAGCGATGAGGTAGTCGCCCAGAATGACGGCGGCCTCGTTGCCGTAGAGGTGGTTGACGGTGCGACCGCGCCGGCGGTTCTCCGCCTCGTCGAGCACGTCGTCGTGCACCAGCGTCGCCATGTGCACCATCTCGCAGACGGCCGCGACGGTCACGTGGGCGTCGGTCACGTGAGTGGCCTCGGGGCGCCGGGCCGCTCGCGGGTCGGCCGCAAGCGCAGAGAGAACGACCAGCGTCGGACGGAGCATCTTGCCGCGATAGCGTTCGACGTGGGCGCACAGTTCGCGCACGGCGGGCAGGTCGGAGGCGAGTTGCTCGTCGAACCTGGCCTCGACTCGGGCGAGCGCGTCGGCCAGCACACCCTGAACCGGGGCAAGCCGATCGTCAACCTCGATCAGTTGATTCATGCGCTCCCCTCCGGCAAGATGGCGAGTTCGCCGCAGGCCCAACTCTAGCGGCCCGTCCTATCGCTCGGCGACGATGTAGCAGATGAAGGCGTAGTCCGCCTCGCCCTCGTCGGCGGGGTGGAACTCGCCCGTGCCTTCGCCCTCGTCGTCGGCCTCCTCCCAGTAGACGGTGACGCGGGAGAAGCCTGCTTCGAGGAGCAGTTCGCGAATCTCCGGCAGGGTCCACAGCCGCCAGTGGTAGGTGAAGGCCCGCTTCATCTTGGAACCGTCGGGAAAGTGGAAGTGGATGTGGCAGGTCATGGCGCCGGAGATGGGGTCGTACTTCGCCTGGTCCCAGACGTATGTGAAGCCGCCGCAGTCGCGCTTCTCGCGCATTTCCTTCAGCGCGTCGGAGCCGCCGTAGAAGTCGAGGTAGAAGATTCCGCCGGTGGCGAGTGATCGTCGGACGCTCTCGAAGTAGCCGCGCATGGCATCGCGGGTGTTGAAGATCCAGTACGAGAAGTTCATGGCCAGCACGGCGTCCATGCGCTGGGCCTTGGTGCCGGGGTCGCGAACGTCCCGGTTCAGGAGGGTGAGGCGTTTTCGCTGCGCGGGGGTGAGGCGGGCGAGGTTGTGCTCCTCGGCCCAGGCGAGCGTCTCGGCGCACAGGTCAACGCCGAACGCGAGGTTGCCGGGCCGGCGGCGCACCCATTCGCAGGCGGTGTTGGCCGTGCCGCAGAAGTCCTCGCGGAGGCGCTTCGGGCGCTTGCCCCGCAACTCCCGGTATGTCTCTTCGATGAAGTCGATCTCGGACTCGACGTCCTGTACGGCGAGGCCGTAGAGGATGTGGCGATCGGCCGTCGCGGCGGTGTACCTGGTGCGCTTTCTGCGTGTGGTTCTGGGCATGGGGCGGGAGTGTAGCGATGGAGTCAAGCGTCATCCGGCGGTTGAGCCTCGCGGGGCGCCGCCTATAGTCGAAGCCCGCGCCGGGGAAGCACAGGTGAGGGACACGCGATGCGGATGACGATGGTCGGGACGGGCTACGTCGGGCTGGTGACGGGCGTCTGCTTCGCCAACACGGGGAACGACGTGACCTGCCTCGACGTGGACCCCGCCAAGATCGAGAAACTCCGGGCCGGGGTCTGCCCGATCTACGAGCCGGGGCTGTCGGAGATCCTTGTCCGGAACGTCGCCGCGGGGCGTCTTCGATTCACGACCGATCCCGACGAGGCGTACCGCGATGCCCAGGTGGTCTTCATCTGCGTCGGCACGCCGACCGGGGCGGACGGTCGGACGGACATGTCCCAGGTTGAGAAGGCGGCCGACGACATCGGGGAGGCGATCGCCGCCCTCGGCCCGAAACAGGAGCCGAAGATCATCGTGCTCAAGAGCACCGTCCCTGTGGGCACGACCTTCGCCGTCAGAGATCGCATCCGTGCTCGCGTCGGTCCTGCCGTTCCCTTCAGCGTCGCCGACAACCCTGAGTTTCTCAAGGAAGGGGACGCCGTCAACGACTTCAACAAGCCCGACCGGGTCGTGGTCGGGGTCGAGGACGAGCACACGGCCAAGGTCTTCAGGCACATCTACGACCCCTTCGTCCGCAATGGGCACCCGGTCTTCATCATGGACGTGCTCTCCGCCGAGATGGTGAAGTACGCGGCGAACAACTTCCTGGCGACCAAGATCAGTTTCATCAACGAGATGGCGAATCTCTGCGAGTTGTACGGGGCGGACATCAACCGCGTGCGCGAGGGGATGTGCTCGGACAAGCGGATCGGGCACCACTTCCTGTACCCAGGGCTGGGCTACGGCGGGTCGTGTTTTCCGAAGGACACGCGGGCGTGCATCGCTATGGGTGAGCAGTCCGACTACGACATGGCCCTCTCCAAGGCTGTTGATGAAGTCAACCGCCGGCAGCGCGAGCGGTTCTTCGGCAAGATCGCGGATCACTTCGCGGCCTCCGGCGGCCTGCGAGGCAAGGCGCTCGCCTTCTGGGGACTGGCCTTCAAGCCGCGGACCGACGACATCCGCGAGGCGCCCGCGCTGACGCTCATCCGGGCTGCGCTCAAGCAGGGCGCGAGCGTGCGCGGCTACGACCCTGTCGCCGCCGCGAACGCCGGTGCGGAGATCGGTCCTGAGATGACGATCGCAAAGGACATCTACGACGCCGCGAAGGGGGCTGATGCGCTGGTGATCTGCACGGACTGGGACGAGTTCAAAAGCCCCAACTTCGAGAAACTCGCGGGGCTGATGAGGTTGAGAGTCATCTTCGACGGCCGCAACCTCTACCACGCCGAGGACGTCGTGCCGCTTGGCTTCCGCTACGTCTCCGTCGGGCGTGCCCCGGTCGGGCCGGCCTGAACGCCATGCCGCGGTGCTGGACCACGCCCGAGGGCGATGCGCCGGGCGACGCGCCGGTCCTGCTCGCGTGCGCCGATTGGCTGGACGCCGCTGCGACGCTGGCGCCGGCGAGCATTGACTTGTTGTACGCCGATCCGCCGTTCAATACCGGTGGTGCGCGCGAGGGCAGATCGGGCCGGTTCGACGACTCGTGGCCGACGGTCGATGGCTGGGTCGACTGGATCGAAGATCGGCTGGCGGCCACGCTGCCCGCCACATTGCAAAACGGCGAAAATAGAATCTCCATCACGCAGCGCCTTTCCAATCCAGGTCTGGTG
>DAOMNQ010000002.1:7756-51213 GCA_035443945.1 Phycisphaerales bacterium | reverse complement strand
AAGCCACCACGCGAGGGTGCTGCTTGATCGCCTGCTCGGCGCGGATCGGTTCGTCAACCACCTCGTCTGGGCCTACGGGCTGGGAGGCTCGTCGCCCCGGCGCTTCGCCCGCAAGCACGACGACATCCTCTTCTACGCCGTCGATCCGGAGCGGTACTGGTTCGACCCGCCCCGCGTCCCGGCGACGAGCCGACGCCTGCGCGGCCGCACCAAGAAGGCCACCGACGTGCTCCTGATCCCCTCGATCAACAACATGGCCGTCGAACGGACCGGGTATCCCACGCAGAAGCCTCTCGCGTTGCTGGACGTGCTGGTGCGGGCCTGCTGTCCGCCGGGCGGCATCGTGCTTGACCCGTGCTGCGGCAGCGGGACGACGCCGGTCGCTGCGGCGGCCTCGGGGCGCCGGGCGTTCGCGTGCGACCCGAACCCGGACGCGATACGGATCGCCCGCGACCGGCTGCGGAGCGTGGCGGCGGCCCGGCCCGATCCCGTCCTGCCCTAGGATTCGCCCCATGTTCGAGCGGCTCTTCGAGATCTACCAGCGCAAGCGGATCGTCAACATCAACGCGAACATCGTGGCCGCGGGCCTGCTTGCGATTCTCATTGCCAAGTGGCCCGTCACCGTCGTCGGGAACTGGATCGGCGCGGACGAGCATCCGTTCCTGGTGACGCTGGCGGCCGGCGGCATCGACCTCGTCGTGGACGTGGTGATCTACTTCGCCCTTCACTGGCTCGCGAATCACTGGAAGCCGCTGCAGAAAGGGGCGAGGCAGCGCAGCTCGACGCGGTCCTTCCTCAAGGATGCCTCGCTCATCCAGTTCGAGCGGGCGATGCTCTCGCCCGTCTACTACACCACGGCGATGGGCCTGATGTACACCCTCCAGGAGGCCTTCGGCGTCTCCCACGGCTGGGCGTTTGTCATCGGGTTCGCCACCGGCATCATGGTCACCCGCGTCGTCCACACCATCTGGGGTCTGAAGACGGGCCGATTCGCGGACAATGCCTGGCCGGAGAGAGCTGAGGAGCCACCTGCACAGCCCATGGCACACGAGGCCGAGACGGTCGGCTTGAAGTCCGAGCGGCGCGAGGGCTAGGTCAGTCCACGCCCAACAGGATCTCCATCGTCCGCTGGTCCATGCGCTCGTAGGGCAGTGGTCGTGCCGACAACTTCTCGCGGTCGAACCTCATCACCAGCAGCGTCTCCGCCCTGCCGAGCGAGAACGAGGACGTCAACGCGTCGACGTCCTTTGACTCGCGTGCGATCTTGCGCAGCAGCGAGCGGACTTCCCCGTCCTTCGCCCACCGCCGGGCCTTCTCGCGGAGGATCAGGTATGTCCTCATGCTGCCTCGGGCGAACTCGATCACGTCGGCGCGGTCGGCGGTGCGGTAGGGGTGGCTGTCGAAGTGGCGGTAACCGTCCCACTTCCGCTCTTCGAGGAGTTTCACGAGGAAGAACGCCTGCTTCAGGTTCGCCGAGCCGAACCGGAAGTCCTGGTCGTAGCGTCCGAACTCCTGGTCGTTGAGGTCGATGTGGAAAAGTTTGCCCGCGCCGAGCGCTTGCGCGACCGCGTGCACGAAGTTCAGCCCCGCCATGTGCTCGTGCGCGACCTCCGGGTTCACGCCCACCATCTCCGGGTGGTCGAGGGTGCCGATGAACGCCAGATAGTGCCCGGTCGTCGGGAAGAACATGTGGCCGCGCGGCTCGTTCGGCTTCGCCTCGAGCGCGAAGCGGTAGCCGTAGCCACGCTCCATCGAGTACCGGCACAGGAAGTTCATCGCACGCCGGAAGCGCTCCTCCGCCTCGATCGGGTCCTTCGCGGCGTCCGTTTCGGTGCCCTCACGCCCGCCCCAGAAGACCTACACCTGCGCCCCGAACTCCGCCCCGAGGTCCATCCCCCGCATCGTCTTCTGCACGGCGTACGCGCGCACCTCGGCGTCGTTGCTGGTGAACGCGCCGTCCTTGAAGACGGGGTCGCTGAACAGGTTGGTCGTCGCCATCGGCACGCGCAGTTTCGTGCGCTTCAGCGCGGCCGCGAACTCCCGCTTGATCGCCTCCGCCTCGGCCTCCGTCGCGTCGATCGGCACAAGGTCGTTGTCGTGGAAGTTCACGCCGTGTACGCCGCCGACCTCGCCCAGGAGTTCGACGATCTCCGCGGGCGACCAGCGCGGGCGCGTCGGCTCGCCGAACGGGTCGCGCCCGGTGTTGCCGACGGTCCAGAGGCCGAACGTGAACTTGTCCTTCGGTGACGGCGTGTACGGGTCGGGCATGGTGGTCCTTCTCAATGCGAGTTTGCCACAGATAGGCACAGATTGGCACAGATAGAAAGAGAAGCACAAGCACAGGCCGGGCATGAGGCGCGTCCTGCTCCGGGGAATCGCCGTTCCCTTGACGTGCCTCCGTCATTCATGCTTTGTGTCCATCCGTGTCCATCCGTGGCAAATCCTTCCTCGCGAGCGAGTCCGAGTCATCCGACGCCCGACTCGACCGCGGCCGCGGCGGGCGGGTGGGGCCAGTGCGTCGGCGGGGGAAGGCGCAGGTAGCGGGCGAGCCGCGGCGCGCCGAGGTAGAAGGGCAGGGTGTCCACGAACGCGCACACGGCCTTGAACGCGTACCCCGTCGCGATGAACAGCCCGAGGTGTTGCCAGATCGCCACACCCGCCGCCGGCGGCGGCAGCGCCTTCGCCCAGTAGTGCGTGATCGTGATGACAGCGACGGTGTCCACGAGTTGACTCACCAGCGTGGAGCCGTTGTTGCGCAGCCACAGGTGCCGGCCCTTCGTCAGGCTCTTCCAGAAGTGAAAGACGTAGACGTC
The DNA here is from genome assembly GCA_035443945.1 of Phycisphaerales bacterium. GTDB lineage: Bacteria > Planctomycetota > Phycisphaerae > Phycisphaerales > UBA1924 > CAADGN01. Next base: position 48,400 of record DAOMNQ010000002.1, on the reverse strand, counting down.
CACGAGTTGGGCCGTCAGGTACGCGATCATGCTCGCCGCGACCGCACCGAACGCCAGCGCCTTGACCTCGAAGAAGACCGGCAGCCGCCCGGCCGCATCACGGGCGATCTCGCCCGTCGCCGGGTCGCGTGACTCCCACCCCGGCAGAAGCCCGCCGAACCACAGGATGAGCACCACCCACAGGTTGAGCACGAACCCTACCCAGACCACCCGGCTCGCCCGCGCCCGCCCGTACAACTCGCTGATGAAGTCCGTGCAGAGGAACGTGATCGGGTAGGGCAGCACGCCCACCGCGACCGCGAACACCCACGCCGTCCCCCCGATCTCGTAGAGCCTGATGAACCGCGTGATGCCGAGGATGTTCAGCATCGCCAGCGTGCCCAGGAACAGCCCCGACAGCACGAGGAAGACCGTCTCGCGGCGTCGGTAGAGTTGCAGTTCCGTCAGCCGCGGCAGCCCGGCGTACTCGTGCTGCACGCTCGGCATGGTCAGGTGGTCGGCCATGCGGAGAGAGTACCCTGTGCGGTCATGTGCGGCATCGGCGGCGTGCTCCGGGTGTGGCGGTCGGCGGGCGAGGCCCCGCCCTCGACGTTCGACGCCATCCCTGAGTCCTGGCTCGACGTGCTCGACGAGTCCGTCAAGCACCGCGGCCCCGACGGCCGAGGCCGCTTCCGCCAGCGCGTGGTGCGGGCGAGCGGCGAGGTCGTGGACGTCGCGCTCATCCACCGCCGACTGAGCATCATCGACCACGCCGGCGGGGCGCAGCCGATGGTGATCGGCATCCCCCAACGAGCCGCGACAGTAGGGGAGCGGTCCCTTCCCACGCTCGACACGCCCACCCTCATCTCCCGCGAAGGCGCCCCCTACGAACCCCTCCGTGCCCACGCCTGCCCCAAGTGCGGCCCGGGCGTCGTCGCCGTCGCCTTCAACGGCTGCATCTACAACCACCGTGAACTCCGGCGCGAACTCGAGGCCGCGGGCCACGAGTTTTTCACCGATCACAGCGATACCGAGGTGCTGCTGCACGGGTGGAGGGAGTGGGGGTTTGGCTTGTGCGGTCGCCTCGATGGGATGTTCGCAGTCGCGATCGTTGACGAGAGCAGGGCGGACGGCGTGCTGCTCGCACGCGATTCCTTCGGAGAGAAACCGCTGTATCACCTGCCCGCAATCGAACGAGGCGATTCTGGTTGTGTGGCGTTTGGAAGCACGTCGGCTGGCCTCGTGAGGCTCAGCACGATCGCCAATGGTTGCGTTACACCCGGCTTCGATGCGAGCGCAATCACGAACACAGGACCTTGGGTGCGCTTTGGCTGGAATCAGGCGACGCCATACCAAGGCGTTACAGAACAGTTCACCGGACAATACACGCAAGTCGCCCGGGATCGAACCCAGGCCGCGAACGATGACGATGACAGCGATCGTTGGTTTGGATGGTGGGGGGACGTTCTCGGGCCTCGGCATGACGCCTGGGAGCCTGAATGTGTCGATCGCGTCCTGCGCGCCGCGGTGCATGATCGCTTGGAGGCCGATGTTCCTCTCGGGTGCTTCTTGAGCGGGGGGATCGATTCGGCGCTTGTGTGCAGATATGCGGCCGAGATGCGTCCCGATGTTGCCGCGTACACGGTGCGGATGCCTGTTGCCGGTTTCGACGAGTCCGAGCAGGCCGCGGAGACTGCACGCGTACTCGGTGTGCGGCATGTCATCCTCGATTGTGATCCTCGCCCAGCGACGGACTTGATTGACGTGATCCGCCAGATCGGGCTCCCGTTCGGCGACAGCTCGCTCCTTCCTTCAATGTGGGTCTGTCGGGCTGCTAGGCGCGAGGTCAGTGTTGCCCTTGCCGGCGACGGTGGCGATGAGCTGTTCATGGGGTATGACCGCCACAGAGTTATCAAGGCGATTGCGAGAACAGGCCTGATCCCTCAAAGTGTGTGGCGAACGCTGAGTGGGCTTCTCCCGCCCGCCAGAAACCCCAGGTCAGTGGCGGCTCGCGCCGCCCGGTTTCTCGGCAGTGCGGCCGGCAGTGGATACAAGGAACTCGTCGCCCTATTCCCTTACCCACTCGACCGGCGTATCGGGCTCTCCAGCGCCTGGCCAATGCACTATGGGATGACTCCCGTAGCGCGCGGAGTAGATCTGTCCGGCGTCGTCGATTGGTCTCGTCGATTCGACACGATGTTCTATCTTCCATATGACCTCATGCGAAAGTCCGACACTGCCTCGATGGCTTGCGGCCTTGAGGTGCGATCGCCTTTTCTCTCGCGTGAAGTCGCTCGGCTGGGGATACACGCGAGCGTCGAATCCCTCATGCCCCGCGGCCAGCGCAAAGGCCTCCTCCGCGCCGTCGCCCGCAGGTACCTCCCCGCCGAGATCGTGGACCGCCCCAAGATGGGCTTCGCCATCCCCATCGGCGAGTGGTTCCGCACTGACTACGGCGGGATGCGGCGGTTGCTCTACGACCACCTCGAATCCGCGGACCCATTCCCTGGGCTGGCCGAGGCGGGGGTCGAGATCAACATGAACTTCGTCCGCCGGATGCTCCGCGAGCACGACGCTGCGGGCGAGAGGAGCATCAACCCCTGGCACGGGCGCGACCACTCTCAGAGGCTCTACATGCTCCTCGTGCTGAGCATCTGGTGCAAGTGGTTGCGGGGGTTGCGGGGCGGGGAGTGAGGGAGACGCGGGGTATCCGGCGGGTGTCACTCGCTTGCGCTTCGTGCTCTGTTCGCTTCGTGCTCTGCTCGCTTCGTGCCCGGTTCGCGTCACATCTTCCAGCCGAGGGTGATGAAGTAGACGAAGTCGTTGCGTTCCTTGTCGGGTCCCGGCGTCGAGTCGTACCGGTCCTCCACGCCGACTCGCAGGAAGAGCCCGTTTGACCGGTCGATGTCCAACTCCAGCGCGGCGTTCGTCTCGAACCGGTACGGCCCGAACTCGGACACGTCCGGCAGGAAGTCGAACACCCACACCAGCCGCTGCGACTCGCTCAGGTGGTACTGCAGGTCGAACCCCAGCACGGCCTCCGGCGTGATCGTGTTGTCCACGCCGTCGAACTCGCGCGAGAGGTCCACGCCCGCCCGCGTCAGGAAGTACAGCGACTCCGTCTTGCTCCACAGGTACCCGACGCCCGGCCCGCCCGAGACCCGGTGCCGCCAGTCCTGAAACTCGTCGAACTCGTACCGCGCCCGCGCGTAGTACCGCCACGGCGACTCCGCGATCAGCCAGTCGTTCCGGAGTTTCGTGTCGAAGCGGTTCGCGCTCTCGTCGCCCTCCTCGGTCGCGTACGAGTACACGGCCGAGAAATCGGTCTCGAACCGGGCGGTGTCGCGCGACAGGGCGAGGTCGCCCCGCACGTTCAGCCGCTCCGTGTTCCCGGACGCCCCGTGCAGGCCCAGGCTCGCCGACCCGGACCACACCGCGTCCGGCTCCGCAAGGGCGGCCTCGGCTTCGGTCGGGGCGTCCGCGTCCTGGGCTGCGGCGGCGGGGCAGAGGGCGGCCGACAGGCCCGCCGCGGCCCACCACAGCGGGTTCAAGACGAATCGGTTATCAGACGGATTCATGGGGTGCAAGGGTAGCGAGAAACCCCGCCGGATTCCCCCAACTTGACCGGCACAATCCCCGCGCGGATGGTACGATCCACGCCATGGGGCGTACCTTTGCGGCACGGCCGCCACTTCCTGCACGCCCGCGACCCTTTCGACCGATGGAACTAGTCTCTATGGACGGAATCACGCGGCGTGACATCGTGCGGAGCGGCCTCGTCCTCGGCGCGTCTCTCGCCGGAGCCGGTCTCATCCTCGGCGGGTGCGGCACCACGCGGTCGGCCCAGCGCCGCCGTCCTCTTCCGGATGCTCCGGTCTACGACCGTCCGGCGCCCGACGTCGTGTCGCACAAGCCGGGGTGGCTGGATGAATGGCGCCGCCAGAGGGCGGGCCAGACCCCGGCGCAGGGCGTCATCCCGCGCTCGGCCTGGACGCGGGAGGGGCCGATCATCTCCCGTGCGGACCCGATGGGCGGGATCAACCGAATCACCATCCACCACGACGGCATGACGCCGTTCACGGCGACGAGCGACGCCGCGGCGTCTCGGCGCATCGAGGCGATCCGGGCCGCCCACGTCAACGGCAACGGGTGGGCGGATATCGGCTACCACTACGTGATCGACCCCTCGGGGCGCGTCTGGGAGGCCCGACCGCTCTCCCTCCAGGGCGCGCACGCCGGCGGCGAGAACAACCGCAACAACCTCGGCATCGTCGTTCTCGGCAACTATGACAACCAGCGTCCGACGAACGAGTCGATCGCCTCACTCGACAACTTCGTCGCGGCCCAGATGCAGCGGTACCGCGTCCCCGTCTCGCGGGTCTACACGCACCAGGAACTCAAGCCCACCGCCTGCCCGGGCCGCAGCCTCCAGGCCTACATGGAGCGGACGCGATCGCGCGGCGGCACGATGGCCCGCGCCTGAGCCGCTTCAGTCCTCGCCGTCCTCCGCGCCGTGCTTCGGCGGGCCGAAGATGGCCGTGCCTACGCGCACGAGGTTCGCCCCCTCCTCGATGGCGACCTCGAAGTCGCCGGTCATGCCCATCGAGAGGAGGTCGAACCGCCCCTCGCCGATGCCTGTCGTGCGGAACTCCTCGAACAACTCCCGGCAGCGGGCGAAGGTGGGGCGGGCGTCCTCCGGGTCGTCCGAGTAGGCCGCCATCGTCATCAGGCCGCGCACGCGGACGTTCACCATGGTTTCGATCTGCTCGGCCAGTGGCAGGGCCGCGGCGATGGGGCAGCCGAACTTCTGGCCTTCTCCTGAGCAGTTGACCTGCACGAGCACCTCGACCGGCGTGTCGCGCTTCAGGGCCGAGGCCTGGACTTCTTCCGCCAGCCGAAGCGAGTCCACGGAGTGAATCAGCCGCACCGAACCGATGATCCGTCGCACCTTGTTCCGTTGCAGGTGCCCGATCATGTGCCAGCGAACCGGCCCGGCGCCTTCGCCGGTGCCCGACCGACCGGTCAGCACGGTCTCGGCGTCGCGCGCTGTGCGGCCCTGGCGCGCGTGGGGCAGCGCTCGGAGTCGTGCCGCGAACTCCTCGACCATCGCCTGACGCTGCAGCAGCGGCTGCACGCGATTTTCGCCGAAATCGCGGTGCCCCATCTCCAGCAGCGCCCGCACGTCGTCGGATTCCGCGTTCTTCGTGACGGCGATCAGGATCACCTGCTCGGGCCGTCGCCCGCTCCGCTCCGCCGCCCGGGCGATCCGCTCGCGGACCTCCGCGTACCGAGCCTCCAGCGTGGGTTCCGTCTGCATGGCGCGTCCCTGCACGGCGTGTCCTCCTCCGTCCGGAACTCCGCGAGGCTCCGCCCCGCCCCGCTAGGATACCGTCCCCGAGCCGCCCCGCAAGGCGGCCCGGAATCCGGGGAGACCGAACCATGGCGAACGAACACCTCAAGCCGCGCGACAACCCCATCACCGTCGGCGAGACCGCACCGGATTTCACGCTCACCGACCAGAACCGGCAGGAGTGGCGCCTCTCCGACCACGTGAAGAAGGGCGACGTCGTCCTCTGCTTCTACCCCCTCGACTTTTCCCCCGTCTGCTCCGCCGAGATGAAGTGCGTGACGGTCGAGTTCGAGAAGTGGAAGGCGAAGGGCGCGACGGTCGTCGGCATCTCCTGCGACTCGTTCTTCACCCACGACGCCTGGGCGAAGAGCCTCGGCCTGAAGCAGACCCTCCTCGCCGACATGCACCGGCATGTCTGCAAGGCGTACGGGTTCTACTGGCCCGATCTCAACGTCGCCTCCCGCGGCACCGTCGTGATCGCCCGCGACACCTCCGGTACCGGGAAGATCAAGCGGGTACAGTCCCGGGAGATCAAGACCGCCCTGACGGCCGACGATCTGCTCGCCGCCCTCGCCTGCTGAGTGGCCTCGCGGAGTGGTCGGGTGGCGGTTGGGCTGTCGGGCGAGAGGCCCGAACGATCCCGGACGATCCGGCCTGCGTAGGACTCTGCGGTTGCTCTTCCGGGCGACCTTTGCCCCCCGCGCGGCCGATAGTGGGGGAGAGGGAGGATCGCTCCATGTGCGGGATCGTCGGCTACATCGGGTCGCGCCAGGCCCTGCCGCTGCTCGTCGAGGGCCTCAAGCGGCTCGAATACCGGGGGTACGACTCCGCCGGGGTCGCCGTCATCGACAACGGCAAACTCCGCACGCTCCGGGCGGTGGGGCGCGTCGCCGATCTTGAGCGGCGGCTCCAATCTCAAGGCCCGATGCGGGGAACGATCGGCCTTGCGCACACACGCTGGGCCACCCACGGCGGCGTCACGGAGGCCAACGCCCACCCGCACCGCGACGACCGGGCGGGCATCGCCCTCGTCCACAACGGCATCATCGAGAACTACGCCACGCTCCGCACCTGGCTCGAAGAGAAGGGCCACCGCTTCACGAGCGAGACCGACACCGAGGTGCTCGCGATGCTCATCGGCGAGTTGTACGACCGGGCTTCGGGCCTGGACCTCGAGGGCGCGGTGCAGGCCGCGTTACGGGAGGTCACGGGGGCGTACGCGATCGCGGTCATCTGCGAGAGCGAGCCGGGCGTGCTGGTGGCCGCCCGCAAGGGGTCGCCGCTGATGGTGGGGGTGGGGGCGGGGGAGTACGTGGTCGCCTCAGACGCGGCGGCGATCGTTGCGCACACGACGCAGGCGTTCCCGCTCGACGACTACAACGTCGTCAAAATCACCCGGGAGGGGCTCCGCACGTCGACGGTGGACAACGCGGAAGTGACGCCGCGGATGATGCAGCTCGAACTCGACCTTGAGCAGATCGAACTCGGCTCCTTCGAGCACTTCATGCAGAAGGAGATCTTCGAGCAGCCGCGGGCGATCCGCAACTGCTGCCGGGGGCGGATCGACGAGCGTGAGGGGAAGGTCGTGCTCGGGGGCCTGTCGGCGTACGCCAAGGAACTCGTCAAGGCGCGCCGGTTCATCTTCGTGGCGCAGGGGACGGCCCTCCACGCCGCCATGATCGGCGAGTACCTCTTCGAGGACCTCGCGAAGGTTCCTTCCGAAGTCGAGTACGGCAGCGAGTTCCGCTACCGCAACCCGATCATCGAGGAGGGGAACGTCGTCGTCGCGGTCAGCCAGTCCGGCGAGACCGCCGACACGCTGGCGGCCCTCACGGAAGCCAAGGAGCGCGGCGCGCTCGCGCTCGGCGTCATCAACGTCGTCGGCTCCACCATCGCCCGCGAGACCGACGCGGGCGTCTACCTGCGCGTCGGCCCGGAGGTCGGCGTCGCCAGCACGAAGGCCTTCACCGGGCAGGTCACTGCGCTCGCCATGATCGCCCTCTTCCTCGCACGGCGCAAGTTCATGTCGCGCGAGGAGTCCGCCTCGTTGCTCTCCGAGTTGGCCGCCATCCCGGACAGGATCGAGCGTGTGCTGGCGCAGGACGACCACGTCCGCCGAGTGACGCAGAAGTACGTGGACCGCGAGAACTGGCTGTTCCTGGGGCGGGGGTACAACTACCCGACCGCCCTCGAGGGCGCGCTGAAACTCAAGGAGATTTCCTACATCCACGCCGAGGGCATGCCCGCCGCCGAGATGAAGCACGGACCCATCGCCCTCATCAACGACGGCATGCCCGCCGTCTTCATCGCCAACCGCGGGAGGCAGTACGACAAGGTGCTCAGCAACATCGCCGAGGTCCGTTCGCGCGGCGGGCACGTCATCGCCGTCGCCACCGAGGGCGACAACGAGATCGCCCGACTCGCCGAGGATGTCCTCTACGTGCCCGAATGCGCCGAGCCGCTCAGCCCACTGCTGACGGTGGTGCCGCTGCAACTGATGGCCTACCACGCCGCCGTCCTGCGCGGCCACGACGTGGACAAGCCCCGCAACCTCGCCAAGAGCGTCACGGTCGAGTAGCCGAAAGCGGCGCGGTCAGCCCTTGATGCCGGTGATCTTCACGCTGGTGTAGCGCTGCCGGTGGCCCGTCTTGCGCCGGTAGCCCTTCTTCGGCTTGAACTTGTGGATGGTGATCTTCTCGCCCTTGACGGCAGGCTCGACCACCTGGGCGGTGACCGAGGCACCGGCGACGTAGGGGGTGCCCACCTTCGCGTCGCCGCCGGCCTCGCCGACCATGAGCACGCGGTCGAAGGTGAGGGTCTCGCCCGCCTCGGCCTCGCCGCCCTTGAGCAGGTCGATCAGGATGGTGTCGCCTTCGGCGACGCGGCGCTGGCCGCCGGACTCTTCGATGATGGCGTACTGCGGCATGGATCGGTCCTCGTCCGCGCGGGCATCGGGGCGGCTGGAGCCGGCTTCGGACCCGGTCCGCGGCGGGTGGAGAGGATAGGCAGGGGGAGGGCGGCGGGCATCCGGAACCGGGCGTCGGAGCGAGGGGATGGGTCGAGTCGCGGCGATTGGGGCTTGCCGTTCCGGTCGCCGCCCGTCAGGGTGAGGATGGGCGGGCGCGGTCGCGGGCCTGGCGTTCGGCGCGTTTGCGCTCGCCCTCGTCGAGCAGGCGCTTGCGGAGGCGGATCGAGGTCGGCGTGATCTCGACCAGTTCGTCCTCCTCGACGTACTCGAGGGCCGCCTCGAGGGTAAGCCGGCGCGGGGCCTTGAGGGTGACGGTGGCTTCCTTGGTCGAGGATCGGACGTTCGTCAGGTGCTTCTCGCGGACGATGTTGACGGGAATGTCGTTGTCGCGGTTGTGCTCGCCGATGATCTGGCCGGTGTAGACGCGGTCGCCCGGGGCGACGAAGAGGATGCCGCGGTCGGCGAGATTCTCGACGGCGTAGGCTGTCACCTGCCCTGCCTCTGTGGCGATCAGCACCCCGCACGGCCGCCGGATCCGGTCGCCGCTGACCGGCTCGTAGCGGTCGAAGCGGTGGTGCATGACGGCCTCGCCCTGTGTCGCCGTGAGGATGCGGCCGCGCAACCCGATCAGCGCGCGGCTCGTCACGTCGAAAACCAGGTGCATCACCTCGCCGCGAGGCTCCATCTTCCGCAACTCGCCGCGACGCCCGCCAACCAGTTCCATCACCGCGCCGACGGCGGATGCGGGCGCGTCGATCACCAGAGTCTCGACCGGCTCGTAGGTCACGCCGTCGATCTCCTTCGTGATGACGACGGCCCGGCCGACCGAGAGTTCGTACCCCTCGCGCCGCATGGTTTCGAGGAGAATGCCCAGGTGCAGCAGCCCGCGCCCGGAGACGACGAACTCCTCCGCGGACTCGCCCTGCTTGACGCGCAGCGCCACGTTCCGTTCGAGTTCCTTCAGCAGCCGGTCGCGGATCTGCCGGCTGGTAACGTACTTCCCCTCCTGCCCGGCGAAGGGCGAGTCGTTGATGCGAAAAAGCATCGAGATTGTCGGCTCATCCACGCGGACGGGGGGGAGGCCGACGGGCGACTGGGGGTCTGCGATGGTGTCGCCGATGTCCACGGTGGGCAGCCCCGGGACAGCGCACAGGTCGCCGGCGTAGACCTCGTCGGTCTCCTCGCGTGAGAGGCCCTCGAAGCGGAGGAGTTTGCCGACCCGCCCTTCCTCGACTTTGCCGTCGCGCCGCACGAGGGCGACCTGCTGCCCCGAGCGGATGCTCCCCGCGATGACTCGGCCGATGGCGATGCGGCCGAGATAGTCGGAATAGTCAAGGCTCGTCACCAGGAACTGGAGAGGCCGATCCGGGTTCGCGCTCGGCGCGGGGACCTCGCTCACGATGGCCTCGAAGATCGGCCCCAGGTCGCCCGTACGGAGTTCGTCCATGGGTCGGTCGAGCGACGGCGAGGCCCACCCCTCGCGGCCTGAGCAGTAGACGACCGGAAAGTCGAGGGCGTGATCCTCCGCGCCCAGGTCGACCAGCAGGTCGAAGACCTCGTGCAGCACGCGCTTGGGGTCGGCCTCCGGGCGGTCGCACTTGTTGATGACCACGACTGGCCGCAGCCCCGCCTCCAGCGCCTTGCCGAGCACGAACTTCGTCTGCGGCATCGGCCCGTCGAAGGCGTCGACCAGCAGCAGGCACCCGTCCGCGAGGCGCAGCACCCGCTCGACCTCGCCGCCGAAGTCCGCGTGGCCGGGCGTGTCGATGATGTTGATCCGGTAGTCGTTGCCGTTCTGGGCGTGGTAGGTGACGGCGCAGTTCTTGGACAGGATGGTGATGCCGCGCTCGCGCTCGAGCGGGTTGGAATCCATGATCAGGTCGTGCTGCCCGCCGGCCAGTTTGTCCAGTTCCCCCTCGCGGAACATGCCGGACTGGCGCAGCAGTTCATCGACCAGCGTGGTCTTCCCGTGGTCCACGTGCGCGATGATCGCCACGTTGCGGATTCGTTCGGCGGTGGCGACGGGTGGCGTGGGCATGGCAGGGGCTGCGTTCTCGGCCCTCGGGCACCGGCGGGCCGTCCGTGGCGGTCGAGGTGGTTTCGGCTCGTGCTGGTGTGCGGGCGGCGCGGGACGACCGATGGGGTCCGCGCCGAGTGGATCGCGGCGTTCGAGTGTAGGCGCGTGAGTCCGCGAACAGACGCTCGAATCCTGCCCGCCCTGTGTAACCCGCACAACCGGACCGGCCAGCGCGACCCTTCCTTCCAGCAAGTGGGCTGGGGCCGAGGGCGTGGCAGGCTGTAGGCGGAACTCGGTCGCCGGTGCGCGGCCGCCAGAAAGAGAGTGCCCGATGAACGCCCGACGCATTGCCGTCGCGGGGGCCGCTGCGCCCGCGATCCTCGCCGCCGCTTCGCTCGCTCAGCCGGCCACGCTGTACGAGAACACCTTCGAGGGGCTTCAGGCCGCCGGGAAGGAATGGAGCGCGAACACCACGCTCGACACGCACGCTAACTTCACCCGATTTGTGGGGCGCAAGAGCAGCGAGTCCATCCGGCTCAAACTCGACCCCACGCGAGGCCAGCGCGACGACATCCCCGATGACGGCGGAGACGACGGCGGCGGGGGTGGCGGTGGGGGGGGCGGCACGCCGTACATCGCCGGCCTCGTCTCGTTCGACCTCTACATCATCGACTCCTGGGACGGCAACAACAGCGTCCACGGCCCGGACTACTTCGAGGTTCTCATCAACCGCGAGGTCCACTTCTCCGAGACCTTCACCAATCTCCCCGACGGCACGCAGACCTTCCGCGCCCCCGACGTCGGCCCGACGCACCTCGGCTACCACGCCCAGTGGATGGACTCCATCTACCTCGGCGTGGAAGTCCCGTTCGTGCTGCCGGCCGACGCGACCGAACTCCTCATTGATTTCCGGGGAGTCGGCCTGCAGGGATACATCGACGAGTCATGGGGAATCGACAACGTCCGCGTCACGATCGAGCACGTCCCCGCGCCGGGCACACTCGGCGCGCTCGGTCTTGCGGGGGCGCTCGCCGCACGCCGTCGCCGCCGCTGACCGTCGGTCACGCCGACAGTGAGTGAAACGCCTCGCGGAGGCGCGGGTACAGCGTTCGGTGCACCAGCCGCATGGGTTCGTAGCGATCGGCGGTCGCTCGATCAGGTTCGCGTGTCTCCGTGATGCGGATGCACGCGCGGCATGCCGCCGGGACGCTCTCCCACACGCCCGCCGCGACGCCTCCGAGCAGTGCTGCTCCGAGCGCCGGCCCTTCCTCGGTGTTCGGCAGACAGACCGGGCGACGGTAAATGTCCGCCTGCATCTGCCGCCACAGTTCCGATCGCGCGCCGCCCCCCCCGAGTCTCACGGCGTTCGCGTCGATCCCGGTATCGACGAAGAGGTCGAGGATCGCCCGCATCGTGAATGTGACGCCTTCGAGCACGGAGCGCACGAGATGAGCGCGCGAGTGGCGTGACGTCAACCCGATCCACGCGCCCCGAGCCAGCGGGTCCGGGTGCGGGCAGCGCTCGCCCGTCAGGTGCGGCAGGAACACCAGGCCTTCGCACCCCGGCGGCGCGCCAGACGCCTCAGCGATCAGGCGATCGACGCTTTCACCCGGGAAGAGTCTGTCATGCACCCATTGCAATGAGCCGGCAGCGGACAGCATGCAGCCCGTCAGGCACCACTCCCCCTTGCGCCCGGCTTCCCCGTCCGCGGCGCACATCGTATGGATCCGCCCCGCGGATCGCTCGTCAGGTCCGAGGTCGAGGCGCGGCTCGCTCGCGTGCGCGTACAGCACCCCGCTCGTGCCGAGCGTCGCCAGCGCAACGCCCGACTCCACGACGCCCGCGCCGACCGCACCGCACTGATTGTCCCCGGACCCGGCGGCCACCGTGATGCCGGCCGGAAGCCCGGTCTGCGAGGCGGCCCACGCGGTCACCTCTCCCGCGGCGGCTGCGGACTCGAGCACCGGCGGCAGCGTCGCCGGGTCGATGTCGAACAGACGCATCGCCTCGTCGCTCCAGGACCGGCGATCAACATCGAGCAGCAGCGTTCCCGCGCCGTCGCCCACGTCAGTCGCGGCACGCCCGGTCAGCCGAAAGCGCACGTAGTCCTTCGGGAGCATCACCATCGCCGTCCGCTGCCAGACCTCAGCCTCGTGCTCGCGCACCCAGAGCAGTTTCGGGAGCGTGAAACCGGGGAGGGCGGCATTGCCGACCATCTCGACAAGCCGACGCCGCGAGCCGGCCGCACGCTCGATGGTTTCGCACTGCGCGGCCGTGCGTTGGTCGTTCCACAGGATGGCCGGACGGAGAGGCTCGGCCCGCTCTCCGGATCCGCCGAACGACTCGCGCGCCAGCAGCACCGAGCCGTGCATCTGCCCGCTCAGTCCCACGGCTTCGATCTCGCCCGTTCTCGCGCCCAGGCGCTCGGTCACGGCACGCGTCGCCGCAACCGTCGCCGACCACCACTGGCGTGGGTCCTGCTCCGACCATCCCGCGTACGGCTGCTCAAGCGTGTGAGGCGATGAGGCTCTCTCTAGGACGCGACCCGCGTCGTCGATGACGAGTGCCTTCGTGGACGACGTGCCCACGTCGATGCCGAGCAGCAGAGCCATACCGCCAGTCTACCGGTCAACGGGCCTGCACAGGCGAGAAGCGAACCATGTTCTCGGCTCGGATGGCGTCCCCCTCAATCCAGGCGTCCCACTCGGCCGAGTCGATCGCACGCACGAGGGCGAACGGCCCTGAGGGGATGTCGGCGCCGCGCAGCACGAACTCGACTGCCCGGGCGGGCCGGACGATGCCGAGGCTGATGCGGCGCCGTGCATCGGCATTGCCATCCGGCGCGGTGAGGGCGATGGTGGTTCTGCGAACGATCGAGGTTGAACATGACGGGGCCTTGCCCGTCGGCCCGAGCGCCATGACCCACCACCCGCTCCTCGGGGCGTCGGGGCTTCGAGGCTGGGCGTCGCGTTGAAACGTCCACGCGATCGTGGATGTCCGGCCGGGGCCTACACCGACCTCCGCCGTGCGGATGGCACCGGGGAGGAAACCGCCGAAGTCGGCGGCCCCGTCGCGTCCGGCGGCCGACAGCGAGCGTGCGACCGCCCGATCGCACGTCTTCGCAGAGGCTTCAACATCGCGGACCTGCACGGCGACAGAGACGGCGAGTCCGAACGGATCGCCGGGTTCACCCTCTCCGCTGTGGACTGTCAGTATCGCGCTGCCGGCGGGGAGCGCGTCCAGCCCGTCGGGCCATGCGAGATGCGCGGCCGTGCCGGCGAGGGCGATCAACTCGCGCGGCGGACCGTCCGCCCCCAGCGTGCCGACCACACAGACCAATGCACCACTCGACAGCGCATCGAACACGGGGCGCGGAACCCCCGCGACAGGTCCGGCAACGATGCCCGGAAGCCACAGATTCGCCGGCCACGCGATCGTGCCCGCTTTCCAGGTGTCCCCCCTGGCGTGGAGGGCAACCGCCGCATAGCGGTCGGAACCACCATCGGCGGAGAGCAGCCTCGCTATGACCAGGCCGTCCGAGGCTCCATGCGCCGAAGCGGGCTGCAGCATCGCTCCGAACGGCTCGCCCGCGGCTCGCCCCTGGATCAGCGGCAGCATGGCATCGAACAGCGCGTTGTGCCCTGCTGGAGCGAGCAGCATCAACGCCACCGGTTCCGCCGGCCCGTCCTCCTTCAGCAGCGGCGATGCGCCGGCATCCTTGAACACGGCGGAGGCAAGTTCATACCTGCCGTTCTCGACGGAGAGGATCGGTTGCCCGCCGACGACCTGACGCGGGGCCGCACCCAGTCCCGCTCGAAGACGCCGTTCAATCTCGGGCGAGACCTGCGAAACGACCGCCCATTGTGAGGGTGCTCCCGGACGGATTCCCGTCATGACAAGGATGACGCGACGGCCGAGCAGCGCATCGAACGCATCATCCCGGCGGAGCCCGAGCACGCGGGCCAGGCCCTCCCAGGCGCGATCTGACTCCGCGAGCAATCCGGAATCCGCCAAGGCCCGGCTGATCGTCTCCCCCGCGAGCGACGTGCGGATGCGGGATGCGCCGTCCAGGACAAGCGCGACCTCTGCCTGCGCGGGCAACGCCACGGCGGCCGCGTAGGGCGTGCTAGGCTGGGCATTCAACTGGGCGGGAAGCAGGTTCACCCCGGCCAGCCAGGCCAGTGCCCCCGACAGGCACCGCGCCGGGCGCACTCGAAGGAACCCAAACTTGTGGCTTCGGGAGGGTCTCATCCCACGAGGATACCGGCGAGCGTGCTTCAGGCGGCAGCAGGCGATCGAAGGGTTCGCGGGTGGTCCCGGCTCAGCGGATGTCGCGTGAGGCTCGCTCGAAGCGGTCTGGCATGGACGGGGCCGGGTCGTACCAGAACTCGAAGAACAGCCCGGCACGGATCAGGTCCGGGCCGTCACGACGCGAGGCGTACGTCGGTCGGCCGAGTCCGGCCGTTGTTTCGTCGCCGTAGAACTCCCAGCCTGCAACGCCGAGGTCCGCCGCGCCGCTGCCGCCCACAACGGGGACGGATGCATTCCACGAGACGGTTACGGGATGGTGATTCACGTCGAAAGCGGGTGAGGTCGAGCGGTAGCGGATGACCCGGGGAGACCCGTCGCCGGAGCGAGCGGACACCACGACCACCTGCGAGACCGGCGCGGTGAGATCGTCGCGGATCGTGCCGACGGCGGCTGCAACGGTCTTTGCGCACCTGCGGGCTTCGGTCGTGCTGCTCGCCACGAGGGTGGAGAGGTGCGAAGGCTCCGGCGTGAAGGCGAGTTCGGGGGTGTGCCGTCGGGCGATCGCGGTAACCCCGATCGCGAAGACCACGCCGGCCGCGACCGCGACGCGACCGACGGTGACCATCCGGCGCAGGCGAGCCGGCAGGAACCGGCGTCGGCGATCGATGCTGTGGAGAATGTCCGCCGTGAGATCGGGGGCGGACGGCGTGCGCCGCAGGGCGTCGGTCGCTCGCTTGAGGCTCGCCAACTCACGGCAGGCGTCCAGATCAGTGCGCAGCCGATCGAAGATCGCCCGCGACTCGGGATCGTCGGCGCGACGATCGAGCAACTCGTCCACCCACTCCTCGTGGGAGCGACGATCGGGCTTGCGGCCATCGTCCGTCAACGCCACGCCTCCTCGACCCGTGCGGTATCGCGCTCCGACGCTTCCAGAAACGCCCGAAGACGCCGGCGACCGCGGTGCAGATGGCTCTTGACGGTCCCCTCCGGCATGCCCATGTGTTGCGCAATCAAGGCGATCGGCCAGTCCTGCTGATGGAAGAGGATGACCACCTCGCGCTGCTCCTCGGGCAGCCGCAGGAGTGCGGCCTGGAGGGCGTCACGGGTGTTCTCGTGAACCTCGGCGTCGATCACCGGCGACTCGGGACCATCGGCCGAGGAGTGCCAACCGCCCACCACGTCCGACTCGTACACGGGCTTGTGCTTCTGGCAGGCGTTCACGTACAGGCGGCGGGCGATCGTGAAGAGCCAGGTCGAGAACCGGTACCGATCGTCGAAGCGGTCGAGGCTCGTCAGCACCCGGACGAACGCCTCCTGCACGATGTCCTCCGCCACGTCGGGACGGCCCGACAGGCGCAGCATGTACGCGTACAGGCTCGGCTGGTGGGCGCGGATGCAGGCCTCCGCGGCCTGCTTGTCGCCCGCAGCGGCTCGTCGGATCAGGCGGCGTTCCTCGGCGCGATCCATGTGTTGCCCTTTCCCGGAGCGACTATACCCGGTGGCAGGACGTGCGGTTGCCCGTTCGGCATCCGGCGGGGCGTCGCTCACTGCCCGCCGTCCAGTATGTTTATACGCACTAACTTTCGCTTTGTTCCCTCGGTTCCGTCACGGGTGCGCAACAGGCGGGGCGGGCCACCGGACCCGCCCCGCCCTGCGAAAGCCGTTATCGGACGAATGGCGTCACGCCGCCTTCGCCCGGCGGTTGCGGCCGACGGTTCGCTGCTCGGCCACGGCGCGCTGCGCGGGGCGGACGACGAGGGCTTCCGCCAGTTCGAGCGGGTCGTCGGCCCAGATGTCAGCGCCGATCTCCTCGGCCAGGCCCTCCGCTCGGTTGAAGACCCCGCCACCGACCGCGATCTGCGTGTTCGGGCATGCGCCGATCTCTCGCAAGCGATCGATGACCTCGCGGATGGTCGGCAGATCCTGCGGGGCGGAGGAGAACATCAGGAGGATGCCGGGCCGGCGCTCGTGCGTCGCGGCGATGATCTCGTCGGTGGCGATTCCGCCGCCTGCGAAGGTGATGGCGAACCCTTCGGACTCGAGGATGTCGACGGCCATCTGCGCGCCGAGTTCGTCAGCGTCCGAGGGGCCGCAGAAGGCGAAGACGGATCGGCGGATGGCGTTCGCGCGTTCGAGTCGCGAGGCGGTCTGGTCCACGAGCACGCGGAGCAGCCTCGTCGAGAGCCGGTGCGCGAGCGTCGTCAACTGGTCCTCGCGGTACAAGCGCTGCACCAGTTCGTACGTCGGCCAGAACAGGTCGGTGACGAGGTCTCGCGGCGAGTAGCCGGCGTGGGAGGCCTCTTCGATGAGCGCTCGGGCGCCGGTTCGGTCGCCGTTGATCAGCACCTCGAAGAACCGCTCCATCAACAACTCGTGGTTCATGTGGTAGATTCTCCGTACACGATCGATCCGGCACGGCTCCGCCGCGGACGGGTGGAGTGGGATGTCCGGTCCTCCCGGACCGGGCGTCGGCCGTCGCCGATCACGCCCGAGTCGATCGGTTGCAGGGCAGGCGGGGCGTGAAGCGAGAACGAGGCGCAGAAGTCGGACCTTCGGGCGGCGGCCGGGCGTCCGATAAGGCCGGAAACGCTCCGGGCGACAGGCCCCGCGAACCAGGAGGGAGCCTCACAGGCCCGGTTCAATCCCGCTTGGGTGGGGCCTCGCAGGCCCCGGCTCTGACAGCCCGGTAGCAGACGCAGACCCCGAAGGTCAGCGACCGTGAGGATGTGTTCTCGAACCCTGACCTGCCGAGCAACTCGAGCATCGCGTCCCGATGCATGAACGAGCCGATGCTCCGCGGCAGGTAGCGGTAGGCCCCCGAGCGATCGCGGCTGACGAGCGTCGCCGTTCGGGGCATCACCCAGCCGCAGTAGAAGTTGTTGAGCCAGCGGATCGGCGCGATGCGCGGCCGACCGAACTCGAGGATGACGAGCCGCCCGCCCGGCCGCAGGACCCGAGCGAACTCTTCCACCGCCCGCTCCGTCCGCTGCACGTTCCGAATGCCGAAAGCGATCGAGACGATGTCGAACGAGCCGTCGTCGAAGGGCAGGTACTGCGCATCCCCTCGGATGAACTCGGGCGCCCCGGATGGGGCAACTCGTGCGCCTTTGGCGCGGGCGAGGTCGAGCATCTCGGGGGTGAAGTCAAGCCCGACGACTCTCCCGGCCCCGGTTCGCGCAAAGAGCAGCGTCAGGTCGCCCGTGCCGCAGGCCACGTCGAGGACGGCGTCGCCGGGCCTCACGTCCGCGGCCCGGACGGCGTGGCGGCGCCAGGCCTGGTCGCGTCCGAAGGAGTGCAGCCGGTTGTTGAGGTCGTAGGACCGAGCGATGGCCGCGAACATGCGCCGCACGCGCTCCGCCTTCTCGGGGTTCGCGTGCGGGTCGCGGAGGTCCGCATCGGTCCAAGCGGGGGCGGACGCGGCATCCGTGGGCTGGGTAGGCTGTAGATGATTCATGGCTGGCCCTGCCGTTGGGGCACTGTAGGGCCGACGAAGGGAGATGCACCGATGACACGCGGACGAGTCGGACTGATCGTGCTCGGGGTGTTGGCGGCGTTTTCGTGTGGCTGCTCGTCGAACCCGACGACTGGGCGCTCGCAGATGGCGCTGCTGAGCCGCGACCGTGAGATCGCGCTCGGTGAGGGGGCGAAGGACCAGTTGACCGCGGAGTACGGGGGTGAGGTCACGGATGCGCAGTTGCAGGCGTACGTCGCGCGGATCGGGCACGCGCTGGCCGCGACGACGGAGGCGGACAATCCGTCGCTGCCGTGGGAGTTCACGCTTCTGGACTCGGACGTGATCAACGCGTTCGCGCTGCCGGGCGGCAAGGTGTTCATGTCGCGCGGTCTTGCGGCGCGGATGACGAACGAGGCTCAACTCGCCGCCGTGCTGGGGCATGAAGTCGGGCACGTGACGGCACGGCACTCGAACGAGCGCATCTCGCAGGCGATGCTGGTGCAAGGGCTTGTGGTCGGCGCGGCGCTCGGCGCTTCGCAATCGGATGAGAAGTGGTTGCAGTCCGCCGTGCCGGTCGTCGTCGGCTTCGGCGGGCAGGGGTATCTTCTGAAGTTCAACCGTGACCAGGAACTCGAAGCCGACGCGCTGGGCGTCCGCTACATGGTGCGCAACGGGTACAACCCCCTCGGCGCCAGGCAGGTGCAGGAGATATTGCGGGCTGCCGCCGGCGAAGGGAGCCGCCCGCCGGAGTTTTTCTCGACGCACCCGTACCCCGAGCGTCGCATCGAGCAGATCGACAGGCTGCTCCGCGGCGAGTACGCCTACACGCAGGACCGCCCGGGCGAGTTCCAGTTGCACGAGGATCGTTTCCAGCGTGAGTTCAAGTCCCGGCTCGCGGCTCTGCCGCCGCCATCGAGCACGCGGACCGCGCTCGCCCTGCTCGCCACGGGCGGTTTCGACTCGCACGATCCGGGGTCGTGGTGCGCACACTGCGCTTCCCCGGGCGAGCGCTGACCGCGGGGGTTCGGCCTGTCCGGTCTGTGACGGCTGTGCCGGATGGCGGTCCGTGGTTGAGAGGGCGGATCGTGCCGCGCCGTGGCTGACGTGAAGGCTTCCGTCGGGTTGTCCGATGAACCCTCGGTCTCGTGCGCCCCGCGGTCTGCCGCGGTCACGCGGTCGGTCGGCGCACCAGCCGAGGGAGGTCGCCGTGCAACTCCAGGAGATTCTCCGCCGTGCCCATGAGGCGGACGCGTCGGACATCCACCTCGTAGCGGGGCACCCCCCGACGATCCGCGTGCACCAGGTCGTGCGCCGCATGGAGTCGCCGCCGCTGGACCCCGAGCAGGTGCTGGGGATGTTCCGCGAGATGTCGCCGAAGGAGGCGCAGGCGACGTTCGACCGCCAGCGCGACGCCGACTTCTCGTACGAACTGAAGGGCATCGGTCGCTACCGCGTGAATGCGCACATGCAGCGTGGCTGCGTCGGGATGGCGCTGCGTGCGATCAAGAGCAAGGTGCCCCCGCTCAAGGCCCTGAGCCTTCCGGAGGTGATCGCCCGACTGACCTACCTCCCCCGCGGCCTGGTGCTGGTTACCGGCGACACCGGCTCGGGCAAGTCCACCACGCTCGCGGCGATGATCGAGGCCATGAACGAACGCTATGCCAAGCACATCATCACGCTCGAAGACCCGGTCGAATACTCCTTCGAGAGCAAGAAGTGCCTGATCGAGCAGCGCGAACTCGGGCAGGACATGCCGACCTTCGCCAGCGGCCTGAAGCATGCGCTGCGTCAGGATCCGGACATCATCCTGGTCGGCGAGATGCGCGACCTCGAGACGACTGCGCTCGCCATCAGCGCGGCCGAGACCGGCCACCTTGTGCTCAGCACGCTGCACACCGTGAACGCCTCGCAGACGGTCGAGCGAATCATCGACATGTACCCGGCGGGTCAGCAGAACCAGATCCGGGCGATGCTCGCGGGCACGCTGCAGGCGGTCGTGAGCCAGTCGCTCTTCTCGCGGATCGACCGTCCGGGCATGGTGCCCGCGGTGGAGACGCTGCTGTGCACGCCGGCGGTGCGGAACCTGATCCGCGAGAGCCGCACGTTCGAGATTCCGAACGTCATCGAGACGAACCGTGCGATCGGGATGTGCAGTCTCGACACGTCGATCGCCGAACTGTATTTCAACGGGATGATCAGCAAGGAGGACGCGGTCGCGCAGGCGGTGCATCCCGACAAGCTCGCACGCCAGCTCGCCGCCTGACCCATGCCCCAGTACCGCTACCAGGCGCGCGGTTCTTCCGGCCAGGTACAGGCCGGCACGCTCGCGGCGGACAGCGTCGCGGGGGCCGCCGCTGCGCTCCGCGCCCAGGGGCTGCACGTCGTCTCGCTCTCGGCGGCCGCGACCGAGGATTCCGACGGCGGGTTCATCGACTTCCTCAAGCGGCTCAACTCTCGCAAGCCTTCGCAGAAGCACGTGCTGGACTTCACGACCCAACTGGCCGTGATGATCCGCGCCGGCATCAACCTCCGGGCCGCGCTGGAGGGCATCGCCGAGCAGACGACGCAGCCGGCCTTCCGGCGCGTCATCATGGGGATGAAGCAGGACGTCGAGAGCGGGAAGCAGTTCTCGGAGGCGATCGCCCGTCATCCGAAACTCTTCGGTCCGCTGTATGTGAGCATGGTCCGCGCATCGGAGATGTCCGGCTCCTTCTCCGAGATGCTCGACCGCATCGCCGGTTACATCGCGCAGCAACTCGAGACGCGCAAGATGGTGATCGGGGCGTCGATCTACCCCGGCATCATCGGATCGCTCGCGGTCTGCGTGACGATCTTCCTGCTGGCGTTCGTGCTGCCCCGGTTTTACTCCGTCTTCGAGGGCAAGGAGGACATCCTTCCGTGGGCCACGACCTTCCTGATGAGCATCAGCAAGTTCCTCGTCGCGCGGTGGCCCATCGTGGTCGGTGCGACGGTGGGCCTGGGCGGCCTGCTCTTCGCGGCGGCCCGCACAGAGGTCGGCTCGTTCTGGATCGACAAACTCAAACTGACCATCCCCGTCCTGCGCGGGATGTTCGGTTCGCTCTACATCAGCCGCTCGCTGCAGACCATGGGGCAGTTGATCAACGCGGGCGTGCCGATGCTCGACACGCTTGCGATCACGGGCGAGATCTCGGGCAACCAGCTCTACAAGGGGCTGTGGGCGCGCGTTCACAACAACGTGAAGCAGGGGAAGAAGATCGCCGCGCCGCTGGGCAAGGACGGGCTGCTCCCGCGGGCGGTCGTCCAGATGATCTCGGCGGGAGAGGAGTCCGGTAAGTTGGGCGAGGTGCTCGACGAGGTGAGCACGTACTACGCCCGGCAGTTGAAGGACCGGATCAAGGCCGTCACGAGCATGATCGAGCCCGTCATGATCCTTGTAATGGGCACAATCGTCGGGTTCATCGCGATGGCGATCATTCTGCCCATCTTCAAGATGAGTCAGCTCGTCCAGTAGCCGATTGACGCTCCGGCGGCCGAGTGCGCCGTCGGGAGGGATGGCACATGGACGCTCCGCAGGCCGGCCGGAAGGCCGCTCGTCGCCGGGGCAGGGCGCCGGCGTTCACGCTCCTCGAAACGGCGATGACCACCGTCATCATCGGCGTGGGCATCCTGGCGATGGTCGAAGCGCAGCAGGCGTTCGTCCAGTCGAACCTGTGGTCGTCGCACGCGGCAGCGGGGACTTTCCTCGCCGGGGAAGTCCGTGAGTACATGCGGCATCTGCCGCGTCACGACCCCGTCGTCGGGCTGGTCCCCATCAGCGAAGGCGGGCCGATCGTTTTCGGACCCGAGTCCGGAGAGATCACCCTCGACGACTTCGACGACACCGACGACTTCGCGGGACTCCGCTTCGGCGCGGGCGGGGATTTCGAAGGCCCCATCGACGCCACCGGCGCGGTCATCCCGGAACTCGACCTGCTCGGCAACGTCGTGCTCGACGACCTGGGCAGGCGGGTGCCGATGATCGGTTGGATGCAGGAGGTGCTGGTCGAGAAGGTCGAGCCGCACGACTACTCGATCGTTCGCGAGGAGGGCTACTACCGGGAGTCGCAGGTGGACGAGCAGCCTGCCATCGCAGTGGATGCGTTCCCGCTTCGCGTTACGGTCATCGTGTGGTACACCCCGTCGGGCGGGGCGGCGATGGAGGTCGCGCGTCTCTCGTGGGTCGTGCCGTGAGGATCATCTGTCGGGCCGGTGGCGTGGGGAGCGAGGAGCGGCCTGTGGATAGCAAGCGCCGGGAGATACGTGCACGGCAGCGCTGCCGACGCAAGCCGATGAACGCGCGCCGCGGTGTCGCGTCCGTGCTCGCCATGATGTTCCTCGTCCTTTTCGGTTCGCTGGTTGCTGCGATGGCCATCGCCAGCCGCGGCAACGTGCGGACCGCGGAGACGCACGTGCAGGTGATGCACGCGATGGGCGTCGCGGAAACGGGCATGGCGTTGGCCGAGCGGCGGCTTGCGGAGGCAGCGGGGCGCTTCATCGTCTCGCGCAGCGACATCGACCAGGCGTTCGGATATGCGATCAGGGACGGCAACCTCGGCTCGTATGGCGACTACATCATCCTGCCTTCGCCTGGCGGGTACGCCGGCGACAACCCCGACGGCATCGCCGAGGCGCTGGTGAACGCGCACGCTCGCGACGAGAACATCGTCGTCCATTCGGCCGGAGATCCGTCGGTGCCCACGATCACAGAGGCCTGGCCGCACGCGGACCTGAACGTCTTTCGCAGCACGGGTTGGGTGGTTACGCCGCTGGTCGCGCTCGCGCCGACCGGCGATTCGGTCCCGCCGCCCGCGTTCCAGATCATCTACGCCCCACTCGCGAACGGCACCGACGTTCGGGTGATCGTGATCGGGTATCACTTTGTGGCGAACCGCGCGCCGATGACGCGGACGATGACCCGCGACTTCCGCATCGTGAAGCGCGTGGGGCACGCGGTGATCAGTCCGAGCCGCATCATGATCGGCAAGAACGTGCAGATCGTGGGGGACCTCGGTGTGCGCTACGAGGATGTCGATTTCGAGCACGCCGATCCGCTCATCATGCGGTGCGACTTCAACGGGCTGGACCCGTTGCTCGACAGCAAACTCGAGGCGTTCTACGCCGCCGTGGCGGCCTCGGACGTGGACGGCGACAATCGTCTGCGCGTCGGCCATCCGGTCGAGGGCGGAGCGATCCCCGACGGTTATGTCGGCGACGACGCGGACCCGGAGCCGTGGACCGCCTTCCATGACGTGACCGGCGACGGGTACGTGGACGAGTTCGACATCTTCATCAACCACTTCGACGCCGACGACGACGGCCGGGTCCACATCGCCACGGAGTTCGTTGACGCCGAGGGCAATATCATTGATCCCGACTTGGCCCGCCTGATCGACACGTCCAACGCCGACCGCAACCGCAACGGCGTCTACGGCTTCCTCGACCACAACGCCAACGGCCGATGGGACCCGGAGGGCGAGCCGCCCGAGGAGTTGCTCGACTGGGCATGGATCACCAACGAGCACGGCCACGAGATCAAGGTTTACCTCGACCACGAACTCGGCTACCTCGACGGCTACATCGACGCCATGGACCGCTACGTCAAGGTCAACGGACGGCTCGTCTTCCGTGTGCAGGATTCGGCGTGGCGAGCGGCGCAGGGCGACTATGAGCCGCGACTGCTGGGGTCGATCCGGCCCAACGAGCAGAAGTCTCCGCGCGTGTACGAGGCCGACGACAACCTGCTCCCGGAAGTCACGGCGGGCAGTTTCACCGGCACGGAGACCGCTCTTCACAACGCCGCCGACGGCGCGGGGTTCTGGGATCAGGTCGCTCAGCAACTCGGGATCAGCGTCGATTCCCTCCGCGACTACGAGGAGACAAAGCCCGAAGGCGCGACGGACGGCGACCCCGACGACCCACAGTACCTCCCTCGGTACCTCCGCCTCGACCCCGACCTGAATCTCGACGGCCTGCCCGACAACTGGCAGACGGCCTACTACGAGCCGATGCCGCTCGGGTCGCCCAACGCCGCCGACTGGTACTACCGCCCAGTCTTCGAGCACATGGTCTTCCGCGACGTGCGGATCCCGATGGGCCTGAACGCCCTCTTCAAAGGCTGCACCTTCGTCGGCGTGACGTGGGTGCGCACGCACGTGCAGAACCACGGCTACGACCCCGACGCCGCACAGATCGACTGGGCGTTCTATGGACGCATGCGCTTCAACTCCGCCGTGGGCAGGCCCGTTCCCGAGAGACCTCGCTGGGTCTTCGGGGACGATTTCGACGAGTGGAACGAGGACGACGGCTGCCTCGATTGCCCGCCGCTCGACGACGCGGTGCTGCCCGAGGAGGCGCGCCCTCCGAACCAGATGCTGCTCATGGCGTTCGAGCCGGTGGACAAGGGCGACATCCCCGCCAGCGACGTCATGCTCTATCCCGAGGAGTCTTACGCTGCGCTGCCCAACCCGCTGGTCATCAACGTCGCGCGCGAGATCAACGGCGTGACCGACGTCGTGCCGACCCGCGTAACGGACACGAAACTCTACTCGAACAACCTCCGCTTCCACGATTGCATGGTTGTCGGGTCGGTCGTGAGCGATGCTCCTGCCGAGTACACGCACGTCCGCAACAAGATGCAGTTCACGGGCCGCACACGGTTCTTCACCGAGCATCCCTCCCGCCCGGACCTGAACCCCGAGCAGCACGACCTCGAGCACATCGAGAAGTCGTCGTTGATGCTGCCGAACTTCTCGGTGGACGTCGGCACCTTCAACAGCCCCGCTGAGCAGGACGTGCGCTTGCGCGGGGCGATCATCGCCGGCGTCCTCGACGTGCGGGGCAACGCGGAGATCGACGGCGCGCTCCTGCTGACCTTCAAGCCCGAGTACGGCGCCGGCCCGCTCAAGGATCCGCACGGCAACCCGCTCGGCAACCCGGCCGGATTCAACGCCAGTTTCGGCTATCTCGGACCGGAGGACGGCGAGCACGAGTCGCTCGACCCCTGGACGCTGCCGGAGGTCGACGGCGTGAAGATCGTCGGCTGGGATCTCGACGGCGACGGCTTCGTCGACCTTGGCCCCGACCAGTGGCCCACCCAGCAGCAACTCGACGACGGCGCGGCGCCCGTCCCCTTCAACGGCTTCGGCGCGGTCCGCCTGCGGTTCGATCCCGACATGGCGCTCCCAGACGGGATCATGCTTCCCCTTGGCATCGCGCCCGTGCCCAACTCCTACAGGGAGGGCAGACTGTGATCCGCTCGCGTGCGCAACTCCCCGTCCGCCGCGGCTTCAGCCTCGTCGAACTGCTGATCGCGCTCACGATCAGCGCGACGTTGCTCGTCGCCACCCTCTCCGCGCTCGACGCCTGCTTCAAGAGTTACAAGACCACGAGCGAGTCGGCGTCCGCTCACGTCGTTGCCCGAATGGTCATGCACCGCGTCAGTGCGCTCATCCGCAACGGCGAGGAGTTCGGGCCGTACCCCGTGAACCCGATCCTCACACCCGTGCTCGTGCCAGACCCGCCGAGTCTCGAGTTCGTCAGCGCGCGCGACGCGGCAGGCCTCCCCACCGAGGTCACGCGCCTCGAACGCCGCGACGCGCCGTCGTGGGTCATCGCGGAGGGTGGTCCCCCCTTCGAGATATGGAACGTGCGGACCCGCTTCTCGGGAGGGCTGCCCGTCGGCGACCCGGAGGAAGCCCCGCTGCTTCGCAATGTGCAACACGTGCAGTTCACGCTCTACTACGACGTCGGGCCTCGCCTGACTCGCGCGACGGTCGATCTCACGCTCCGTCCCGACGATCTGCGCGACGCCGCAGTCGCCGCCGGGCTGGAGACGCCGAGCATCCGGCTCGTCACTTCGGTGTCGCCTCGCCGCGTGGATTGAGGCCCGGGACGGCGCTCAGCGCCGACGCCCCATCGACCGCACAACCAGCGACACAACGCGCTCGCCGGCGAGGGGATCGCGCACGGCAGGGAGCGTTGTGGTGTCTGTCGTGGTACGGGTCGGAGCACGCGCGAACGACCGGAGCGCCGCCAGGCTGGATTCGAGCACGGCGTCCACGGGCATGCTCACCGCCGTGACCGACGCAGTGCCGACGATCACGTGCAGGTCATCCTCGTCTTCGCACGGGCGTGACAGGTCCGCTCTCACAGGCTCGAACGCGTGAGCGGCATCGCGAGCGGCGTCCGCCACGTCGAGCGTGGACCCTTCCCCGACCGACGCGGCACGGATCGCCAGTCCGAGGCGCTCGATCGAGTCCCCCAGCGCTTCGCGGGCCTCGAGGATACGACCCGCACTCGCCTGCAAGAGTATCGGCATCGCGAAAGCGAACAGTCTCTCCGTCAGGTGCTGTTCCGCGCGCTGCGCGACGCTCATGGGAAGCGATCGCATCACGACCATGCCGTGCTGCGCCGCAAAGCGGTCCATCGCCGCGGCGACCGGGATGGTGATCGACGGGTCCGGCCCGGCACGGAGAAGATCGCGTGCGACGGCGTCGAGATACGATCGCTCGTCGTCGAACACTCCCTCCCGCATCAGCAGCCGGAGCGGGGCGAAGCGGTCGTCATCGCGCAGGCGTGCGCACGCGGCCCGCACCTCGACTCCGGCGTCCTCGCCGTCGATGTCGCCCGTGATGACGCCCGCGTTCCAGAGCGGCACCGACCATCGCCACGACTCCATGAGGGCCAGGTAACGCGGTGAGCGAGCCACGGCGTGCTCCACGTGCGACCGCTCTGCGCCCTCGAACGGGGTCGGGACCATCGTGACCACGCGCTCCGCCAGCAGCAGCGCGATCATCGCCGCAGGCTCGCGGGTCGTCAGGTGGTAGGGGCTGAGCGCGGCGATCATGGCGTGCCGCCCGTCACCCGATCGAGCCAATCCACCAGATCGGCCGATCGGCGCGGCAGGTACACGAAGAAGAGCATCTCATGCCCCATCGGAGCGCTCCATCGCTCCGGGCGACCAAGCCGTTCCCAGAGCAGGTCGCCGAGGTCCGAGGGAACCGCCCGGTCGCGCGTGCCGTGGATCATCAGCGTCGGGATCGAGCGGGCGACGGGTGCGGTGTTCACGTTGTCGAGAGGCGCCACGGCCCGGTACGCCTCGGCGAAGCGGTCGATCGCCGCGCGGTGGGGCGGGCCGCCGATCCACTCGACGCGCACCGCGTCGATCCAGTCGGCGTAGTTGCTCAGCGCGGCGACGGCCCAGAAATCGGCCCCGCCCGCGACCAGCACGCACGCGCTGTACCGCTCGGGTTCGAGAGCGAGGATGGTCGGCATCGCCATGGCGCCGCCGCTCATGCCGATCGCCGCGCGTGGAAGCGCCGCCAGCCGGGGGTCCGCGCGCTCGACGTGGGCGAATGCGGCCTGAACCGCGAACGCGCACTCTGCCGCCCGGTCGCCGAGGATGTGCGCGACCTCTCGGGCAGAGGGTTCGGGATCAGCGTTCGGGTCGATGGTGAAGACACGCCGCTCTGTAAAGCGGGAGGGCTGCGTGAGCATCCGCAGCACGTGCCAACCCGCGTGGCGGAGCGTCTGCACCATCGCCTCCGCCACCGTCTCCGGCGTGCCGAACATGCCCGGGACAAGGAGCACGACGCCGCGCGGGTCGCGCGCGGGTTCAACGGGGCTGTAGAGCGCGAACCAGGTGCGCTGGAGCGCCAGGGTCGGCTCCGGCTCATCCGAGTGCACGGCGGAAACGAACACGAAAGCGGATATCGGTGCGCCGGGTCCGACGTCCGCGCCGTCGGCCGGCGGTTGGAAGCGGACGAACATGCCCCCCTCGTCCTCGAAGCGGACGCCCGGCGGCTCGTCCCCGCAGTGCTGCAGGATCGCATCGGCGTCGGCAAGGTCCTGGCGGCTCGGACGCAGTCCGGGAGCGCGCACGCGGATCACGATCCAATCGCCGATCGGACCTTCGATCGCGCGGATCACGCCACGCTCGCCGCACACAGTGAAGCGGGTCGGCCATGCCTCCGGGCCGATCTCCTGGGCGCGGCATGTCCACGCGAACGTCGCCAGGACCAGCAGCGCTGCCGTGACGGGACCGAGGCATGCTCCACCCCGCCATGCTCGCGGAGCGGTGCGAGTCGCGGCTCGATTCCCCCAGCCCTCACTCCCTTGGTCCATGGCTCCATTCCCCTGTCTCACTTCGCATACCCCTTCGGGTGGTCGCGGAACCATGCCCACGCTGTCGCAACGATCTCGTCGATGTCCTGGATCGACGCAGACCATCCGAGGTCGGAGCGGATCTTCGAGGGGTCTGCGTAGAGCGTCGGCGGGTCGCCGGGACGCCGCGTTCCCTCGCGGACCACGAAGTCGCGGTCTGTCACGCGCCGGACGCTGTCGATGACCTCGCGGACCGAGTAGCCCCGCCCGATGCCGAGGTTGTACGCCCGCTGGTCGCCCGGGCGCAGCGCGTCCATCACGGCGACGTGCGCGTCGATCAGGTCTTCGACATGGATGTAGTCACGGATGCACGTGCCGTCGGGCGTGGGGTAGTCCGTGCCGAAGATCGTGACAGCATCTCGTCGTCCGAGTACCGCTTGCAGCACGACGGGGATGAGGTGCGTCTCCGGGTCGTGGTCTTCTCCGAGCGTGCCCGTTCGGTCGCACCCGGCGACGTTGAAATACCGGAGCGCGGCGAAGGCGAAGGGGCGCCCCTGGTTCGTCGCCGCGTGCGCGACGTCCCGCAGCACGTGCTCGACGTGCAGTTTGCTCCAGCCGTAGGGGTTGATCGGTCGCTGTGGGCATGACTCCGGGATGGGGATGAACTCGGGGGAAGGCTCGCCGTAGGTCGCGCAGGTCGAGGAGAACACGAACCGTTCGACGCCAGCGCGCACGCAGCAATCGATCAGCGTTACCGCCGCGGAGGTGTTATTGCGGTAGTACAGAAGCGGCTCCCCGACCGACTCTCCCACGAGTGCATAGGCAGCGAAGTGGAGGACCGCGTTTACCCTGTGCTGCGTAAGAAGGGTGTCGAGGGCGGCCGAATCACCGACATCGGCGCGGGCGAACGTCAGGCGTGACGGGGCAACCGGCCGCACCGCGTCGATCGCGGCCTGGTGACCGCGCGAGAGGTTGTCGAGGGCCACGACCTTGTGCCCGTCGGCCAGCAGGCGCCGGACAGCGTGCGATCCGATGTACCCGGCCGCGCCGGTCACGAGCACGTTCATGCGGACTCCTCGGGGCACGCTGCGGCGAGCGGGCGTGCCGAGCCGATCATAGTGCGCCGGGGCCTACGATCGACGCCCTCCGGAGCAACGCATGGCCGAGCAACCCTTGAACGCGACCACGTCGGGTCCTGACTCCGCGCCCGAACCCGCGATGATCCCGCTCGCTGCTCGATCGGTCGCCGGCGGCACGCTCATGGGGCTGGCAAACCTCGTGCCCGGCATCAGCGGCGGCACGATGCTCCTCGTCACGGGGATCTACCCGCGGTTCATCGGAGCGATCGCGGAACTGACCCGGCTGCGCTTTCGGGTCCGGTCGCTGCTGGTCCTCGGCGCTGTCGCGGCCGCGGCCGGACTTGCGATCGTCCTCGGCGCGGGGCCAGTCAAGGACCTCGTCGTTCACCACCGATGGGCCGCCTACAGCGTTTTCATCGGCCTCACCCTCGGGGGCGTGCCGGTCATCTGGACGATGGCGAAGGGGATGTCCGCTCCCCTCGTCTTTGGTGCGCTTGCCGGTCTCGCGGCGATGATCGCCCTCGCCATGCTCTCTCCCGCGGGTGGATCGACCGGAGGGGGCGGCTTTGTCGGGCTGTTCGTTGCCGGGGTCGCCGGTGCGAGCGCGATGATTCTGCCCGGAGTCAGCGGCGGGTACCTTCTGCTCGTGCTGGGCCAGTACGTCCCTATCCTCTCCGCCATCGACGCCGCGCGCGACGCCGTGGCCTCGGGCGATTACGGCGCGGCAG
Organism: Phycisphaerales bacterium; assembly: GCA_035443945.1. Classification (GTDB taxonomy): domain Bacteria; phylum Planctomycetota; class Phycisphaerae; order Phycisphaerales; family UBA1924; genus CAADGN01. Next base: position 18,452 of record DAOMNQ010000002.1, on the reverse strand, counting down.
TGGATCCGGTGGTGCGAGTCTTCATCCCGGTCGGATTTGGCGTCGGCATGGGCATCGCCGCTGTCAGCAACCTCATTCGCTACCTGCTGCAGCGCTTTGAGAGGCCGACGCTCGGCGTGTTGCTCGGGCTTGTCCTCGGCGCGGTCGTGGGTCTGTGGCCGTTCCAGGAAGGCGTCGAGCCGTCACCGGGCGATGTCATCAAGGGCGTCGTGCAAACGCCCGAAACGATCGCGGCCCTGGACAAGGCCGACTGGCCTACGCGCCGCTTCACGCCGACTGCGAGCCAGATCGGCTCATCATTCGCTCTCGCGGGTCTCGGCTTTGCGGCCACGCTCGCGATCGGGCACATCGGACGCGAGAAGCGGTCCTGACCGCGGCTCGACGACGCCCTACGCGGGCTTCCTTCCACGGAACCGGACGGACACCAGCACGACAACTCCCGCCACGACCATCGCCGCGCTCAGCCACTGCCCCCGGCTGAGGCCGAGCACGCGCTGGACAGCGAGATCGGCATCGGGCAGGCGCACGAACTCGGTCGCGATCCGCAGAACGCCGTAGGAGATGAGGAACCACGCCCCGACCACGCCCGGAGAGCGCAGCCGCGCCATCGCCACGCCGATTGTCCAGATGAGCGCCCCGACGACGACGCCCTCGCAGAGAGCCTGCAGGAGTTGCGAGGGGGCGCGGGCGGAGATCAGCGGCGTCAACTCGGCCGCCAGGCGATCGGATTCCTCACCACCGCGACGCAACGCCCGCATCATGCGCTCGAACCCTGAGCCGAAGTCTTCGCCGGGCAGCATGTACCTCGACACGATGGCGTCGACGGCTTCCTCCTGCTCGCGTGTGCGGAAGGACTCGTGCCCGCCGACGATTTCCTGTGGGAACTTCACGCTCCACCACGGCGCCGGCTCGCCGGGCGTGGCGACGACGCGGCCGGGCAGTTCGCCGTTGATGAAGTTCGCAACGCGGCCGAAGAACAGGCCGGCCGGTGCGATCAGGGCCATCAGGTCCATGACGTGCAGGGGCGGGCATCGGCCGCGGATCGAGCCGTCGTCGTCACGCCAGCCGCGGCTGATGCGCCAGGCGGCGAGGATGACGCCGATCATCCCGCCGTGGCTCGCCATGCCGCCGCGGTTGATGGCGAGCGCGGCCCACCACGGGAACCCGGCGTCGAGGGTCCACAGGTACTCCGGCTTGTAGAAGAGCACATACCCGAGCCTGCCGCCGACCAGCACGCCGCCGACGATCCAGAGCATCGCGTCGGCCACGCGGTCCGTGGGAACCATCGCCAGCCCCCGCCGCGCCAGCCACCGCAGCAGCAACCACCCGACCACGAACCCCGCCACGTAGGACAGCCCGTACCACCGCACGCCCCAGCCTGGGGCGAACTCGAGGACGAAGGGGTCGAGAGTGTGGAGCATGGAATGGCGTGGGGCTTGAGGTTTGGGGCTCGGGGAGGAACCGGCCGTCTTCGAGTTTACAGAGCGGCGCTGTTCAGGCCTGGTCGGCAGGTGCGCTCACGCTCGCACCCCAAAGAACCGCTCCGTGTTCGCGTTGATGGCGGCGTGGAACGTCTCCCAGTCCTCGCCGCGGAGTTTCGCGAGGAACTCGGCCGTGTGCCGCACGAACGCCGGCCGGCAGGGGCGTCTGCCGCGAACCGGCTCGGGGGAGAGGAATGGGGCATCGGTCTCGACCATGATCCGGTCCAGGGGGACGAGCCGCGCGGCCTCGGCCACCTCGCTCGCGTTGCGGTATGTCACCACGCCCGTGAACGAGACCATCGCCCCGAAGTCCAGCACCTTTCGCACGTCCTCCGGCCCGCCGGTGAAGCAGTGGAAGACGAACCGCGCCGGCTCCAGGCGCGTCCGACGCAGGACGGGGATCAGGTCGTCGAAGGCCTCGCGGCAGTGCAGCACGATCGGCAGCACGCGTCCGTCCTCATGGACTGCCTCGATGAACGTCAGTTGATCCGCCAGCACGGCGTCCTGCACCGAGCGGGCGGGGCGGTCGTAGTGGTTGTCCAGCCCAAGTTCGCCCCATGCGACGCAGCGTGGGCTGGACGTGACCCGCCGCAGCCGCTCCCACTCGAACGGACCCCGATCCGAATAGAGCGGATGCACGCCCGCCGTGCACCAGACGCGCTCGTTCGTCTCAGCGAGGTGCAGAGCCTGCTCTGCATCGGGAGGTGTGGTCGAAACAGAGATCATCCCCGTGACACCCGCTGCCCGGGCCTCGTCGATCGTCTCCGGCACGCGCCCGGCGAAGTCGTCGAACGTGAGATGGCAGTGCGTGTCGATCATGGGAAAGGACCGAGGGGAGAGGGATCAAGGCCGGAGCATGGAGACGATGCAGGACAATAGATGGCCGGTGCATCGCGCATGCACCACGCCCTCGGCCCATCGAAGCCGGGATCGCCTTGATGCCCGGATGCCTCGATCCCTCGTGCCTTCCCCTACAATCGACCCATGCCGACGCCAGTGCCCGCTCTCGTCCGGATTGTCCTCTCGCTCTGCCTGACGCTCGCGGCGACTGCTCGTGGGGCCGACCACGACCGCTGGTACACGGTGGAGATCGACGGGCACCGGGCCGGGTGGATGCACGCCTCGCAGACGACCGCCGACGGCCGAATCATCACAACGACACGGATGGAGGTCGCCATCAGGCGCGGCACGACGCCTTTGTCCATCGCGCTCACGACGCGCTTCGTCGAGACGGAAGCCGGCGAGCCGGTCGAGATGAGCGTCGATCAGCGTCTCGGCTCGGAGCCGGTCGCTGTTCGCTACCGATTCGGCACCGATGGCGTCGGGGTCGAGACGACCCAGGGCGGCCGAACGACGCGCGGCACGCTGCCTGCGCCCGAAGGCCGATGGCTCCCGCCCGCGGCCGCGTCGCGCTACCTCGAACAGCGGCTTGCCGCGGGCGCGGACCCGATCGTACTGCGCACGATGGACCCGCAGGGCGGGCCGACCGTGATCGAGGTACGCCGCGAGGGCTTTGAGGCGACGAGCATCGAGATCATGGACCGGACGCTGGATGCCCTGCGTTGCCGGACCTCGTCGAGCGATATGCCCGTCGGCTCATCCACCGTCGAGATCATCGACCGGCGGGGCGTGCCGATGCGCACCGAACTCGACCTCGGCGGCATGAAGATGGCCATGTACGCGACGGACGAGGCGACGGCCCGCGTCGGCATCGAGGTCCCCGAACTGCTGCTGCGATCATTCGTCCGCCCCGACCGACGCATCGACACGCCGCGCGGCGTGCGCGAGGCCGACTACACCTTGAGCGTCCCTGACGGAACGCTCCCGGACCTGCCCATCGGCGGTGCGCAGGGCGTCGAACGACTCGACGACTCGCGGGCGCGAGTGGTTGTTCGCTCCGATGATCCGCGTACGGAATCACCCGATCTCGACACCGCGCCATTCCTGGCGTCGTCCGCGATGGCGGACTCGGACGACCCCGTTATCGTCGAACTCACCAAGGGGGCGCTCCGCGGTGTGCAAAATGGGAAGGCTGGGCGTGCCGAGGCTTTGCGCCGCTTTGTCGGGCGGCACATCTACGCGAAGACGCTCGGTGTCGGTTTCGCGTCCGCAAGCGAGGTCGCTCGCACGCGCGAGGGCGACTGCACCGAGCACGCCGTGCTTCTGGCCGCAATGCTTCGTGCCGACGGCATCCCGTCGCGGGTCGTGAGCGGGCTGATCTACGCCGACCGGTTCGAGGGCGAGCGCGACGTCTTCGTCTACCACATGTGGACGCAGGCGCTGCTTCCTGTCGTCGAGGGCATGGCTTGGATCGACCTCGACGCCACGCTCGGCGCGATTCAGTTCGACGCCACGCACATCGCGCTCGCCGAGTCCGCGCTCTCGGACGGCGAGGCGGTGCGTGCCCTGGCCGCGACCGCGCCGCTGATCGGGCGTCTCCGCGTTGAGGTCGAGTCGGCGAGGGAACGCCCATGACCCGGCCCGACGACCTCGCCGCAAGTTCACCGCTTCCCTGTCTTCCACCGCGCGATCCGGCCGGGCACAAGGGCGTCTTCGGCACGGTCGCCGTCGTCGGCGGGTGCGCTTCGGGCGGCAGGCGGATGATCGGCGCGCCAGCGCTGGCCGCGCTCGGTGCGCTCCGTGGCGGCGTGGGCCTGGTTCGCCTCATCACGCCGCGCCCCGTGCTGAACGCCGCGCTCGTGATCGCACCATCGGCCACGGGCGTTGCGCTGCCGGTCGATGCGGACGGCGCGATCATCGCCCACGAAGCCGCGGCCGTGCTCGACGGCGTGCTGGCCGATGCCGATTGCCTCGTGATCGGCCCGGGCTTCGGCATGGACGATGGCGCCCGCGCGATCGCGCTGCGCGCCGTGCAGCAGGACACGACGCCCGTGGTCGTCGATGCGGATGCCATCAACGGCCTGTCGCAGGTTCCGGAGTTGTGGCGGGACTTTCGCGCTCCAACAGTACTCACGCCGCACCCGGGCGAGTTCCGCCGCATGGCCGGCCCGCTGAGGATCGCCGCCGACCCGACCACGCAGGACGGCCGCATCGCCGGTGCGGAGCGGATGGCGCAGAGGCTTGGTTGCATCGTCGTTCTCAAGGGCGCGGGCACCGTCGTGAGCGACGGCCACCGGTCGTGGGTCTGCGAGCGCGGCCACGCCTGCCTGGCGACCGCGGGTACGGGCGACGTGCTGGCGGGCCTCATCGGCGCGATCGTCGCGCAGTTCGTCCCACGCCCCGACCCGACGGTTTCTGCGCTTCCCGAGTCTCTCCGTGCGAAGATCTCGCCCGACCCGCGCCGACCCCTCTCGCTCTTCGAGGCGGCCCGCATCGGCGTGCAGGCTCACGCGATCGCGGGCGAGCGCTGGGCCGACTCACACGGCGCCGAAGCGGGCCTGCTCGCCGCCGAACTCGCCGACCTGTTGCCCAAGGCGCTCTCGTCCCTGCGATCCCGATAGAGTGAGGCCCACGAGCAGGAGGCGCACGATGCCCGTCCACGCCGAACGAACCGATGCACGCCGCAACCGTCTCGTCGGCGAGAGCAGCCCGTATCTGCTTCAGCACGCCGCGAACCCCGTTGATTGGCGGCCGTGGGGCCGTGAGGCGTTCGACGAGGCTCGCCGGCGCGACGTGCCGATTTTCCTCTCGATCGGCTACAGCACCTGCCACTGGTGCCACGTCATGGAGCGAGAGTCGTTCGAGAACCCCTCGATCGCCGCGATGCTCAACGAGCGGTTCGTCTGCGTGAAGGTGGACCGCGAGGAACGCCCCGAGGTGGACAACCTCTACATGACCGCGACGCAACTCTTCACGGGTCAGGGCGGGTGGCCGATGAGCGTTTTCCTCGAGCCCGAGCGGCTGCGCCCGTTCTGGTGCGGCACGTACATCCCGGCGGAGCCGCACCCCGCGCTCGGCTCGCGCCCCGATTTTCCGCGCGTCATCGAGGGGATCGCCGCGGCGTGGCGGACGCAGCGCGAGGGTGTGATCGAGCAGTCCGAGCGGCTCGCGGAGGCCGTCACCGAGCAACTCGCCCGCTCCGATGCGCCCGTAGCGGTCGGGGGTCGCGAGGTCGAGGGCGTGACGGCCGCGCTGCTCCGCCTCTTCGACCAGACAAACGCCGGCTTCGGCGGTGCGCCGAAGTTCCCGCAGCCTTCGTTGTTGTTCTTTCTTCTTAGCGTTCGCAGCATTGCCGGCGACGAGGAGACCCGGAGTGCGATCGATTACGCCGTGCGTGCAACGCTCGACCGGATGCTCGCCGGTGGCATCCACGACCATCTTGCGGGGGGCTTCCATCGCTACGCCGTCGATGCGCAATGGACCGTGCCGCACTTCGAGAAGATGCTCTACGACAACGCTCTGCTCGCGTCGGTCTATGCCCGTGCGGGCGAGGTGTTCAACGACGATGTCTATCGCTCGGTTGCGAGGCGCACGCTCGACTACATCATGAACGAGTTGACCGGGAAGCACGGCGCGTTCCTCTCCGCCCAGGACGCCGACGCCGAAGGGCGCGAGGGGTCGGCCCACGTCTGGACGCGCGACCAGGTCTCCGCCGTGCTCGAACCCGACGACGCTGCATTCGCGTCGCGTGTCTTCGGCCTCGACCGCGCCCCGAACTTTCGCGACCCGCACCACCCCGACGACCCTCCCGCCAACGTCCTCCGCCTCGACGACCGGCCCGACCGCGTCGCCCGCTCGCTCGGCATGGACCAGGCGGTGTTCGACGAGCGTCTCGCCCGGGTGTGCGCACGTCTGTACGCCGCTCGCTCGCGCCGCCCGCAGCCTGCGACCGACGACAAGGTGATCGCCGAATGGAACGGCCACGCGATCGTCGCGATGGTGGACGGGGCCACGCTGCTCGGCGACGCCCGCTACGCCGAGGCCGCCCGCCGTGCCGCGCGGTTCATCCTGAGCGAGATGATCGACGCCGAGGGCGTGCTGCTGCGCTCGTGGCGCGACGGCGTGCGCGGACCGGACGGCTCGCTCGAGGACTACGCCTCCACCGTTCACGCTTTCGCCCGTCTGCACGCTCTGGACGCGAAGAGTGGGGGAGGGACGCCGTGGCTCGACGCCGCGCTGCGACTGCTCGCCCGCGCCGAGCGTGAGTTCGCGTCGCCCGACGGCGGGTACTTCGACGTCGCGGCCGGACGCGATGACCTGTTCGTGCGCGTTCGCTCGACGTGGGACGGCGCGCTGCCGACCGGCTCATCGGTGATGGTCCACGCGCTGATTGAACTGTCGAGCGCGACAGGGGACCGGCGCCACGCAGACCGCGCAATGGCGTGCATCAGGTCGCTCAGCGCGACGATCGCCCGCGCGCCTGCGGCCTGCATCCACGCGACGGCCGCCCTCGTGCGGCTCCTCGCCTGCGGAGAGACGGCGACCGATCTGGCCCGGACGGGTGCAGCGGAATCGGGGCACAGGCGGGATGCCTGTGCCACCGAATCAACGGCTTCGCCGCCCGCCGCGGACTTCTCGCCTGTCGCGGTCTTCACGAGCGTCGAGCGCGTCGAGGTGGCCCGGGATCGTCCGGCTGAACTCCCGCTGCTCGTGCGGGTCGCCGAGGGGTGGCACGTCGCCGCCGCCGACGCAGGTGACGGCGTGCTGCCGTTTCGCGTTCACGTTGTCGGCGGCACGGGAATCGAGGCCTACGCCGACTACCCACCCGGCACGCGACTCGCCACCGGCGAGGGGACGCTCAATGCGTACGAGGGCGAGTTCGAACTCCGCGTCGCGGTCGAGCAGGCCGGCCCGGTGCGGGGCCGCCCGCTGCTCGCCATCACCTGCCAGCCATGCAACGAATCAGCGTGCCTCGCCCCCACGACGCTCGAACTCGACGTAGCGATCGACTGGCAGAACTGACGCTCAGAGGCGTACGCCGTGCAGGGCCAGTTGTTCGACGATCTGCGACACCGTGTCGCCGGTGTGGTCGATCTGTTCCGCACGCCACCCACATGCCCGGGCGGCCGAGACGTTCTCCTCGAGGTCGTCGAAGAAGAGCACCTCGCCCGGCGAGGCTCCCGTACGCGACTCGAACGCGCGGTAGATCGCCGGATCGGGCTTCACCAGCCCGAGCAGGTGGCTTGCGTGCGGCTGGTGCACAAGCCCGAGCGAGGGGAACTCGCCTCCGCTCACGCCCGGGATCAGTCGTGCCCAGTGCCCTTGGTTCGTGTTGCTGAGGATCGCCGTCGTCAGGCTGCCTGCTTCGCTCAACCGCCGGAGCAGCCTGTCCACGCCCGGGTACTCGGCGATGATCCAGGCGTCGTGGATCGTACGGATCTGCTCCGGCGTGTAGCGGCCGCCGACCGCTTCGGAGAGGCCGCGAGCGAATGCGCTGCAGTCGATGCGTCCGAGCTGGTACTGGTGCGCCCAGTGCGTCCGTGCCGCCCGGGCGTCGGGCGTGTCCAGGTCGTCATGCACCCGCAGTCCGGCCCGCTCGCACCCCTCGCGCCACGAGCGGCAGATCCGCACGAGCACGCCCCCGAGATCGAAGCAGACGAGTCGAACCGCGGACACGGGCGGATTCCTCCGGGGATCACGGGATCACAGTACGCTGCCGCTTCGCCACTTCGTCACGCTTCCGCTTCCTCCTCACCTCCCACCCTCGTCTTCATCAACTCCCGCATGACCACCGTGGCGAACGACCCTCGCGGCAGTTCGAAGGCGCAGCGCACGAACGGCCCATGCTCGTCCACGCCCCCTTCGACATCCGGATCGATCAGCGGCACGCGCAGCGGGCGTCTCGCCCCCTGCATCATTCCGCCCGTGGTTCGATCGAACTCCGCGACCCGCTCTTCTGTCACGCCCGATGCTTCCAGCGCCTCGCGTTCGACCCGTCCCGGCACGCCCGATGCCTGCCGCATCGCCGCGCCCCACATCGGCCCGGACGGGCTGATCTCGAAACTCGTCACACGGTCGTGCGTCTCCGCCTTGTCGAGCGTTTCCGCCGTCACGTCGAATGTCGCCCGGCCGACGTGCCGGAACGCGACGTCGCCGATGTGCAGCGTGCCGAGTTGTCCCTCGTGAATCCGCCTGTCCAGCACGGCATTGAAAACGGCCGACTGGAAGGCCGATACAAAGTACGACGCGACCGTCCTGTCGATGCGGCGGACCGCCTTCTCGACTTCCAGCCCCTTGGCGAGCGCCTTGGCCAGCCCGCGCTCGGTCCGCAAGGCCGGCGCGAAATGCGCCGCGGCCTCCGCGTACTTGCCCTCCGCGTAGAACGCCCTCGCCTCGGGCTGGCTCTCGGGGTGGGATGCGCTGGGGCCGAGCAGCAGGTCCGCGGCCTCGCGCAGCCGACCAAGGATCATCGCCCGGCCGATGATGTGGTTGTTTTCCAGCAAGCCGAACCTCTGCTCGCCGACTCGGTTCGGCACGCCCACCCTTGCCAGCAGGCCGATCATCCGCGACGCCGCGAGCGCCGCCGTCGGCTCCACGCTCCGCACGCGGATCGAGAACCGGTTGCCGCGAAGGTGTCCGGGCCGCAGTTTGTTGGTGTGCCGGTCCGCCCACAGCACGGCCATCCGTTCGTGGTCCAGGTGCCGGAACTCGCTGTCGGACTTGCCGGGCAGGTGCACCGACACGACCTGGCGAGTGATGGCGTGCTTGTCCTTCAGCCCTGCGTACCCGACCGCCGAGCGATGCACGCCGAAGTGCTCGGCGACGATGCAGACCATTTCGAGCGTCGAGAGGTTTCGCTTCTGCACGAAGAGGTAGAGGTGTTCCCCGGTGCCGCAGGGTTCGTAGAGCGGGATTTCCTCGACGAGGAAGTCCTCGGGGCGTTCCTTGATCCGCCCTCCGATGCCCGGTTCGCCCGCGGTGACAAAGCACGGCGCGGCCCACGCGGCCCCGGGTCGATCAAGTCGCCAGTACGCCTCGAAGGGCGGCGGCCCGGTCACCGTCGGCGCTCCCCGCTCGCCCATGTCGTCACGCCTCGTCTCGCGACGCCGACTCGATGACGCTTTCCTCAACGTAGATCGGCACGCTGCCCGCGATGCCGAGGGCGATCGCGTCGCTGGGGCGCGCGTCCACGTGGATCAACTCCCCGTTCGCCGTGCGGATGTCGAGCGTTGCGTAGTAGGTGTGGTCGTTCAGGTCGGTCACGCTGATCGATACGAGTTCGCCGCCCAGCGCGTTCACGACGTTCGCCAGCAGGTCGTGGGTCTGCGGCCGCTTGATCGGGATGCCCTTGAGCCGCCGCTCAATCGCCTGCGCCTCGGGGAGCCCGATCACGATCGGGAACGACCGCACCTCGGCCTCGGGGGCTGGCTCGCCGTTCCCCTCGACCACTTCGCGCAGTTCGATCACCTGGAAGTCGTTCAACTCCCGGATCAGTATCCTCGACAGTTCCATCCGCACGGGCATGCTCGGCATCCTCCCGGACATCCAAGCATAGTGCCCGCCCGACCTGCCGGTTCACCGCCGCTCTGCGCCGGGCGAACCCGGCCGACCCGGCGCTGCCGGCGCCGGCTCGTCGTCAGTCGCGTGGGCTCCGCGCCCGGCCGCGAATGCCGATGCCGGCACGCCCAACTCCTGCAGCAGTTCCACCGGCGCGCCGATGTCCGCGACAACGACCTCCCCCGAACAGGCCTGCGCTCGCAAGCGCAGCAGCCCCGGCTTGAGCGCGACCATGGTGACCGTGACGTTTGCGCGCACGGCCTCGCCCAGAGGCTCGCCCGTGTCCGCGTCCAAGCCCGAGGGCAGGTCCACGGACAGCACGCCCGTCCCCGCTACCCCGAGGCGGTTCACTTCGCGGATCGCCGCAAGCACGACGCCGCGGGCAGGCTCCGTCTGGCCGGTTCCGAGCAGCGCATCGACCACGAGGGCGGGCGGCGCGCCGAGCCGTGCCGACGCACGGGCGAACGGGCCTGCCGCGTCCTCACCGCGGCATTCCTCGACCGCCAGCGCCATGCGGGAGACGATCGCGGCCTGCACGCCCGCGTCGCCCGAGTACGTCGCGAGCGGCCTCGTCGCGACGATCGCCACGCCCACGCCGCGGTTGTGCAGGTGCCGGGCGAGCGCCAGTCCGTCCCCGCCGTTGTTGCCCGGCCCGCAGGCGATCAGCACGCCGCCGCGCGACCCGCCTCCGAGCAACCGCAGCGCGGCCTCCCGTAGCGCGGCCGCCGTGTTTTCCATCAGCACGATCGACGGCACGCCGTACCGCTCGACCGCCAGCCGATCGACAAGCCGCGAGGCTTCGCGCGTCAGCACGAGTT
>DAOMNQ010000002.1:0-7746 GCA_035443945.1 Phycisphaerales bacterium | reverse complement strand
GTGCGGCGCGGTCGGCGCCGTCGTGGGGCGGTTCGATCGGGCGGGTCATGGCGCGGGCAGTCTATTCACTCGCCCGCTACGCTTGGCCTCCCGTGGAGACGCCGGTCGCCGTCATGCTCGTGCTGCTCTCCGCCGCGTCGTTGGCGCTCGGCGTCTACTGGTCGGTCGGCCTGTGGCAGGTCATCCGCACCATGCGCACGCTGCCGACCGCCCGCGCGGGCCTCGCGCTCCCCGCCCCGGACCTGAGCGTCTGCGTCGTCGTTCCGGCGCACAACGAGGAGCGGACCATCGGCCACCTCGTCGCTTCGCTCCGGGGCCAGGACCACCCACGGATGCGCGTCGTGCTCGCTCTGGACCGCTGCACCGACGCGACGGCCTCGGTTGCCCGTGCCGCGATCGGCGACGACGACCGCTTCGAAGTGCTCGAAGTCGCCGAATGCCCCGACGACTGGGCCGGCAAGGTCAACGCCGTATGGACCGCCGTGACCCGCTCCCCGGCGGCCCGCGAATCCGACCTTCTCCTGTTCGCCGACGCCGACACGACCTTCCACCCCGGCTGCGTCCGCGCCACTGCCGCGCTCCTTCAGCAGCGCGGCCTCGCGCTGCTCAGCCTGATGAGCACGCTGACGGCCGACCGGTGGTTCGAGAGGATCGTTCAGCCCGCCGCGGGCCTCGAACTGATGTACCAGTATCCCCTTCTGCGGGCCAGCCGCCCGACCGAGCGGCGTGCCTTCGCCAACGGCCAGTTCATCCTCCTGCGCGCCGATGCCTACCGGCGCATCGGCGGGCACGAGGCCGTCCGTGAGCACCTGCTCGAAGACCTCGCACTGGCCCGCGAGGCGGCCCGCCACGGCCTGCCCGCCGCGCTCCTGCTCGCGGACGGCATGCTCATCTGCCGCATGTACGAGACCTGGGCGGAGTTCCGGCGCGGCTGGAAGCGGATCTACACCGAGTGCGCCAACCGCCGACCGACAAGGCTCCGACGTGCTGCGCTGCGCGTCGCCGTCGTGAACGGTCTGCTCCCGCTCGCCGCCGCGGCGTGCCTGGGCGTCGCGATTGTCTGGCGCGACCTTGGGCCGGTGTGGGCCACTGCCTTGCCGATGACGGTTGCCGGTGTCGGGCTGATCGTCTGGCTCGCGGCCATGGTTGCGATCTACCGGCTCAGCGCGGCGCCTCTCTGGTCCGCGTTGCTGCACCCGTTCGCCTCGTTCCCGGTCGCGTCGATCCTCGCCGAGGCGGCCCGCGACCTGCGCTCCCGCACGCCCACGCAGTGGGGGGGCCGCAGTTACGTCCGCGAGAGCCGCTGATCCCTAGACTCTTGTTTCTTCCCTCCTTCGGCCTTCCCCCTTCGGCCTCACCCCCCCATGCGCCACCTCCGCCGTTCCAGCCTTGACGTCCGCTTCGAGATGGCGCCGCTCATCGACGTCATCTTTCTGCTGCTCATCTACTTCATCTTCGTGCTGGTCGTGATGGTCCGGGCGGACATCCTCGACGTGCGCCTGCCCACGCTGAGCGCGGGAACGCCCGCCGAGCGCGGCGTCGCCATCACGATCGCGCTCAACCAGGACGGGCGTCTGTTCGTGAACGGCGAGGAAACGCCGCGCGACGGCGTCGCCGCCCGCGTGCGGGAACTCAGGGCCGAGTCCCCCGGGGCGAAACTCTTCGTCGCCGCCGATGAGGGGGGCCGCACCGGCGACGTGCTCGCGCTCATCGACCTGCTCGCCGCCGAGGGGCTTGGTGAGTTTCAACTCCTGGGCACGCCCGGAGCCAGTGACGAGCCGCGACCGTGAGGGAGCGGTTCTCCGGTCGCGGCACTCTCGCTCACTCGCCCAGTTCCGCCCGGTACAGTTCGAGCGTCATCATCAGCCGCTCGCGCATCTGCGGCGTGTCCGCCACTTCCACGGCCTTGCGCTGCACGGCCACCGCCCGCTCGAGTTCGCCGCGCTGCTGAAGCACCAGCCCCAGCGTGTCGAGCAGCACCGCGTCCTGCTCCTTCGTCAGTTCGACAGCCCGCTCGGCCAGTTTGAGCGCGAGGTCCAGATCACGCTCGGCCAGCCCGGGCGTGTCCGCGATGGCGTAGGCCAGCCGCGCCAGCACGGGCGCGTTGTCCTTGTACGCCCCTTCGAGCAGCCCGCGGGCGTACTTGAAGGCCGCCTCGGGCCTGCCCAGTTCGGCCAGCAGCGCCCGGAACTTCCAGTTCGCCACGTGCGACATCAGGTCGGCGTCCAGGGCGACGATCTCGTCCGCCAGCGCGAGGGCGTCGTCGTGCTTGCCCTCGCCCCACGACTTGCGGAGGCGCGCCATCAGCGGGGTGGCCTTGCGCTCGATCTCGGCGGACAACGCCGCTCGGTTCGCCTGTTTCGCGGCGGCCTCTCGCGCAGCGGCGGCATCGAACGTCCCGTCGATAACCGCCGCGATCGTCTTCTCGAACGCGCCGTCCGCCGGGTGCCCGATCCACGCGATCCGTCCCTCGCCATCCACCACGAACGCGCACGGGATGCCCTGCTGCCCCGAGGCCGTCATGTAGGCCTCGGTCGTCTTCTGCCCGTCGTCCCACGCGACGGTGTACCGCATCCGCGCCTTCTGCTTCTCGGCCATCGCACGCACCGCGTCGAGCGTGTTGCCCGCCCGGTCCTCGCTCGTCACGCCGATCACCGTCAGCCGGTCCTTGTGCTTCTCCTGCACTGCCGAGAGGTGCGGGAAGTTGGCGATGCACGGCCCGCACCATGATGCCCAGAACTCGACCGCGTAGGCGCGGCCCGCTTCGAACTTCTCCACCGGCTCGCCGCGAATCCACTCGGCGATCCGCAACTCCGGCGCGGGATCGCCGACGATCAGCCGGGGCGGGGGCGGTTGCGGGGGAGGCTCGGGCTGCGCGGGCGCGATTGCCGCGACGGCGAGCAGCGGCGCCAGTGCGACTCTGACAAGCACGCTCGGCATGGCTCACTCCCTTCGCCGGCCGCTCGCTCCGGCTGCATAGACTTGTACAACGATACGGGGCCTTACGCCGCAGCCCTTTCCGCGAATGCCCAACCCCCGTTTCGCAACGCCTCATGGCACGTTCGCTCGCTCCAAACCGTCCGCTCGTCGCCGGCGCGGGGTTTAGCCTGTTGCTGCACGTCGCCGCGGCGATGGCCCTGGCGATCAATGTGCCCGGGTTCTGGGCCTCGCCCGGCACTGAACTTCAGTCCGCCGACTTGCCGACGCCTGTTCCGCCCGAGCCTCCCCGGGTGCGGCCGGGGATCGAGCGGTCGAAGGAGGTCACGATCAACTGGCTGGGCTTCGAGCAGCCGACGCCGCACGAGGCCTCGCTTTCGACGGTTGAGCAGGCCGCGCTGAATCCTGAAACACCGGGCGTGCCGGTGGATGCGGAGGCCGTTCCGCAGCCGGTTACGACGGTTGCCGCTCCGCCGCCCGCAGAGACGCCCGCCGACGCCGCGTCACCAGCGCCCGCTCCGGTGGAGGCGACGCCTGTCCTCGTCTCCGATAGCCCTGCGGTGGAATCCGGCGCCATAGTCGCTGCTGAAGAGCGCGTCGTCGTGGCCCCGGTCATCGGCCCGCCGCTGCCGCCTGCCGACGCGGCCGAGCCGTCGCCCGAGGCGCCCCCCCCCGCGTTGCCCGAGCCGCGGCCACAACCCACGCCGCAGGCCCAGCCGAGCGAGCAACCGGCCCCGCCCGCGCCGACGCCCGGCGTCGAGGCCTTGATCGAATCGACGAAGGAGTCGCCCGCGACTTCGACCAAGCCGCCGGTCGAAGTCTCGCCGGGCCAGCCCGTCGCGGCCGAAGGGCTGGACATCGAGACCGTCCGTCCACGCTGGACGCTGGTGACGAGGATGACCGCCCTGCCTCGCAACCCGGTGGTGCGCGTCACGTTCGCCAAGGACGGCAAGGTCGGCCGCGCCGAGTTCCTCCCCGGCAAGAACTCGGGCTACGCCGACGTGGACGGCCCGCTCCTCGACGCGATCTATCGGTGGCGAGCCAAGGGCAAGGCCCTCGACGATCTGCCGGAAGGCGACAAGGAGGCGGGGGTGACCCTGGAGTTTCGTCTCGTCCTCGGCAGCCGGCGATAAATGCCCTAACCGATCGCCCGCCGCTCCCTTCCCCTCGAACCTCAGCCTCGCGCGGCCGATACTTACCCGTAGACCCATGCCTCGCACGCGATCCATGAACGTCTGGCTGGCCTTCTCCGGCCTTTTCGCGGCTGCTCCCGCTGTCGCGCAGGCCGTTCACTCGACCAGCCTCGGCGACCTCCACGCCGAAGCGCTCGTCCGCATCGACCCCACGGTCGGCGACGTCGGCCCGCTCGGCGTCAGCATGCGCCTCATGCCGATCGACCTTCTTCGGCCTGCCTCCTTCGAGGAGGTCTACCAGGTACCCAACCGTCCCAACCTGTTCATGCGTGTCCACGGCGGCGTCGCGGCCGTCTTCCCCCGCTCCGTCTACACCACCACCCCGTGGGGCATGAGAGCCGAAGTCCCCCCAGGCACGATTTTCCACATCGGCAGCATCGCGCCCGAGAACTTGATCGGCCTCACGCCGCCGACGTTCACGACAAGGCCTCAGCTCGATCTCTCTCTCGACCGTCGGTTCGACACCCGTGCCGCTCCCCAAGGCGTCGACCCCGCTCTCTCGCAAGTCGCGCGTTTCGACGCCAGCATCTGGACGAACGACGCCTACCGGCAGCACAGGCTGGACGTGCTCGCGGGTCGCGCCCGGCGGACAGTGGACAGTGGACAGTTGACAGTGGACAAGTGATCCGAGACGGATCGCTTGCCCCCGCGATGCCCCTCCTCATGTCCACTGTCCATTGTCCACTGCCCACTGTCGCGCAGCGTCATCCCTCTCGCGGCCTCTGCCCTTCCTGCGGCTCGCCGGCAATGGATGATCTCATGGTCGTGTCCGCCTGGATGTTGCGGAGCCGGTAGTAGTCCATGACGCCGAGATGGCCGTTCCTGAACGCCTCCGAAATCGCCTTGGGGATCTCGGCTTCCGCGAGCACCACGAGGGCGCGGTTCTTCTGGACCTCGGCTTTGAACTCCTGCTCCTGGGCGACGGCCATCGCGCGCCGCTTCTCGGCCTCGGCCTGGAACCGGCGCTTGTCCGCTTCTGCCTGATCCGCCTGCAGTTTCGCGCCGATGTTCTCGCCGACGTCCACGTCCGCGATGTCGATCGACAGGATCTCGAACGCCGTCCCCGCGTCCAGCCCGCGGGCCATAACGGCCTTGGAGATGCGGTCCGGGTTCTCCAGCACCTGCTTGTGCGAGTCCGCCGAGCCGATCGCGGACACGATGCCCTCGCCCACGCGGGCGATGATCGTTTCCTCCGTCGCGCCGCCGACCAGCCGCGGCAGGTTCGTCCGAACCGTCACGCGGGCGCGGGCTTTCAACTGGATGCCGTCCTTCGCAACGGCGTCGATCGTCGTGCGACCCTGAGCGGGGTTCGGGCAGTCGATGACCTTCGGGTTCACGCTCGTGTTCACGGCGTCGAAGATGTCGCGCCCGGCGAGGTCAATGGCCGTCCCGACGTTCCACGGCAGTTCGATGCGGGCGCTGTTGGCCGCGATGAGCGAGGAGACGACGTTCTGCACCCGCCCGCCGGCGAGGTAGTGCGTCTCGAGTTGGTTTGTCGTGACCTCGATGCCCGCCTTCTTGGCCCGGATGCGGCTGAGGACGATCACCCGGATGTCCACCTTGCGCAGCCGCATCCCGACCAGTTCGAGGATGCCCACGCGGGCATTGGAGAGCAGCGCCTGAATGTAGAGGTTGATGAACTGCCCGACGACGAACAGCATCACGATGATGAACAGGAAGACGACGACTGCGATGATGAGGATGACCGAGCGCGGGATGCCGCCGCCTCCGCCGCCGGCCGCGCCCCCTCCGGCCTGCGCGAGAGCGCCCGCGGCCGGAACCGCCAACGCCGTCGCCGCCGCGAGGAATCGTGCCGAGATTCGATGTCCAGCGTTTGTCATGGTCGTGCTTTCCCTGCTTCCCGGGCCTCCAACGCCCGTGGGACGGGCAGTATACCGCTCCGGCACGGTCGCGCGGCCGGCGGTCAGGCCTCCCGCACCTTGATCTGGTTGAACTCGACCTTCGTCACCCTGACCTTTGACCCGGCCGCGATCACGCCGACTTCGGCCAGCGCGTCGTACCGCGTCCCCTCGATCCGCACGGCCCCGACCGGGCGAAGGTCCGTCATCGCCACGCCCTCGGCCCCCACAAGCGCGTGCAGGGCGTCGCGTTCGCTCCGCTCCTTCTGTCGCTCGGCCTCGATCTGCTCCTCCGTCATGTCGCCCAGCAGCATCCGCCGACCGAGCGGCGTGTTCGGCCACACCTTGAGCGCAAACCCCAGCGCGGCCGGCCCGATCACCATCAACGCCACCAGCCCCATCAGGCCCCACCACGGGTCGTACCGGAAGAGGCTGATGACTCCCACGAGCGCAGCGATCCCCGCCGTGATGGCGATCAGCCCCCCCGACGGCACGAACACCTCGACCACGATCAGCAGCAGGCTCGCCGCGATCAACCCAAGCCCGAGCAGCAGCAGCCCTTCTTCGCTCACGCCCGCTCTCCTTGTGGTCCGGTCGCGACCTCCTCGACCCCGACGCGGAACTTGCCGACGCTCACGACTCGGACCCGGCGGCCCTCCGGGATGTACCCCATTTCCGCGACCACGTCCACCAGGCGCCCG
Source organism: Phycisphaerales bacterium (assembly GCA_035443945.1). GTDB lineage: Bacteria > Planctomycetota > Phycisphaerae > Phycisphaerales > UBA1924 > CAADGN01. The sequence continues at coordinate 1,056 of DAOMNQ010000002.1, read as the reverse complement.
TTGATTTCCACTCTCCCCGCCGGGCGCAGGGGGGTCACCGTCGTCGCCTCGTCGCCCACCGACACGCCCACGTCGTCGGGGTCGCCCAGCGCGGCCAGGAACTCGTCGTCGGTGTCATCCGCCGGCTTGCCGATCGTGTCGCGCAGCACCAGCCCACTCACGATGGGCAGCGAGCCGAAGTGCTTCGACAGGAAGTACACCCCGATCCCCGAGGTCGTCAACGCCAGCACGATCGTCAGCACGGCGTAGAGCATGTCCGTCTGTGCCTTCGGGCTGTCCGGGAACAGGCCGCCCGGCGTGTCCTCGATGAACGTCCCGAGCAGCCCGCCGAAGAGCAGGAGCAGGCCCAGCACGCCCGGCACGCCAAAGCCGGGGAAGACGAAAATCTCCAGGACGATCAGCCCGATGCCGAACAGGATCGCCGCGATCTCCCACCAGTTCGCCATGCCGATCAGGAACGGCGGGGCCAGGAGAGCGACCAGCGCGAGCATCGCCACGCCCTCGGGCACGAGCAGCCCCGGGTGCGTCATGGCGATGAACAGGGCGAGCACGAACACGACGATCAGCACGCCGCGCACGAACATGTTCGTCAGGAACTTGACCATCGCCTCCGACCACGAGGCGTCCAGCCGGCGGATGTTCGTCGCGCCGAACCAGGCCCGGATGTCCTCGTCGGAGTTGAACGCCCTGAGCGCACCCGTCGTCTGGTCCACGTTCGCCGCAAAGCCGAAGTACGCCAGATCGCGCTCCTTGAGCACGATCGGACCCTCACCGGTGCAGATGTAGTCCAGCAACTCGAACCGCCCGCGATCCGCGCTCGTGATGACTCGCCGCGTCGCCTGTTCGATCACGCCGCCCGAGATGTCCTCCGCCAGCCCTTGCAGGTAGGGCGAGGCGGGGACGAAGCCCTCGCTCGGCGCGCCTGTCGGCGACGGACCCGTCTCGGGCGGCGGGGCAGCGCCGCCCGCCGATGCCGACACCAGCCGCGGACGGTCTCGCACCGGCTCGCCCTCGAACAGCCGCCGGTACTCAGCTTCGTTGATCGCCATCCGCTCG
>DAOMNQ010000001.1:48051-119367 GCA_035443945.1 Phycisphaerales bacterium | reverse complement strand
AAGCGTGGGGAGCAAACAGGATTAGATACCCTGGTAGTCCACGCCGTAAACGATGCACACTAGATCGGAGTGGTTCTCATGCCTTTCCGGTCGAAGCAAAAGCGCTAAGTGTGCCGCCTGGGGAGTACGGTCGCAAGGCTAAAACTCAAAGGAATTGACGGGGGCTCACACAAGCGGTGGAGCATGTGGCTTAATTCGAAGCAACGCGAAGAACCTTATCCTGGGCTTGACATGCACGGATTAACCCTGTGAAAGCAGGGCTACGCTCGCAAGAGTGGAACGTGCACAGGTGCTGCATGGCTGTCGTCAGCTCGTGCTGTGAAGTGTCGGGTTAAGTCCCTTAACGAGCGCAACCCCTGTCGCTAGTTGCTAACGGGTAATGCCGAGGACTCTAGCGAGACTGCCGGTGTCAAACCGGAGGAAGGTGGGGATGACGTCAAGTCCTCATGGCCCTTATGTCCAGGGATGCTAACGTGCTACAATGGCGCGTACAGAGCGAAGCGAGGCCGCGAGGCGGAGCAAATCGCAAAAAGCGCGCCCCAGTTCGGATTGCAGGCTGCAACTCGCCTGCATGAAGCCGGAATCGCTAGTAATCGGAGATCAGCTACGCTCCGGTGAATACGTTCCTGAGCCTTGTACACACCGCCCGTCACGTCATGGAAGCCGGGAGTGCCCGAAGTCACGGTATTTCAGCCGTGCCCACGGCAAGCTCGGTGACTGGGACGAAGTCGTAACAAGGTAGCCGTAGGAGAACCTGCGGCTGGATCACCTCCTTTCTAAGGGATTTCCTTAGGCCCGCCAAAGCCGGGACAACCAACCCCCGGCCCGCAGAGCGATCTGCAGCGGGACTATGAGCGCGATCTCGCCCGACCCCTCGGGGTCGGATAGCCGCGCGGCGACGCGCGGCGAAGATGGCCCCAACTGTTTCACGTCCACGCGACGCCCCCCGATACTCTCGGCGGGCGTCGTCATTTTTGGATTCTGTCAGGGTCCCGGGCAAGCAACCGCGATACCTTCTCCCGCGAACCATTCTTCGCGGGCTGAACGCCGCGGTGCCGATCTACGATCGTCTCCGGGGGTTCGGCGCAGGGTTTGCCCGCACCCGGCAGGCAGGAGAGTCTCCATGCGTATCGAGCCACGTGTGTCGCCGCGTCGTCAGACGGGGTTGTTCCGAAGCCAGGGGTCCGCTATCGGCACGCCCTTGTGTGAGTCGCTCGAACGCCGGGCGCTGCTCTCGATCTCGTTCTCGGATCCGACGACCATACAGGTCGGTGATCAGCCGCTCGCCATCACGCTGGCGGACTTGAACGCCGACGGCAGCCCGGACCTGGCGGTGGGGTTGCGCGCGGGGATTGCGGTGCTGCTCAATGACGGGACGGGTCAGTTCGGGGCACCGAAGATCTTCTCGCACCCATCCCCGGCGTCGTCCATCTCGGTCGGTGACGTCGATGGGGACGGCATTCCGGACATCGTGGCGGGGAGCCTCGGCGCGACGGTCATCGGCAAGCGGGTGTTCGTGTACATCGGCCTCGGCGGCGGCGAGTTCGAGGAGCCGGTGGAGTACGACGCGGGACAGACGGTGAGCAGCCTCGGGCTGTCCGATGTCAATGGAGATGGGTTCCTCGACATCGTCGCGACAAACCCCGGCACAAACGTGCTCTCGGTGCTGCTGAACGAGGGTGACGGGACATTCGGTGCGAGGCAGACGCGGGCGACGGGCGCGAATCCGCAATCGTTGGTGCTGGCCGACGTCACCGGCAACGGGCAGTTGGACGCGGTCCTGCTGGCATTCGCGGATTTGCAGATCGTGATCCACCAGGGCGTCGGGAACGGGTCGTTCGAGGACGCCGTGACGATCGAGTCGCCCTCGAACCCGCGGGCGGTGCGTGTGGCGGACTTCACCGGGGACGGCCTGCTCGACCTGCTCGTCGCGAGCGGGGACGAGTCGGTGGGTCACCTGACCCTGCATGCCGGCCTGGGTGGCGGGGCGTTCGGACCTGGCGTGGTCACGGAACTCACGTTTCCGCCGCTGAACAACGGCCTGGCGATCGGCGACCTGAACCTGGACGGGCGACCTGACGCCGTGCCGAACAACTCGGGCGGCGGTGCGGGCGAGGCGAGGCTCTTCGGCGTGGGCGGAGTGTTCGACACGGCGGTGCCGTTCGAGACGGCGGGATTCTCCAACACGGGCGTCGCCTTGGCGGACATCGACGGCGACGGCGATCTCGATCTCGTCACGTCGCAGGGGACGGACGGCACGGTGACGGTGTTCAGGCTGTTGCGGCAGCCGACGATCGGGTCGCTCGTCTCCACCGGCGCGGTCCTGCCGGGCGGGGCGAGTTTCACGCTGACGGCGAACGACGTGAGCGACCCCGACGGCGAGGTCGTGCGTGTTCGGTTCTACATCGACCTGAACGGGAACGGCGTCGGGGACGAGGGCGAGTTGCTCTTCGTCGATTCCAACGGCGCGAACGGGTGGAGTTTCTCCGGCACGGTCACGGATGAGTATCCCCTCGGGCCGGTCTCGTTCCTGGCGATCGCGGAGGACAACGACGGCGCGTTCAGTGTTCCTGTCGCGCTGCCGGTGTCGATCGTCTATTCGACGCTTGCGGGCGACCAGGCGCGCATTACGGGCACGTCCGCGCCCGGCAACCTGCACGCCGTGGCGGGCCTGAACTTCACCGGGCTGCCGATCGTTTTCGAGCAGATCACGGACACGGGCTGGTCGGTCCGCGACCTCGTGGCGGCGACGGGTTCGCCAGTGCCCAGCGGCGATCCGGTCGCGTGGACGGACCCGACGGATGCCCGGCTCTTCGTGTTCGCGCCGTCCGCGGCCGGGCTGATCGCCTTCTGGCGCCGGAACGACGGCACGTGGGCGTTTCAGAACCTCACCGAGTCCGTGGAGGGCGGTCGCGGCATCGCGTCGGCGGTCACGGTCTTTGCCGACGTCTCGGGGCGGCTCCACGTCGCGGGACTCGACGCGGACGGCGACCTCGTGCTCTATGTCCGCACGGGCACGAACGAGGACGGCTCGGCGGCATGGTCGTTCGAGAACATCTCCGAGACGCACCTGCGCGCCCGCGGGCAGGACACGCCGGCGTGGGTCGGGCCGATCATTAGTTACGTGACGCGGTGGGACGGGCTGAACATCGCCGCGCTCGACGGCTCGGGGCGCATTCAGGTCGTGTGGACCTCGCCGGAACTCGGGCACTGGCGTGTGGACGATCTGAGCGCGATCACGGGCGCACCCGCGTTGAGCGGCGGGCTGACGGCGTATCTCACGACGTGGGACGGGATCAACCTCGCCGGCCTGGACGGCTCGGGCAAGGTCTCGGTGACGTGGTGGGTGCCGAGTTTCGGCGGCGATTGGGAGACGAGCAACCTGACCGACCTGTTCGGCGGCCCGACGCTCCAGGGCTTCGGCCTGACGAGTTACGTCACGCCGTGGGGCGGGCTGAACGTCGCGGGCCTGGACGCGAGCGGCGACCTCACCATCTACTGGTGGGTGCCGGAGTTCGCGGACGATCCCGAGAACGACGCCTGGGTGATCAGCAACCTGAGCGACGGCTTCGAGGAGGGCACGCCCGATCCGGCGGGCCAGATCACGAGCCATGCGTCGGACGCGGGCACGCTGAACCTCTTCGGAGCGGCGGCGGGCGGCGAGATCCTCCGCTACTTCTGGAACCCGGGCGATGGCGGGAACTGGTCGGCGCAGGATCTTTCGACTACGGCCGGCCGTCTTTGAAGTCGGCGTCCGGGGGCACTAGAGTCTGCGGTTCCGAGGGAGCCGGGCGTGACGGAGAGCCGCGGGAGCGGTTCGAGGCGCGTCCATGGGCCTTCCGACCGGGCGTCGTGCCCGGCGCGGCATAGGTGGGTCCCGCTCCAAACTCTCGCGGCCCGGGTGGGCGTGCGGGGGTGATGTGCCGCGGCCGCTGTCTTGTGTCCGGCGTGCGACGCCGGGGACCGCGGACCGCGTGAGGTCCGTGATCCCGGCCCGGCTGGGCCGAACGGGGCAGGAGGTCCGCGTCGTTCGCCGACGGCACCGCCCGCGTCAGAAGCACGCGATACCCGGTGGTGTAACGGTAGCACAGCAGATTTTGGTTCTGCTTGTCCAGGTTCGAATCCTGGCCGGGTAGTTTGCCCCTCGGGGCAGCCACACCGGAGACCGCGGTGCGTCCGGCGAGCGCGAGGGTGCGATGGGCGTCGAGCAGGCCACAACTCGTTCGGCATCGCCGGTGGCCGTGGTGCTGGCCGCGGGGCAGGGAGTGCGCATGCGCTCGGACCTGCCGAAGGTGGTGCATCCTGTGGGCGGGCGCCCGATGGTGTGCGCGGTTGTGGATGCATGTCTCGACGCGGGGTGCGAGCGGGTGATCGTGGTGGTGGGGTATCGACAGGAGGCGGTGCGTGCCGCGCTGGCGGAGTACGGGCCGGAGGTGTGCTTCGCGGTGCAGGCGGAGCAGTTGGGGACGGGGCACGCGGTGCTGAGCGCACGGCGCGAGTTGGAGGGTCTGCCGGAGGGGACGCCGGTGTTCGTGCTGTGCGGCGACGGGCCGCTGATCCGCGCGGAGACGCTGCGGAAGTTGCTGTCGCGGCACAGTTCGAGCGGGGCGTCGGCGACGCTGGCGACGGCGGTGCTGGATGATCCGACCGGATACGGGCGCGTGGTGCGAGACGGCTCGGGGCGGTTCCGGGAGATCGTGGAGGAGAAGGTTGCGACGCCGGAGCAGCGCGAGATCCGCGAGGTCAACCCGAGTTACTACTGCTTCGAGGCGGGCGCGCTGCTGCGTGCGCTGGACCGCGTTCGTCGCAACCCGTCGAGCGGCGAGTACTACGTGACCGACGTGCCCACGTTGCTGCTGGCGGAGGGGGCGCGGGTCGAGGTGATCTACGCGGTGCCGGCGGAGGACGTGCTGAGCATCAACACGCCCGAGCAACTGGCGGAGGTGGACCGGGTCTTCCGTTCGCGGGCGGGATCGCGCGTGGGCGCGGGGAGGGGGGCGTGATGGCGGCGCCGGGCTTCAACGGGAACGACGGGCTGAAGATCTTCGCCGGCCGCCACAGCCGCACGCTCACGGAGCGCGTGTGCGAGCACATCGGCATCCCGATCGGGGAGGCGCGCACGCTGGAGTTCCCTGACGGGGAGTTGCTGGTCCGGCTCGAGGAGGACGTGCGCGGGCGCGACTGCTACGTGGTGATCTCGACGTGCAACCCGGTGAACGAGAACCTGGTCGAACTGCTGATCTTCATCGACTGCCTGAAGCGTGCGAGCGCGCGCCGGGTGACGATCGTGACCCCGTACTTCGGCTACGCCCGCCAGGACCGCAAGGACAAGGGGCGGGTGCCGATCACGGCGAAACTGGTGGCGAACCTGATCACCGCGGCGCGGGCGGATCGCGTGCTGGCGATCGATCTGCACGCGGCGCAGATTCAGGGATTCTTCGACCTGCCGGTGGACCATCTCTCGGCGACGCCGGTCTTCCACCGCTACTTCTCGTCGATCCGCGACGAACTGGGCGACCTGTGCCTCGTCAGCCCGGACGTGGGGAACGTGAAGGTGGCGGAGGGTTTCGCCAACATGCTCGGGGGCGACCTGGCGATCATCAACAAGCGGCGCATCAGCGGGACGGCGGTGGTCACGGAGCACATCATCGGCACCGTGAAGGACAAGACGGTGCTGATGTTCGACGACATGATCTCGACGGCGGGCACGGTGACCGAGGCGGCACGCCTGGTGATGGACCACGGCGCGAGGGACGTGATCGCGGCGGCGACGCACCCGGTGCTCTGCGGCAGCGCGATGGAGCGGCTCGCGGGGTCGCCCATCTCGCGGCTGGTCTGCACGAACACGATCCCTCTGGGCGATCGGGCCGCGCCGATCCGCGACCGGCTCGTCGAGTTGTGCGTTGGCGGGCTGCTGGGGGAGGCCATCCACCGCATCCACAACAACCAATCGGTGTCGGCCCTGTTCGGGCCGGCGGCGGGCGTCAAGCGATGAGCCGCCCGCACGAAGACGCAACGAGTTCCGACCGCTGAACGGTCGGTGAAGGAAGCACAGCCATGCATGAGAACGCGACGACCTTGCACGCTTCGACCCGCGATCGGGTCGGCTCCCGCTACGCCCGCCGGCTTCGCCAGGGGGGCCGTCTGCCGGCCGTGCTCTACGGGCACGGGGATGCGCCGGCCTCGGTGCACCTGGACGCCAAGGACGCCCTGCTCCACCTGCACAAGGGCGAGAAGGTCTTCCAGATCGCGATCGACGGCGGCACGCCGCAGGTCGCGCTGCTGAAGGAGGTGCAGTACGACTACCTCGGCTCGAACATCGTGCACGCGGACTTCGCGCGGGTGTCGCTGACCGATCGCGTGGAGACGCGCGTGCCGCTGCACCTGATCGGCGAGGCGGTCGGCCTGAAGACCGCGGGCGCGATCCTGATGCACCCGACCACGGAACTGGAGATCGAGTGCGCGGTCTCGGACATTCCCGAGTACCTGGAACTGGACGTCTCCGGGCTGGAGGCGGGCCACTCGATGGCGGCCGCGGACGTGCCGCTGCCTTCGGGCATGACGCTGGTGACCGACTCGCACGCGGTGGTGGCGCAGATCACGGTGCAGGTGGAGGAGAAGGTGGCGGAGGCGGCTCCGGCCGAGGCGCCGGCCGCGCCGGAAGTCATCACGGAGAAGAAGCGCGAGGAAGAGAAGGAGGAGTGACCTCTCCCTTGGATCGCCGGGCATGAAGATGATCGTCGGACTTGGCAACCCCGGGCAGCGCTACGAGCGGACGCGGCACAACGCGGGCGCGATGGTCGTGGACCGACTCGCCCGGCGGCACGCGCCGACGGAGCCTGTGCGCTCGCGCTTCAACGCCGACTGCGTGGAGGCGGTGGTGCGCGGGGAGCGGTGCCTGCTGATGAAGCCGGTCACCTACATGAACCGCTCGGGGATCGCCGTCGCCGAGGCGCTGCGGTTCTACAAACTCGACCCGGCCAAGGACGTGCTGGTCGTGACCGACGACGTCGCGCTGCCGCCGGGCTCGATCCGCCTTCGCCCATCCGGCGGCGCGGGCGGGCACAACGGGCTGTCGGACATCACGCAGCGGCTGGGCACGGACGGCTACGCGCGGTGCCGGATCGGGATCGGGGCCTCACCGCCCATGATGGACCAGGCGGACTACGTGCTGGGGAGGTTCACGGAGGAAGAGATGGCGGCCGTGTTGCCCGCGCTGGATCGCGCGGCGGACGCGGCGGAAGTGTTCGCGGCCGAGGGGATCGAGTCCGCGATGAACAGGTTCAACGTGCGGGCCGAGCCGCGTGGGCGCGGCCCCGAGTCGAAGCAGGACGAGCAAAGCCCGATCGACCCCGGCTGGACCGGCGGGTGATCGGAACGATCAGAGGACCAAGCAGGCCGCGGCGCGGCCGCGGAAAGGAAACGGAACGATGGCAGAGCAGGTGATGCATCAGTACGAGGGGATGTTCCTCATCAGCCAATCGGAGGCGGTGGACCTCGGCGGGGTGGTGTCGCACATCGAGGAGATCCTCGGGCGTGCGCACGCGCGGATCGTGGCGATGAAGAAGTGGGACGAGCGCCGGCTGGCGTACGAGATCGACAAGCAGAAGCGGGGGGTGTACCTGCTGGTGTACTTCGTTGCGCCGGGGGCGTCGATCGCCCAGGTCGAGCGCGACTGCAACCTCTCGGAGCGGCTGCTGCGGGTGCTGGTCACGAAGGCGGACCACCTGACCGAGGAGGAGATGCTGTCGGCGGACGCCCGCGAGGAACTGAAGGTTGAGGCCAAACTGCGGGCCGAGCGGGCCGCCGAGCGCGACGCCCGGGAGGGTGCGGGGGCGACCCTCGGTCGGCCCGAGGAGGAGTCCGAGGCGGGCGAGCAGCCCGAGGGCGAGGGCGGCGAGACGGCCACGGCGACGGCCGAGGACGATGAGGAGGCCTGAGCCGGGGGTTGGTTCGAGGTGGCGGCGTGCAGGTTCGGGTTCTGCTAGACTCCAGCGGGCGGGGAGACCGCCCCAGACAAAGGAGGCCGAGATGGCCGGGTACTTCAACAAGGTGCTGCTGATGGGGAACCTGACCCGGGACCCGGAGGTCCGCCACACTGGGGGGAACCAGGCGGTGGCGAACATCGGGCTTGCGGTGAATCGGCGATGGAAGAGCGCGGACGGCGAGAACCGAGAGGAGACAACGTTCATCGACTGCGAGGCGTGGGGTCGTACCGCGGAGATGATCGGGCAGTACTTCAAGAAGGGCCGGCCGATCTTCATCGAAGGCCGATTGAAACTGGACCAGTGGGAGGACAAGAACGACGGCTCGAAGCGGTCGAAGTTGCGGGTCGTCATCGAGAACTTCCACTTCGTGGACAGCAAGTCGGACGGCGACGGCGGCGAGGGGCGGCCGGTCGGCGCGGGCGCGGGCCGGCGCGGCGCGCCGCAGCAGGCGGACGAGCCGCCGCCTGACGATGACATTCCGTTCTGAGGGCGGAGGCCGGAGGGAAGAGACCGAAGGGAACGACATGTCGCGGCGGGTGTTCCGTCGCGGAGCGTTGGGGCCGGGCTGACCGGCTCCTCAACTTCCCGTGCCTTCGGGCGCGGGCGAGGACAGCGAAAGGGACCGCGATGGCGAGCAAGAGCGTGCAGTTGCTGCTGACGGAGAACGTGGACAACCTCGGGATCGTCGGGGACGTGGTGTCGGTGCGTGTGGGGTACGCGAGGAACTACCTGCTGCCGATGGGGATGGCGACCGAGCCTTCGGAGGAACGGCTGGCCGCGCTGGCCGCCAAGCGTGCCGCGGCGGAGAAGCAACTTGCCGAACTTCGCAAGCAGCGCGAAGGCATCATCGGCCGTCTCGCGGGCGTGGAGATCACGCTGGAGCGTTCGTGCAACGACCAGGGCATCCTGTACGGGGCGGTGACGCAGCAGGACATCGCGACCGCGCTGACGGGGCTTGGCTACCCGGTGAAGCCGCGCGAAGTGAGGCTGCCGCAGACCATCAAGCGCGTGGACACCTACGACGTGCACGTCAAGTTCGACACGGACCTGGAGGCGGACGTCAAGGTGTGGGTTGTGCCCGATCGGAAGATCGAGGAGGACCAGCGCGAGGAGATGGAGTTCGACAACGAGGGGAACCTCATCGAGAAGCGGCCCAACAGGCAGAAGGGCGGCCAGGGCGAGGCGGTGGGCGCCGCGGAGGGTGACGAGCGTCCTGCCCGCCGCCGTTCACGCCGCGACGAGGCGTAGTCGAAGAACCCGCGCCATGAACGAAGAAGCCCCCCGTGCCGAGCGCGGGGGGCTTTCTCTGTGGGTGTCGCTGGACGTGGCGGCGGGGGCCGCGTCGTTCAGCGTTGCGTTCGCTCGAGTTTGAAGGGGGGGTCGAGGACGACGACGGCCTTGTCACCGAGCGAGAAGGCGGAGATGTCCACGCCCTGGTCGCAGAGGAAGAGCAGCGTGAGTTTCTGGTCGGGTCGGCTTGCGGAGATCATCACGCGGTTCTCCTGCAGTTCGGAGACGCCGCGGATGGGCTTGCCGGGCGTGTAGCGAATGAAGACGAGTTCCTGATCTTCGTAGAAGAAGCCGACCGCGGGATACCTGGTGCCGTTGGTGTCGATCAGATAGGGGGGGTCGTCGCGTCCGGCGGCTGCCGCTGCGGGTGAGAGAACGCTCGCGGGTCGCCCGCGTCCGACGTCGACCTGCACCATGACCGTGCCGCGGTTGACTTCGAAGGTGCGAACCTGGAGGGAGCGGTCGATGCCGACGCCGCCCTGCAGTTCCGAGGGAGCGAACTTCTCTTCGCCGCCGAGGACGCCGTTGCTTTCGCCGAGTTGGAGGCTCTTTTCCCGCCCCTTCTGGATGACGTAGCGTCCGCCGAGGGTGTTGGCGTCCACGATGCCCGCGGCGCGGGTCGCCTCGTCGCTCTGTCGGCCGGTGCCGATGGTGGTGGCCATGGAGCGGTCGAGGGGTCCGCCGCCCCCGCCGGTCTTGAGGATGGAGCCGGAGGGGACGTCGCGGTCCCGATCGGCGGCGGTGCGGTAGGTTGCGACGTTGCCGCCGGTGGTGAGTTCGCGGCGGATGTTGCGGACGTAGACGGCGATCGGCTCGTAGCCGGGCGGGACGACGAACTCGAAGGCCATCGGCTCGAGGGCCGCGCCGGCGGAGGCGATGAAGACTTCGGTGTCGAATCGGAATCGGCCGAAGGCGATGTCGCCGGGCGCGGCCTTGGCGACGACGCCGACGGGGTGGATGTTCATGCGTTCGCCGGTCTGTGCGCGCTCGGCGACGATCCAGACCTGGCCCTCGCCCATGACGACCTGGCCGTGCTTTTCCTTGATGCTGGGCTTGAAGTCGATGACGACGCCCTCGATGCGAGAGCCTTGGGGGTAGGGCTTGCCGTCGAGCATCCTGGCGTCGTGCGGCTTGACGCCCCACGAATCGCGGAGCAGGTCCACGACGCTGACGCCCTCGCCGCCGACGCGGTAGCGGCGGATGACCTCGAACTCGGCGGGGCGGGCGTAGTTCTTCGCGCGGCCCTGGCGGTCGGCGAGGCGCATGACGGCGGCGGTGTGCGAGACGTCCGGGTACCAGCGTGCGAGCGGCTGGCCGGTGCGGAAGGCGGCCTCGGAGAGGTGGCCGTAGAAGCCGCCGACGATGCGATCGACGGGGACGATGAGGCCGCCTGTGCGCTGGAGGCTCTCGCCCTGGTATCGGATGGGCTGGTAGCCGAGGAAGTCGGAGGACATGCGCATGGTGCCGAGGGCGATGACGACGATGCCGGCGGTGATGACGCCGGAGACCGCGCCGCACGCCGCGCCGCCGACGTAGGAGACGGTGGACTGGACCTGCACATTGGCGGGGATGAGTTTGTCCACGCCGAGGCGGAGGAGGGCGAGCGAGACAGCGAAGGGGATCACGAGTCCCCACGCCCACGCGGTGCCGAGGACAAAGGCGGTGAACTTCCGGTCCTCTGGGCCTTTGGCGAGGATGAGGTGGGAGAGCGGCTCCCAGAAGGCGAAGGCGATCGCGCCGGCGATGATGACGCAGACCATGTGGATGAGCGCGGAAAAGAATCCGCGGGTCATCCAGATGTAGCCCAGCAGGCCGATGACGGCGATGGCGAGAAGGCTCATGAACATGGGTCAGGCTCCTGCGGGCTGGGCGGCGTCGGCGGGGGGCCGGTTTTCCTGCTGGGGCTTGGCTTCGGTCGTGACGCGGACGACCTCCTCGACGCTGGTGATGCCGTCGATGGCCTTGCGGAGGGCGGCCTGCTGGATGGTCGGGAGTTGCTTCTTGCGGAGTTCGGCGCGCAGGCCGGCGAGGTTGTTGCTCTTGATGAGGTCGCGCTCGGCATCGCCGAGTCGGTAGACCTCGAACAACCCCTCCTGCCCGACGTAGCCGACGCCCTGGCAGACGGGGCAGGTCTCGGGCTTGTTCTTGATGAGCACCTGCCCGCCCTTCTTGAAGAGTTGCTTCACCTTGTCCGCGGGCAGGCCCAGTTTCTTGAGCATGTCCGCGGAGGGCTGGTAGGCGACGCGGCAGTTGATGCAGAGTTTTCGGCAGAGTCGGACGGCGACAACGCCGTGCAGGCACGCGGAGGCCGAGGCGGGGTCGCCGACAGCCTTCATCCAGAGTTGAACCGCGGGGAGCGCGCCGTTGGCGCGGAGCAGGACGTAGGTTCTTGTGCGGTCCTGGTCTGCGCGGGTGATCTCCTTCGCGGTGAGCGCGTCGGGCAGATCGGTGATGCTGACGACGTCGGGGTCGCGGCGCATGATCGAGCGCACGAGCGTGGAGAACTCCTGCCCTTCCTTCGTGGGGTCGAAGACGTTCTGGCGCACGCCCTCGATGACGCCCTGCGTCTCGAACTCGAGGGTCTGGACGTTGGTCGTGTAGGCGTCGTGCATGCGGGTGAGGGAGTACATGAGGGTAGTGCCCCCGCCGTCGGGCATGGCGGCGACGAGCACGACACCCTTGCCGTCGTCGACGATGGTGCGGAGTTCCTCGGCCTGCTGCTCGAGCATGCCCAGTTCATCGGTCTTGCGCCGGACGGCCTTCTCGGGGTCGAAGAGGAGGTTGAGCGTCATGCCGCCCTGCCCTCCCGCGGTGCGGACGCGGAGTTTGTGCTTCTCCTCATCGCGGTCGTAGGAGCAGTGGCCGGTCTGTTTGCGTCGTCGGTCGTTGACGTCGAGCCCGGCCGCGCTTTTCCAGAAGTCGATGACCTTGACGGCGTCGGCCGCGGGTGTCGTGCCTCCGGCGGTGCGCACGCCGTCCACGAGGAAGACGCTGACGTAGGCGCCGTCGCGCCCTGGAGCGAGGTCGACCTCGGCGGCACGGGCCTCGCGTGCGCGGAGGATGATCTGCTCGGCCGCGACGCGGACCTCGAACTCGGGTGACTCGGCCACGGGCACGGGGATGGGCTTGCCGTCGGAGAGCCGGACGATGATCTCCGAGGAGCCGATCTGCCTGGTCTCCTTCTTCGCTCGTCGTGCCTCGGCCATCTTCGAGAAGTCGAGCCGGAGGCGGTGCTGCTCGGGGACGCGCTCGTCCTTGTTGGTCAGGAGCGGGAAGATCGCGACGCTGACGCCGAGCACGACGGTTTCGAGGAAAAGCCCGAGCCAGAACGACAGTTCGCTCTTCATCGGGATCGCGATGGCGACGATGATGGCGAGCACGCCGATGCAGAGGTGGATTGCGGCCCACATCTCGCGCCCGAGGTGGAATCGGGCGGCGTGCTTGTCGTAGACGGAGGAGATGAGCCAGGCCCATCCGATGAACGGCAGGAGGAGTAGGACGGGCTTCCAGGGCGAAACGAGGAGGTAGGCCTGCTGCGCGAGGAGCAGCGCGTGCGTGCCGGGTGCGTCCGGTGCGCCGAACGCCGCGAGGTAGTCGGTTGGTGCGCTCACCGCTGGAGGTTCCTTCGGGGTGGAGGCCCGCCGTGCGGCGCGCGGGCCTGGGTGCTGCCCGGCTAGCCGAGTTTCTTGAGCCGCATCATGAGTTCGTCAACGTTCGGCGAGGCGTCGATGGCGACGCGCATGTGGATGTACTCTTTCTCGACGTGATCGACCAGGGACTGGTTGAAGTCCACCATGCCGCGCTGGCGGGCCTCGATCGAGTTCAGGTACTCTCGGAGTTCGCCCTCGCGCCCCTCGAGGATGAACTTCTGGACGACGGCGTCGTTGATGAGGATCTCGATGGCGGGGATTCGGTGGATGTTCTCGTGCAGGGTGGGGAGGAGTTTCTGATAGACGAAGGCCCGCATCTGGTAGGCGAGGATCTTGCGGATGCCCTCGACCTCGTCCTGCTCGAAGAGGCCGTAGATTCGGCTGAAGGTCTGCGTGGTCGAACTGGCGTGGATGGTGCCGTAGACGAGGTGCCCGGTCTCGGCGGCCATGAGTGCGGCCTCGAAGGTCTCGGCGTCGCGCATCTCGCCGATGAGCACGATGTCCGGGTTCTCGCGCACGAGGGCGCGCAGGGCGATCTTGAAGTCCAGCACGTCGATCCCGATCTCGCGCTGGTTGATGGTGGCGACCTTGTCGGTGAAGAGGTACTCGATCGGGTCCTCGATGGTCACGATGTGGACCGGCTTGCGCTGGTTCACGTAGTCGAGCATGGAGGCGATGGTGGTTGACTTGCCCGAGCCGGTGACGCCGCAGAGCAGCACCAGCCCCTGCGGCTGGAGCGCGATCTGTCCCATGACGGCGGGCAGGTGCAGGCCCTCGAAGGGGAGGATGTTGCTGGTGATGCGCCGGGCGGCGATGGAGAGTCGGCCGCGGGCCATGAAGAGGTTGACGCGGAACCGGCAGGTCTCGTCGTAGTCGTAGGCGAAGTCGACCGATCCGAAGCGGTGCAGGTCCTCGAGTTGCTCCTCGGTCAGGATCGCGCGGGCGATCCTCCAGAACTCGTCCTCGTCGACGAGAGGGGTGTCGAGCGCCTTGAGCGCGCCGCGGAGGCGGATCTTCGGCTGCTGCCCCGTCTTCATGATGAGGTCGGAGGCCTCGAACTTGATCGTCGCCTGCAGGAACTTGCCCCAGCGCGTGGCATGGGGGTCGGACTTCTTCTTCACGGGCAGGGCGACATGCCCCACGTGCGATGCGTCGGTCTGGGCGTCCGTGTGGACGGTCATGGGCGTTCGCTCCTCCGGCTCCCCGCGTCGCGGGGAGCCTGTAGATTAGCCGTTGACGCGGCTTCCGGCGACGGGAAAGGCGCGGGAACACCGCCCGAAGCGGGTCGCGCCCGAAGCCGGTTCGCGTGAGGCGCGGGGGTGGTTCCCCGGTGTTCGCGCGAGGACGCGACCCCGTCCGAAAGGGACGGGGCCGCGGGGGCAACCGTCGGAACCATCGGCCTCACTCCGCGCCGACGGGGGTTTCGAGCGTCTCGCCGTTGGCCTGCCCGTCGCTGCCCTCGGGGGCGGGCGGCTCCTCCTCGGGGCGGTTGCCGAGGAAGCCGGCTTCCAGGGTCAGGCGGATCTTCTCCATCGCCTTGTTCTGGATCTGGCGGACGCGCTCCTTGGTGACGCCGATGATCTGGCCGACCTGCTCGAGGGTCATGGGCTTCTCGCCGTCGCCGGACTCGAGGCCGAAGCGGTGCTCGATCACCGTGCGCTCCACGTCGGTGAGGTCGGCGCGGTTCTCGACCACGATCCGCTTGACCTCCTCGGCGGCGTCCTTCTCGAAGTTCTCCCGCTTGGCCTCGACGAAGTTGGACCGCTCGAGTTTCGGGTCGAAGTCCGTGGGGAAGCGTTGGCGGTACTTCGAGAGTTTCATGCCCTGGCGGCTGAAGGCCTTGAGGATGGCGCGGCAGGCATACGTGGAGAACTTGTAGCCGCGCCCGGCATCGAACTTGTCGACGGCGCGGAGCAGCGCCATGTTGCCCTCGCTGACGAGATCGGCGAAGTCCACCTCGCTCATGCGGGTGCGCTTGGCCATCGCCAGCACCAGCGCGAGGTTTGTTTCAGCGATCTGCTCGCGGATCCGGTCGGCCTTGCGGTGCCACGCGAGAACCTCCGCCGCCTGCTCGGGCGTGGGCTGACGTGCGGGGCTGGACCAGATCTCCTGCTGGAGTTTCCAGACGCGGTATCGCGCGTAGTTGAACTGGTGGAAGAGGACGCGCTCCTCCGCCCCGGTGAGGATGACCTGCTGCGCGCTCTTGACCGTGCGCCCGCGTGCGGACGAGATGTCGTCCATCACGGGGTGGTACCAGGAGGTGTCCGGCTTCTGGATGTCGGGCGCCTCGTCGTAGATCTTGGTGTCCGCGGCCGCCTCGTAGAAGACGGGGCTGTCGATGAAGTCCTGCTCGTGGGTGAGCAGGTGCTTGAGCAGCCGCTCGTCCTCGACGCTCAGCCGACGGGTGGGAGCGGCCTTGCCCTCCGCCCGGCCCTGTGACGGCGCAGCGACACCCACCCGGTGGCGGCGGCGCACCTGCTCGAGCGGACTCAGCTTCCTGCCGGTGACGTTCCTCATCTTCTTACCCTTCGCCCGGTTCGCCCGGACGGATCAACCTGTGCTCCCACCAGTTACCGCGCGGCCTCCGGCCATGCGGGCCTCTGCCCTTTCCCCGGCGGTACCGACCGCCGAGGCGTCCCACAAACCGGGCGTATCGCAGCCCGGTGTTTTTTCGGGGCTGCCCCCACGCCCCGTACGACCATCCCGGGAAAACGCACCCGGTCGCATTTCTTACGGCCTGGGAGGCCGATTGTTCCATCCAGCGTTTAGAATCAGTCCAAACAAGCCCGCACGAGCCACAGCCGCGACGCCGAAGCACCCCCAAGCCCGCGGGAACTCCGCCCCGCCGGTCCACCTGATTCCGTTCGCCGTGGCAACAGACTCCCGGCTGACCGAACGAGCATCCCTGCCGCTCGACACACCGGCCGAGAGGACTGCCAGTGTACCTAGAATCGGCGTGAACACAAGGGGGTGGCCTTCATTTTCGGCCTCAACGCCTTGTTCGTGTTCTATTCGGTATTCAACCCCCGGGAGGATGACATGGCCTTCACGCTGCCCGACCTGCCGTACCCGCACGCGGCGCTGGAGCCGCACGTCGATGCGCGCACGATGGAGATTCACCACGGAAAGCACCACGCGGCGTACGTCGCGAACGCGAACAAGGCGCTCGAGGGCACGCCGCTGGCGGTCGTGAGCGATCCGTGGGAGGTCTGCCGCAGACTCCGCGAGGCGCCGGACGACCGTCGCGCCGCGGCGCGCAACAACGCCGGCGGGCACGCGAACCACTCGCTCTTCTGGCAGGTGATGGCACCGGCCGGCAAGGGGGGGGGCGGAACGCCCGGGGGCGCGCTCGCCGACGCGATCGCCTCGGCCTTCGGGTCCTTCGACGCGTTCAAGGAGAAGTTCGCCGCCGCCGCGACGACGCGGTTCGGCTCCGGCTGGGCGTGGCTCTGCGTCGAAAAGGGCGGCAATCTGAGCGTCTGCTCGACCGCGAACCAGGACAACCCGGCGATGAAGGACGCCATCGGCGACGCGGCCGGGTGCGGCGGCACGCCGATCCTCGGTCTCGACGTCTGGGAGCACGCCTACTACCTGCACTACCAGAATCGCAGGCCCGACTACGTCGCCGCCTGGTGGAACGTCGTGAACTGGGCCAAGGTCGCCGAGTTGTACGCCAAGGCCCGCGGCTGACCGTCAGGTGAGCGGGGCGAACTCCGCGCCCTCCATCACGTCGAAACTGACGAACTGCCCCTCGCGGAAGTCCGTCGCCTTCTGGCGGGGGTCCGTCGGGCGGCAGTGGATCGGCACGCCCGCGTTCACCACGATCTCGTTCGTCGAGGCCTCAACCGCGACGATCACGCCCTGCACGCGGCGCGGCCGCCCGGCGACCGGCTCGACGTACCGCCCGCCCGTGCCCACCTCGTCGATGCGCTTGGCGCGGGCGTGGATCGTCCCGACGATGCGCTTGCCCGGCTGCGTGGCGATCGCGCTCTTCGGGATGAGATGCAGTTCGTAGCGCGTGTTCGGGAACGCGACGACCGCGAACGCGGGCTTGGTGGCTGTCTCGGGTCGCAGTTCGAGGAGCGTGCCCCGGGCGTGGCGGGGGTCGATCTTCGTCGTGGGGGCGGGGTGGATCATGGCGGGGGAAGGGTACCGGGGACAGTGGACAGTGGACAGTGGACATTCAGAAGCGTCGAGTCGCCGTCAGGCCTCGAGGAAATTGCGCAGCAGTGTCGGGCCTTCGTCGGTGAGGAAACTCTCGGGGTGGAACTGGACGCCCTCGAGCGGCGGGCCCATGACGATGCGTTCGGGCGTGCCGTCGGGGCCGGTGGGGTCCTCGGTCCAGGCGGAGACCTCCCAGCCGGGCGCGGGGGTCTCGTCGGCCCGGACGATCAGGGAGTGGTAGCGCGTGGCGACGAAGGGGTTGCTCAGGCCGTGGAAGACGCCGCCCCCGTCGTGGTGGACGAGGCTGGTCTTGCCGTGCATCTGGAGGGAGTGCCGGACGACGGCCATGCCGTGCATCGCGCCCAGGCACTGGTGCCCGAGGCAGACGCCGAGGATGGGGATGCGTCCGGCGTAATGGCGGATCATCTCGGCGGAGACGCCCGCCTCGTCCGGCGATCCGGGGCCTGGCGAGATGATGAGTCGGTCCGGGCCGCGCCCGTGGTCGAGGGCGTCGGCCTGCGCGGGGGTGATCTTGTCGTTTCGCGCCACGACGAGGTCGCGCCCGAGGACGAGCGCGGGGTTGATCTCGCCGAGGCGCTGGACGAGGTTCCAGGTGAAGGAGTCGTAGTTGTCGATGAGGAGGATCATGGAGCCGGAATCGTAGGCGTTGGCCGTTGTGCTATACGACGGCAACGGTGGCTTTCCACGACACCGTGGTCGAAGTCCTGATGTCGGAGCGTGCTTCAAGCGAGCGATGAGGATCTTTGAAGAGTTGCGCCTTCGGTCGGGTGTCCAACCGTCCGACAACGACCAGCCAGTAGTCCGCTTTTCTCGTCGCGGCCTGCCGCCACTCGAGGTCGGTGAACAGGACTTCGCCACGCGAGGACTTCAGCCCCTTGACCTCTATGGCGATTGAGTCGAGATTCCGAACGGCAAAGTCGAATCCTTGTGCGAGATTTCTGGAATCGACCAGGCTCGTCGGCGCGATGCCGCATATCTCGGTCGAATGGCGCATGAAGAACTCCTCGGCGAGCCGCCCGGTCAGCAGACGTTCGGCGACGTTCTCGACGCGCTTCGTCACGTTTGCGAGCGGTGCGGCGATTTCACTGCGGACATTGCCATCACGCTCGCGGATGCGTCGAACAATCTCGGTGAGTGCCGCGTCGCTCACTTCCGCGAACTCGCCCAGGACGCGCTGGCGGTTGGGGCGGAGAGGGCGCATGTGCCAGCCTTTCCGGTGGCCGTGCAGCGGATCGAACTCATCGCGGAGATTCTTGATGCTCGCGGGCGTGACGCGCAGATCTTTGCCGACGCGAGCGAACGCCTGTTTCCACGAGGTGAAGCCGAACGTGTCCAGGAACGTCCGATCGAGCCGACTCATCGCATATGCCACGATGACGGCCTCGATCTCGATCAAGGGCGTTGATCTCGCGGTCCTCTTTTGTTCTGCCATTGGAGTTGCCGCCGCGTCGGACTGGGGTTCGGCCAATACGAAGACACGAGCGTACCCTATCGGGAATGCCGGTGTTCGTGGTGTTTCACGGGGCGGATCACCCCGGCGCAGGTCAGCCGCAATGGCACAGGCGAGACGCCTGTGCCACCTCTACGCCGCTTCGCCGTTGGCTTCGCGTTCGGGGCGGGTGCCGGCGATGCCGTCGCGGGTGACGTAGAAGAAGTCGCTGGTGATGGGGTAGGGGAGTCGGCGGTAGTCCTGGGAGACGCGGCCGCCGACGCGGTCGACGAACTCGCGGGGGTCGCGTGAGAGGGCGATGAACATGTCGCGTGCGGGCGTGGCGACGAGGAAGTCCCCGCCGAGTTGGGGGGCGAGGCGCTCCCAGAGGCCGCCGAGGAGCAGGCGTGCGGCGTCGTAGCCGTCCTGCTCGGAGACGATGGCGGCACGCCCGCCCTCCTTGGACTCGATGAACTGGACCTCGAGTTCGGAGGTGTAGTGCTGGAGGTTGGCTCGGGCGATCTGCTCGACCTCGTCGATGTCCAGTCCCCAGCGGAGTGTCTGCTCGGTGGTGATGCTGACGGTCATCTGGGGCAGGTCGGTCACGAAGACGATCACGGTGCCGTTGACGAACGGGACGTGGGCGACCATGTTCCGGTCGAGGTGGTTGAAGATGGACTCGGGCTGGATGCGCGGCATGATGCGCGGGCGTGCGAAGTCGAGGGTCATGGTGACGGCGTTGACGGCGTCCTCGGCGAAGAGTTGCTCGAGGTAGTGGCGGACGATCTCGTCGCCGCGGGTCGGCTCGGTGGCGACCATGCGGTAGACGTTCTCGAGGTCGAGGCGCCGGCCGTTGACGAGGATCTCGCGTGGGCCTGAGAGTTGGATCTTCACGCCCGGGTGGATCTCGCGGAGCAGGGTCGCGACCCTCTCGGCGAAGGCTTCGGGTTCACGCGGCATGCCGGCCATGGCATTCTCCTCGCCGCGACGGGTTCTGCCCGATCGTCGTCTCCCCACGACACGCCACCCGCGGCCGGACAGGCCGCACGACCGGGCAGGCCGTTCGCGATGGCTGTATCGTCCATTCCACCCTCAGTTTGCACGCGCCCCGGGCATCAGCCCAGCAAAGGGGCGGCACAATCCGCACAACCGTCGGGCGGGCCGATCGGCGACCGGGGCCGGGGGCGGGGTGGTGATCCGGCCCGAGGGGGGTTGGGGCGGGGTCCGTGGCAGGGTTGGGGGGTTTCGGCTAGACTTGGGGCCGCCATACGGCGCCGGGGCTCGACCGGGCGGTCGGGCCGGGGGTTTGCGCCGCCGGAGAGTGCACGCGTGACCGAACAAGAGATCGAAGCGAAAGTGATCGAGATCGTCGCCGAGCAGTTGGGCGCGGACAAGTCGAAGATCACGCGCGAGACGAGCTTCGTGGAAGACCTGAGCGCGGACAGTCTCGACACGGTCGAACTGGTCATGGAGTTCGAGGACGAGTTCGAAACCTCGATCCCCGACGACCAGGCCGAGAAGATCAAGACCGTGGGCGAGGCGATCGACTTCATCAAGCAGGCGCACGGGATCGAGTGAGGTTCGCAGGGCGCGAGTCTCTCGGGATGCCCGCGCGCCCGCCGGGGAGGCCCGGCGAGCCACGGGACCGATGAACGCGATGCCAAGCCGAAGCACGGACACACCGCGGATCGTGATCACGGGGTTCGGGGCCGTCACGAACCTCGGCGCGGACGCCGCGTCGACCTGGGCGGGCATGCGCGAGGGTCGGAGCGGGATCAGCCGCATCGTGGGCGAGGAGTTCGCGCCGTACGAGGCGAAGTGGGCCGTCAAGATCGCCGGGCAGGTCAAGGACTGGGATCCCACATCGGTGCTCGATGCGCGTGAGGTCAAGCGGCTCGACCGCTGCACCGTCTTCGGGCTGGGGGCCGCCGAAGAGGCCGTCCGGCACTCCGGGATCGACTTCGCCCGCGAGGACGGCGACCGGTGCGGGATCGTCATCGGCTCCGGCGTGGGCGGGATCGGCACCATCGAGGACGGTCTGCACACGCTGGTCGAGCGCGGGCCTGACCGCCTCAGCCCCTTCACCGTGCCGAAACTCATGGTGAACGCTGTGGCCGGGAATGCATCGATCCGTTACGGGCTTCGCGGCCCTGCGTCGGCGCACGCTACGGCGTGCGCGAGTTCGGGGCACGCGATGGGCGACGCGGTGCGGTACATGCGTGCGGGCCTTGCGGACGTGATGCTCACCGGTGGGTCCGAGGCCGCGGTCACGCCGCTGTGCATCGGGGCGTTCATGACCATGCGGGCGCTCTCGACGCGCAACGACGAGCCGGAGCGTGCCAGCCGCCCGTTCGACGCCGGTCGGGACGGGTTCGTGCTGGCCGAGGGCGGGGCGATGTTCGTCCTGGAGACCGAGGAGCACGCGAAGCGTCGCGGGGCGACCATCCATGCCGAGGTCGTCGGCTTCGGCAACAGTTCCGACGCGAGCCACATCACCGCGCCGGACGCCGAGGGCAGCGGGGCGGGCCGGTCGATGCGCTGGGCGCTCGAGGACGCCGGGATCGGCCCTGACGCCATCGACTACGTGAACGCCCACGGCACCTCCACGCCCCTGGGCGACAAGGCGGAGGTCGCCGCCGTGCTCAAGGTGTTCGGCGACCACGCGCGCCGCTCCGCGGGCGGGCGGCTGTTGATGAGTTCCACCAAGTCCATGCACGGCCACTGCCTCGGCGCCTCCGGGGCGGTCGAGACCATCGCGTGTATCCACGCGGTGCGCGACGGCGTGGTGGCGCCGACGATCAACCTGGACCGGCCGGACGAGTCGTTCGACGTGGACCTGGTGGCGCACGAGGCGCGGGAGCGGCGCGTGCGCTATGCGATGAACAACACCTTCGGCTTCGGCGGGCACAACGTGACGCTGATCGTGGGTCGGTACGAGGGCTGAGGGTGGCACGCCGGTTGCGGGCCGCTCCGTCGCGGGGTGTCCGTGCGCACGGATTGCGCCCGCGGGGTTCAAGGGAGCGCGTGAGACCGCCGATGAGCGCAACGATGAACGAAGCAGACCTGCGGACGATCCTGACGCTCGAAGTCCCCGTGATTGTCCGGTTGGGCGAGCGGCAATCGTCGATGCGCGAGGTGCTGGCGCTGGTGCCGGGAGCGATCATCGAACTCGACAAGCGGGCCGACCACGAACTCGAACTGCTGGTCAACAACCGCGTGATCGGGTCTGGCACGGCCGTGAAAGTCGGGGAGAACTTCGGGCTGCGCGTGTCGCGGGTCGGGCTGGCGGTGGAGCGGCTCGACGCCGCGCTGCAACGGACCGGCGCCGACGGCCTGCCCGACGAAGCGGAAACGACCCCCGCGCAGGCCGCGTGACCGATCGCTCGTTCGTGATCGGGGGCGGCGCTCAGGCGGCAAGGTCGCGCAGGAATCGTGCGACGCCTTCGGTCTCGTCGTTGGGCGTCGGCTCCAGCCCGAGCGCGCTCCTGAGGGAGTCGGGTGTTTCGTGCGAGGCATCGAAGCGGTACGAGGCGAGCCGACCGCCGGTGGAGTCGAGCATGTAGATGGTGCCGCCGCCGCCCGGCTCCGCCTCGATCTCGACCGGCCCGCCCCCGAGGTTGAAGCACATGGTGCGGGCGCGGCAGGCTTCCTCGAATCCACGGCCTGTCTCCGAGTCCACGAGATCGATGAGTTCGGCGTGGACGCGCTCGGCGAGCGTGTCGATCCGCGACACCGCATCCGCCACGCCGTCGAAGAGCGAAAGGACGGCGCGGTACTCGCGGGCCGCGGCACGGGCCGCGTTCCCGACCTCTTCGGACGTCAAGCCGAGCACCGACGCGGCGAGCGTCGGCATCGACGACTGCTGCCTGAGCGACCCGTCGTCGGCGAGATCGATCACGCCCGCGAAGTACGCGACCGGGTGCAGCCGGTGGCTCGACGCGTCGCTCTCGGTCTCGCTCGGATGGACATGGTGCCACTCGATCGGCCTGGCGAGAACCTCGGGCAGCCTCCACCTTCGCACGAGCGTCGTTACCAGATCGACGTGCGTGTACGGCAGCGTCTCGGTCTCGACGCGGTACTGCCCGGCCGGGGACAGTCTTCGCGAGTAGATGGCGTCGAAAGGCGAGCCGAGGAGTTTGTGCATCAGCGGGAGGCCCGCGTCGAGCATCAGCCCGACGACGAACGCCTCGGAGGCGAGCATCGGGCAGACCCGTCGGGCGAGTTCCGCCGCGAAGCAGGCCCTGAAGACGGACTGCCCCCAGACCTCGCGGGAGATGGTCTGGGAAGCGGAGGATGCGGCGGCGCGGCTCAGGTAAAAGCCGAGCGCGACGGCCCGGAGCCGCCCGATGCCGAGCAGGACGCAGGCGCGATCGACGGTAGTGACGGGTGAGCGTTGGGCGAAGAAGGCGGAGTTGACCATCCGCAGCAGGCGCCCGCTCAGGGCCGCGTCGGTGCGGAGGACCTCGGCGTACTGGGCCAGCCCGGAGGTGGGGTCGCCGGTGAGTTCGAGGATCTGTGCGGCGACCTGGGGCTGGGTCTCGATGCCGATGGCGTCCAGACGCCGGTCGAGCGACTCGTAGAGGCTGGCGACCTCTGCGGCAGTCAACTTGGCCCGTGGCTTCATCGGGCGATCTCCGACGCAAGGCCCTCGGCGGGTCGCCGGAAGGCATCGGGCTGTAGGCCCTGTCAGGTCTGGCCGACCCAGGAACGGGCCGGTGAAGGGACGCGATGACCCCCGAATGCGGCTATGCCGCCAGTTGACGGGGGCAGGTGCAGTCATCGGGGGTTTCGCCCCGTGCCTTGAACGCCAAGGGCTTGCGCAGTCCAACCGGTCCCGGCGGGCCGCTACAACCGACAGAGGCTGCCGGAGAATCGCGCACGGCGTTGTTTCCTTCGGGGCGAAGGTCTGCATAATGGGTGGACAGCCCGTCGGCACACCCACCCCAGCAGGCAAGGACGCGAGACTGTGCCCGTGAACACCACGAACGGATTCGACGCCGCGGCTGCCGGTCGGCGCCAGCCCCGCCCGGAACTGAAACTCGACCGGCTGTTCGACCGACTGCCTCCGCACTCGACGGAGTCGGAGATGTCGCTGCTGGGTTCGCTGCTGCTCGACCCGCGGATGATCGCGGACGTGGTGAGCATCGTGACGACGCCGGACGCGTTTTACCACGAGCGGCACGCGACGATCTACCGGCTGATCGTGGAACTCGGCGACAAGCACAGCACGTGCGACGTGGTGCAACTGGTGGACACGCTGCGCGACCGGGGCCAACTCGAGGGGATCGGGGGGCAGGAGTACCTCGTCGAACTCGCGTCGGGGGTGCCTTCGGCGGTGAACGCGCGCCACTACGCGCGTGTCGTTGCGGACAAGCACCGTCTGCGCCGGCTGATCGAGGCCGCGGGACACATGCTGTACGACGCCTTCCACGCCGGTCATCTCGGTCCGGAGGGCGTGGGCGAGGTGCTGGACCGTTCGGAGCAGTCGCTCTTCGAGATCGCGCACGAGCCGGGAACGAACGACCCGCAGAGCCTCGACGCGATCCTTCAGAGCGAGATGGACCGGCTCGAAGCGATCGAGAGCCAGGGCGGACTGACGGGCCTCCCCTCCGGCTTCGCCGATCTGGACGCGTTGCTGAGCGGTCTGCACCCCGGCGAGATGCTGATCCTGGCGGCGAGACCGTCAATGGGCAAGTGCCTCGCGGCGGACTCGGAGATCGTTCTGCCCGATGGAGCGGTCGAGACGATCGAGAGCATCTGCCACGCCGGTCGGGGGACGGTGCCGACGCTCGGGGGCGACCTGAAACTCGGCAGGGCGGAACCGTCCGCATTCGTGGATGACGGGTTGAAGCCGGTCTTTGAGGTCACGACGCGGCTCGGACGGCGTGTTGTTACCACCCTAACGCACCCGTTCCTGACGATCGACGGATGGACGCCGCTGGCGGATTTGCGCGAGGGCGATCGGATCGCCGTGCCGAGGCGCATCGAGGCGTTCGGCAGCGGCGTCATGCGCGAGTGCGAGGTGAAACTGCTGGCCTACCTGATCGGTGGCGGCGGGCTGACGGGCACCTGCCCGCGCTTCACGAACGGGAACCCCCGGATCGCCGACGAGTTCGCCTCGGCGGTCGCCGAGTTCGGAGGTCTCGCGTTGCGTCGATCAGGGACGCGGGTCGGTGAGACGCCGTCGTGGTCCGTCGCCGCGGATCGGGCCGCTTCGCACGAGGCGAGGGGCCGGTTCGCGCGCCGGCTGAGGGAGGCCGCGGAGCGACGCGGCGTCACGTCGCGGGCGATCGCGTCCGCTGTCGGCGTTTCGCCGGCGACGCTGACGCACTGGACACAGGGCCGCACCGCGCCGTCTGCATCGCACGCGCTCCGCTTGTGTGAGTTCCTCGAGGTTACGCCCAACTGGCTGTGCCCCGACGGCGTTGGCGAACTTCGCACGAATCAGCCGAACGCTCTGGCGCGCCGGCTGACGGAACTGGGTTTGATGGGCCATGGCGCGGCGGGCAAGCACGTCCCCGCCCCGGTCTTTCGCCTGCGACGCGACCTCATCGCCCTGTTCCTCAACCGCCTGTTCTCGACCGATGGGTGGGCGACGGTCCTCGCATCGGGCCGGGCGCGACTCGGCTATTCGACCGTGAGCGAACGGCTGGCGCGTCAGGTCCAGCACCTGCTCCTACGGTTCGGCGTCATCGCATCCCTCCGTCAGCGATGGGTCAAGTACCGCGAGTCCCGCAGGGTCTCGTGGCAACTCGACATCACCGACGCGCGGTCGATCCGCGCCTTCGCCGATTCGGTCGGCATCTTCGGCAAGGAGGCCAGCGTGCATGCGGCTCTCGGGGCGGTCGCGGCGAGGCGGTACCAGACGAACCGGGATCTCATCCCGGTCGGCGTCTGGAAGCGCATCGACGAGGCTCGGGGAGGACTCTCGTGGCGCGAGGTGGCGCGGCGCTCGGGCATCGAGGGCGACAGCCTGCACGTCGGCGTGCGCGCGCCCACGCGAGATCGCCTCGCCCGGATCGCCCGAGGGCTTGGCGACGCGGGGCTTGCACGACTCGCCGAGAGCGACGTCTATTGGGACGAGATCGTCTCGATCGAACCCGCTGGGGTGCGGCAGGTGTACGACCTGACGGTCCCGGGAACGCACAACTTTGTCGCGAACGACATCTGCGTTCACAACACGGCGCTTGCTCTCAACCTCGCCGAGCAGATCGCGCTCGGCGGGCCGCCGCACGCGCCGCGGAATCCCAAGCGGGCGGCGGTCGCCATTTTCAGCCTCGAGATGTCGCGGTCGTCGCTGGCGCAGCGGCTCATCAGCGCTCGCTCGGGCCTGGACCTGCAGCGCCTCCGCACCGGCGACCTGCGCTCGACCGACTGGGAGACGCTCACACGCGTCTGCGGCGAGTTGCACGATGCGCCGATCTACATCGACGACACGCCCGCGCTGACCGTGCTTCAGTTGCGAGCCCGGGCGCGGCGCATGGCGGCGCAGTTCGGCGTGCGCGCGATCGTGATCGACTACCTCCAGTTGCTCACCGCGCCCGGGGCGGCGCGCGAGAGCCGGCAGGTCGAGGTCGCCGCGATCAGCCGCGGCATCAAGGCGCTCGCCCGCGAACTGGACCTGCCCGTCGTCTGCCTCGCGCAGTTGAACCGTTCGAGCGAGCACCGCGAAGGGAACCGCCCCCGCATGGCGGACCTGCGCGAGTCCGGCTCCATCGAGCAGGACGCGGACGTCGTGCTTCTGCTGCACCGCGAGGAGTACTACCACCGCGGCGACGAGGAGTGGGAGCAGAACAACCCGGACAAGGTGAACCTGGCCGAACTGATCGTCGCCAAGCAGCGCAACGGGCCGACGGGGCTGGTGAAACTGACGTGGGACTCGCGGGCGACGCGGTTCAAGGACCACGACCCCTATCACACGGCCAACGACGGGTACGAGTCGGTGTCGCACGCGGCGAGGGGGCCCGCGCCGGAGCCGAAGCCGCGTGGGCCGGCGGCGTACGCGCCGGGGGCGCGCACCGGGCCGGTCGAGAACTTCCGCGATGGCGGCGGACCCGAGGCGTTCGACGACGACACGGTTCCGGACGACGAGCCGCCGTTCTGACCGGCCGCCCGCTCAGCCGACGTCGCCGAGGCCGAACTCCGCGCCGTGTGCCTTGAGCACGCGGCGGCGCAGGATCGACTCGTCCAAGCGGTCGAGGCGCGGCGAGCGGTCGATCCAGTCGCGGGCGTCGCGCCGGGCGAGGGTGAGCAGGTCGCGGTCGCGCATGAGGTCGGCGACGCGCAGCGCGGCCGCGCCGGACTGGCGTGCCCCGAAGACCTCGCCCGGCCCGCGGATTTCGAGGTCTCGCTCGGCGAGCACGAATCCGTCGTTCGTCTCGGCCAGCACGCGCAGCCGCTGCTGCGACTCGGGCGTCGAGCCGTCGGCGATGAGGATGCAGACCGAGCGTCGGCTGCCGCGCCCGACGCGCCCGCGGAGTTGGTGGAGTTGTGCGAGTCCGAAGCGGTCGGCGTGCTCGACGACCATGACGGAGGCGTTGGGCACGTCCACGCCGACCTCGATGACGGTGGTGGCGACGAGAGCGTGGACGAGGCCTGCGCGGAAGCGGGCCATCACGTGGTCGCGCGTCGAGCGTTTGAGCCGGCCGTGCAGGGCGGCGAGGCGCATGCCGGCGAGCGGTCCGGCCTCGAGTTCGCGCAGCACGCTGCGCACGTCTGCGATCTCACCCTCGCCGACTCCACCCGGCTCGTCGCCGATCGTGGGGACGACGATGTACGCCTGCCCGCCGGTCTCGATGCGCCGGCGCACGAACTCGTAGACCTCGCGCCGCTTCTCCGGCGCGACGACGCGCGTGGTGACCGGTCGCCGACCGGGGGGCAGGCCGCGGATCGTCGAGACGTCCAGGTCACCGAAGAGCGTGATGGCGAGCGTGCGCGGGATGGGCGTGGCGGTCATCACGAGGACGTGCGGCGTGGTGTCGCCGTCCGCGCCCTTCTGCCGAAGCATTGCCCGCTGGTGCACGCCGAAGCGGTGCTGCTCGTCGATGACGGCGAGGGCGAGCGAGCGGAAGCGCACGGACTCGGTGAGCAGCGCGTGCGTGCCGACTAAAAGATCGGCATCTCCCGACGCGATTCGTGCCAGCGCGCTCTCGCGCTCGGCTCGCGGCATGGAGCCGGTGAGCAGCTCGACCCGCACGCGCGAGCCTTCGAGCGACGCGGTGATGAGGCCGAAGTGCTGCTCGGCGAGCAGTTCGGTCGGGGCCATCAGCGCGGCCTGCCGCCCGCCGGCGACCGCGAGCAGCATGGCGTAGAGGGCGATGACGGTCTTGCCCGAGCCGACGTCGCCCTGGATGAGCCGGTTCGCCGGCGTCTCGGAGGTCAGGTAGCGCACGACCTCCGCGAGCGCCTCCTCCTGCCCCGGCGTGAGCGTGAACGGGAACCGCTGGCGGATGTGCCGGTCGATCGCCTCGGTCCACTTGAGCGCGGGCGCCCGCGACTCGGACCGCAACTGGCGACGCTTCATGAAGACGGCGAGTTGCAGGAAGAGCAGTTCGTCGTAGGCGAGCCGGCGGCGGGCGGCGCGCACTTCATCCTCATCCTTCGGCTCGTGCATCATCCGGTACGCCTCGGCGAGAGCGGGCAGCGCACGCTCGCGCCGGAACGCCTCGGGGAAGTGGTCCTCGATGAGCGGCAGCGCGCTCGGCAGCACCGCGCGCACCGCCGCTTCGATCTCCCACGACTTGACCTGCTCGCTGGCCGGGTAGATCGGGCGCAGGCGCGCCTCGCGCGGCGCGGGGCCGCCCGACTCGGGGATGATCTCCCAGCGCGGGTTGGCGAGTTGGAGTTTGTTGCCGACGCGCCGCAGCGTCCCCTGCACGCGCAGGTGGTGGCCGGGGTGGATGCGCTGCGCGAGGAACGTCTGGTTGAACCAGACCACGTCGAGCCGCCCGGTGCCGTCGTGCAACACGGCCTCGAACCGCGGGCGCGGGCGGCGGTCGATGACGCGGGTCGCCGTCACCTCGGCGCGGGTCGAGACGATCTGCCCCGGCGTCAGTTCCGCGATCGGCCGCTCCTCCTCGTGCCGCTCGTGGCGCGTCGGCAGGTGCGCGACGAGCCTCCCGAGGCTGGTGATGCCCAGCGTTGCCAGCATCTCGGCGCGACGCAGGCCGACGCCCTGCACCTGCGTGAGCGGCGACAGCAGGGTCAGGTTCGGCACGGGACCGGACGCGGGGTCGGGCATCGGTGAGAGAACATACCAGCGGCGTCGCGGCGGTTCACTCGCCCTCGGCGGGGCGGGCCTCGCGGAGGCGTGGGTCGATCTCGCGCAGGTACGCCCATGAGTAGATGCCGGTGTCGTGCCCGTCGGAGAAGCGGATGCGCAGGGCGTAGTGGCCGACGAGTTCGGCATCGACCGCCGCCAGCGGGGCGGTCGAAGACGCCGGCGCGCCGGGCAGCACGGTGAGCGGGTTGC
The DNA here is from genome assembly GCA_035443945.1 of Phycisphaerales bacterium. GTDB lineage: Bacteria > Planctomycetota > Phycisphaerae > Phycisphaerales > UBA1924 > CAADGN01. The sequence goes on along the minus strand of DAOMNQ010000001.1, from coordinate 90,354 downwards.
GGGCCATCTGCTCGCGCAGTTCGCGCATGTCCGCGGAGGGGGACATGCGGCGGAGATAGGCGATGGTGTAGTACGAGGTGCTGCCGTCGGCCCACTCGACCGTGAGGCCGCGGTCCTTCTTCAGGTCGATGCGTGTGGGAGTGTTGGGGTCCACGGTGTGTGCCTGCCCTCGGGCTACGATAGCCGCGGTGAGCGATGCGCCGTCCGCGAGATTCAGCGACCGCCTGGCCGACGCGATCGACCGTGTTGGCGCGCCCGTCTGCGTGGGCCTGGACCCGGTGGCCGATCGCCTGCCCGCGGAGTTCCGTGCGCGGCCAGGTTCCGACGACGAGGCCGTGGGGCTGTTCGAGTTCTGCGTCGGCGTGGTCGAGGCCGTGCGCGGGCACGCGGCCGCCGTCAAGCCGCAGTCGGCGTGCTTCGAGCGGTACGGCGCGGCGGGGCTGCTCGTGCTGCGGAACGTGATCGGTGCGGCGCGATCGGCGGGCCTGATCGTCGTGCTGGACGCGAAGCGCGGCGACATCGGCACGACGGCGGAGCACTACGCCGCCGCCGCGGTCGGGCTCGGCGCGGACGCGGTCACAGTCAGCGGCTACCTCGGGCCGGAGACGGTCAAGCCGTTCCTCGAGGCCGGACTCGGCGTGTTCGTGCTGGTGCGGACGAGCAACCCCGGCAGCGATGCCGTGCAATCGGCGAGGCTGGAGGACGGGCGGACGGTCGCGGAGATGATGGCGGACCACGTCGCCGCGCTGGGAGCGGGCAGGCGCGGGGCGCGCGGTCTGAGCGACGCCGGCGCTGTGGTAGGGGCGACGAAGCCTGCCGACGGTGCGGCGTTGCGGGCGCGGATGCCGGATGTTCCGATCCTGGTGCCTGGCTACGGGGCGCAGGGCGGCACGGCGGACGACGTGCGGGCGCTCGTGCGCGACGGCGCGCGCACCCCGGGCGAGCGTGGCGTGCTGGTGAACGCGAGCCGATCGGTGATCTACGCCGCGCCGCGCGAGCGCGAGGGGTGGCAGGCGGCGGTGGGGCGGGCGGCGCGGGAGATGGCGGAGGATCTGCGGCGTGCGCTCGGGTAGGCAGGCAGGGGGAGGAGATGGCACAGGCGGGACGCCTGTGCCACCGTTGGATGGATGAGCGGAATGAAAAACCGCCGGCCGCAGGGGGCCGACGGTGGAGATTGCGAGCGTGGGTCTGGATCGGATCAGCGGCGGCGTCGGCCGGCCGCGAGCGCGCCGAAGCCGAGCAGGGCGATCGAGCCGGGGGCCGGGACGAAGAAGGCGGTGCCGGAGTAGGAGCCTTCGGAGACCCAGTGCATGGCGGGGAGCATGTCCTGTCCGAGGGCGACGCCCATGCCGGGATCGCTCTGGAGGAAGGTGAGCGTGAATGCGGCGTCGTCGGGATCGATGGAGTTGCCGGTGAACAGGCCGTAGTCGGGGATGTCCGCGCCGTGCCAGGTGTAGGTGACGGAACTGCCCGCGCCGTCCGCACCGAAGAGGGCGCCCGAGGAGTACCACGAGGCTGCGCCACCGAGCGCGGTGAGCGCACCGCCTTCGACGACTGCGGAGAGGACGAGCGCGCCGAATGCATCGCGGAACTCGAAGGAGCCGTCGAGCGAGTAGGCGTGGATGAAGTTGCCGCCGCCGGAGGGGACGCTGCCGAGGTGGGCGATCTGGAAGGCCGCGTTGAACTCGACGCTCAGTGTGAGCGGCGCGCCCGGGCCGTTGGTGTCGTCGATCAGCAGCGTCAGCGGCTCGCTCGGGTCCATGGCGTCACCGACGAAGCCGCCGATGCCCCTGAACGTGAAGGACGTGTGGTCAACGTCTGACGCGAAACTGAAGAGACTCGCGTTCGCCGCGGTCGCCAGGCCTGCCAGCGCGGCCAGCGAAGTCGTGAACCGGTTCATGGGCGTTCTCCTTCCGTTCGCCTGCGCACTCCGCGCCGGCTTCTCTCCGGGCACCACAAGACCCGCCCGACAAGGCGGGGAAGCGACGGCGGTCGCCGCCGCCCAAATATGCCCCCGATTCCGGACCTTGCCACCCGTCGGGGGAAGTTGTCTCGAATCGGGTCGAAACCCTGTGGGCATTGACCCCCGTGGCGCTCGGGTGGGGTCAGTGCGTCAACGGCGGCGTCGGATCGCGACGAGGCCGCTCGCCAGGGCGAGGGCGAGCACGCCCGGGGCGGGAACGATCTCCGCGCTCACGAGGGCGGGGACGCCGGAGAAACTCTTGGTGAGGAAGGCGGAGGCGGAGTGGATGTAGAGAGTGACGATCGCACCCTCGAAGGGCGAGTTGTACGCGGAGAAGTCGGTGCTGAAGGAGCCCGCGGTCGCGCCGTCGAAGGAGCCGTCGCCGGAGTTGTCGTTGATGGTGACGTTGGCGAGTTGTCCGTTGAAGAAGACCGTGCCGAACGCGCCCTTGACCCAGACGCCGTCGAGGTCGCCTGAGACCGAGTCGCCGTTGGTGTCGGTGACGGTGAACGAGCCGGAGCCGTCGGCGGTGAAGCCGTCGTTGTTGGAGACGTTGATGGTCATCACGAAATCGGCGAGGCTCATCCCCGCGAAGCCGGCGTCGAACTCGGCCGTGCCAGGCGAGCCGTCGAGACGGGTCACGTCACCGGACGTGTCGCTCGACGCGACCGCCGAGTACACGCCCGAACCGGCGTCGAACGAACCGCTGACATCGCTGTAGGTGAACGACAGAATGACATCCGCGCTGGCGGCGGCCGCGAACGCGGCGGCCGTCAGGATGCCGAGGGCGTTGGTGCAACGGACCATGATCTCTCCTTCTCTCTGTCTGCGGCGGGAACCCCGACTCCACGACATTTGCGAACAGTGCGACAAGCCCGTTCCGCTGGGCCGAAGGAATCTCCGCGCGCAGGGACGGACTCCTGCGTCCTGACGCAAGATGCACCCGATTTCCGGGCTTGCCAGCGAAGTCGGCAAAAAAAACGCAGCCCCGAGAACTCGCGGGTCCGCTTGGTTTGTGGCCTGTTCGGTCGGGCCTGCCCAGCGGAGGCGGAGGCCGGAGGATCCTACATCGGCTTCTTCTCGACTGTGACGTCGTAGACCTTCAGGAGTTTCTCCTTGTCGAAGACCATCTCCTGGCGGCTGAGGCCTACCACGTCGTACTCGGTGGTCAGTTCGATGGCGTCGACCGGGCAGGCCTCCTCGCACATGCCGCAGAAGATGCACCGGAGTTCGTCGATCTCGAACTTGGCGGGGTACTTCTCGCGGTCGTCCCAGGGGCTTTCGGCGGCGACGATGTGGATGCAGTTGGCGGGGCAGATGGTGGGGCACATCATGCAGGCGACGCACTTGACGCGTCCCTGCTCATCGCGGTTCAGGCGGTGGAACGCCCTGAAGTTGCTCTTCTGCATCCCGCCGCGCTCGGGGGGCTGGTGCTCCTTGCGCTCCTCCGGGTACTGCATCGATCGGCTGGTCTTGCCCTGCCCGAAGGACGTGAAGAAGTGGCGCATCGTGACGCCGAAACCGCCGATGATGGCGGGGAGATACGCCCGTTCGCCGCGCGAGATCGGCGCGGGTCTGATGAGAATCACGTCCTCGTCCCTGATGGCCATGGGGCGGCAGTATAGGGCCGCGTGCTGAGGATTCGGGGTCGTGCCGGAGGGAGGTAGAATCGTGAGCATGCCAGGCCGCCGACACAGCCCGCCGCTCTTCGAGTTGCTCCAGGGATCGCAGCCGGCGGGCGTGCGCCATGCGCCGCCCGAGCCGCGCCCATCGATGAGGCCCGCCCCCGAGCCCAGGCGAGCCGCCCCGGAACCTTCTCCGAGACCAAGGCCCACGCCGACGCCGGAACCGCCGCGAGATCAGCCGCGCGAGGCGTTCAGTTTCTCAGGCGGCGAGGTCAGGGTCCCCATGAGTTATGCGCTGGTCGCCCTCGCGACCGTCATCGCCCTGGTCCTCGGTGCATGGACACTCGGCTTCCGGTCGGGCGAGTCGTCGGCCCGGGACGATGCCCTTCGGCGCGAACTTGTCAGCCAAGGTCCGGCGACCGACCCCACCCTGACGCCCCCTGCTCCCCGGCAGGCGGACTCATCACGCCAGCAGACGCGGCAGCCGGAGTCGGCGACGGGTCAGCGTCAGCCGGTCGGCGGGGCTGCAGCGGCCTTGGGGCCGGCGGGTGCGTTGTCGGCGGACCCGCGGCAGGCGCAGACGAACTATCTCCGCCTGGCGACCCTGCCGCAGGATGACGCGGTGAACGCCATCGCCTTTCTGGGCGAGCGGGGCTTCCAGGCGTTCGCGGTGATTGATCCGCGGACCCGCAGCGGCAACAATCCACCCCGCTACGCCCTGTACGCGGCGGCCGGGTTCCCGAGCGACGGGTTCCGGGCGTCGGAGGCCGAGCGGGCGCGGGTGCGGTCCGAGGCGTTGCGTCTCGGGCAGGCCTGGCGGGCGGCCGGCGGGGTCTCGAACTTCTCGGACGCCGGGTGGGAACGATTCGACCGTTGACGGACTGGAGCGCAGACCGATGAGCATGGACCGATCGCTGAAGACGAAGGGCAACCTGGCGGGCAAGCGCTCGGTGATGAAGCGCTCCGAGCGGATCGCCAAGATGCAGGCGGACAAGAAGTTCGACCCGAAGAAGGACAAGGCGTTGGGCCTGCCCAAGACGCTGGTGCGGTGAAGCAGCGCGGGAGCGGCCCGGCCGGGGTCCGTCATGGACATCAATCGTCTGCTCGCCGACCGAGCCAGGGCCATCGACGCCTCCGGCATCCGGCGCGTCTTTGAACTCGGCACGAAACTGAAGAACCCCTGCAACCTCTCTATCGGCCAGCCGGACTTTCCCGCGCCGGAGGCTGTGAAGCGCGCCGCGATCGACGCCATCACCGCGGATCGCAACGGGTACACGCTGACGCAGGGTGTCGCCGAGTTGCGAGCGCGCATCGAGCGCACGCTCGCGGTTGATCTCGGGTGGGACATATCCGCGGGATCGGGCGCGTCGGTGCTCGTCACCAGCGGCACGAGCGGCGCGCTGCTGCTGGCGTGCTTCGCGCTGCTCGGCCCGGGTGACGAGATCGTGATCCCCGACCCGTGGTTCGTCCTCTACCCGCACCTGGCGACGTTCTGCGGGGCGCGGGCCGTGGTGTGCGACACGCACCCCGACGGGCGCATGACGGCGGAGCGCGTCGAGCCGCTCATCACTGGGCGGACGAAGATCGTGCTGTTCAACTCGCCGGCGAACCCGACCGGCGTGGTGGCGACGCGCGATGAGTGCGCGGACCTGCTGGACCTGTGCCGGCGTCGGGGCGTGCTGCTGATCTCGGACGAGATCTACGACGAGTTCTGCTACTCCGAATCACGGACGGACCGCTTCGCGGGCGACGCCTCGCGCGCGTGCTGCCCCAGCCCGGCGCGGTTCGAGGGGGCGCAGGAGGACGTGCTGGTCGTGCGGGGCTTCGGCAAGACCTACGGCGTGACCGGGTGGCGCATGGGCTACGCGGCGGGGCCGACCGCGCTCGTCGAGCAGATGGCGAAGTTGCAGCAGTACACGTTCGTGTGCGCGCCCGCGCCGCTGCAGTGGGGGTGCGCGGCCGCGCTGGATGTCGATATGTCCGAGCACGTCTCGGAGTACGAGGCGCGGCGGGATCTCGTCGTCGATAGGCTGCGTGAAGTCACCGACCTGCCCTTCCCCGGCGGGGCGTTCTACGCATTCCCGCGCGTGCCGGCGCGGCTCGGGCTGAGCGGGTCTCAACTCGTCGAGCGCGCGATCGAGCGGAGCGTACTCGTCATCCCCGGCTCGGTGTTCTCGTCGCGCGACGCCCACTTCCGGCTCGGGTTCGCGACCAGCCGCGAGCAACTGGAGCGCGGGCTGGACGCGATCGTCGAGTTGCTGCGGGGCTGAACGGGCCGAGCGAATAAAGCCGGGGCGATCCCGAAGGACCGCCCCGGACTCATGGGGTGGGGGACCCCGATGCGATTGGCGCTGGTTCGCGTCAGCGGCGGCGTCGCGCGGAGAGCAGGCCGGCGACCCCGAGCAGCGCGAGCGAACCCGGCGCGGGAACGGCTTCCACGAGCACGTTGTCGAATCCGACCTCCCAGAAGTTGAACCCGTAGAAGTAGCCCGGCACGAAGGTCGTGAACGAGACGGCGTCAACGCTGGAGAGCACGCTGCTCCACGTGCGGTCCGGCGGCAGGATCGGGTCGCCCCACTCGTTCTCCGCGCCGGTGCCGCCCCAGCCGGCCGGCAGCGCATCCTGCGTCGGATCGGGGAGGAGGAACTCGTAGCGGATCCAGCCGTCCTCGACCTGCGGCAGTCCCTTGCCGAGGAACCAGACGCTCACGTTGTCGTCCCAGTCGTTGGGGTCGCCGTAATCGTGGAGTTGGAGCACGAGGGGGAACCAGTCGGGGTTGATGGGATCGCCGTTGAAGTTGTCGAGCGAGAAGACACGGACATCGACTGAGAACTTGGTCGGTCCGAGTTTCGTGTAGTCGCCGTTGACGGGGTTGTCGGGGTTCTCGTTGCCGAGCGTGACGCCCCAGAAGTCGAGGTAGGGGATGCCCATGTACTGGCCTGGGTTGCCCCCGCCGAAGATCATCTGGTTCCCGTTGACGGTCCAGCCGCCGTAGCCGCTCTTGGCGTCGCCCTCGAAGTCCTGCGAGTCGATGACCTGGGCTGAGGCGTTGCCGGCGAGGAGGGCGGCGGCGAAGCACGCGCCCGAACGAACGATTCTGCTGTTCATCCCGATTCTCCTGTGGGCGGGGTTCGCCGCCCGGTGCTGTGTGGTGCTGCGAGACTTCCGGAGGATGGGAAGTCGCTGCGTGGTTTGTGGATATGTAGTAGGAGAATGCGGCTTCGGTTTCAAGAAAGTTTCACGGAAACTCTGTGAATCGAACACGATTAGGGCTGTGGACGGGTCGAGCCGACGCACAAACCCTGATTTCAACCAGACTTGGCGACATGCGCCTGAGGTGTCACCAGATTCGCTGCCGGGACGCTCCCACGGGCAAATCCCGTGGCGTTGGCGAGGGTGGTCTCGGCGATGGCGTCCATGGCTTCGCGGGTGAAGAAGCCCTGGTGGGCGGTTACGACCACGTTCGGGAAGGTGAGCAGGCGGGCGAGGACGTCGTCCTGGAGGGCGCGGTCGGAGAGGTCGCGGAAGAAGAGGTCGCCTTCCTCCTCGTAGACGTCGATGCCCAGCCCGCCGAGCCGGCCGGCCTTCAGGGCACGGATGACGGCCCGGGTGTCGAGGACCGCGCCGCGGCTGGTGTTGAGGATGACGACGCCGGGCTTCATGCGCGCGAGTGCATCGTCGCTGATGAGGTGGTGGGTCTCGGGAGTCAGGGGGCAGTGGAGGGAGACCACGTCGCTGCGCTCGAGCAGTTCGTCGAGGGCGACGTATTGCACGCCGAGACTGGCGAGTTCGTCGTCCGGCTTCGGGTCGGAGGCGAGAACGGTGCATCCGAAGCCGATCATGATGCGGGCGAAGGCCTCGCCGATTCGTCCCGTGCCCACGAGGCCGACGGTCTTGGCGTGCAGGTCGAAGCCCATCAGCCCGTCGAGGGCGAAGTTATGCTCGCGCACGCGGGCGGCGGCGCGGTGCAGTTTGCGGTTGACGGTGAGCAGCAGCCCGACGGCGTGCTCGGCGACGGCGTGGGGCGAGTAGGCGGGCACGCGGGCGACGGTGATGCCCCGCTCGGCCGCCGCTGCGAGATCGACGTGGTTGAAGCCCGCGCTGCGGAGCGCAAGCAGTCTGGTTCCGCCCGCCGCCAGCGCGTCGACTGTGGGCTTGTCGAGTCGGTCGTTCACGAACGGGCAGACGCACGGGAAGCCCGTGGCCAGGCCGGCGGTCGTCGCGTCGAGTCCCGGCTCGAAGTAGACGATCTCGTGCCCGTGGCGGGCGTTGGCGCGGTCGAAGAACTCGCGGTCGAAGGGCTTGGCGCTGAAGAGTGCGATGCGCATGGGCGGGCCTCCTGTCCGGCCGGCGGCGGCCGCGGAGCATCATTCGCGCGCGGGCATCCGTGAAAGGAGCCGGAGCAGCGATTGATCGAACGCGGCCTCGGAGAACCGCTCCGCGTTGCGCCGGCACTCCTCGTCCGCGCCGAGCGGGCATCGTCCCGCGGCCTCGGCGATCGCGGCCGGCTCGGGGCGGTCGAAGAACGCGCCGGTTCGCCCTTCGGTCACGGTGTCCAGCGCTCCGCCCGCGCGGCGGGCGATGACGGGGCAGCCGCAGGCCTGGGCCTCGACCGCGGTGATGCCGAAGTCCTCGACCTGGGGGAAGAGGAGCAGGCGTGCGCGCCGGTAGAGGTCTCGCAGGCGTTCGTCGCTCACTCGTCCCGCGAACTCGACCGCGCCGTCCGGCAGCCGTCGCGTCATCGCGCGGAGCGACCGCTCCATCGATCCTCCCCCTGCAATCACGAGTCGCACGCCCGCCCACCGCGCCGCCTCGATCGCCAGGTCCGCCCGCTTGTACGGCTCGAGCGCGCCGGCGAAGAGCCAGAACGGCCCGCGCGGCGTGCCGGGGTCGGGCGTGAAGTAGCCCGTGCGCGCGGGCGGATGCACGACAACCGCCTCGCGCCCGTAGCAGCGTTCGATCTCGCCTGCCGTGTGCGTCGAGTTGGCGATGAAGCGCGTGACGTTCGCGGCCGTGCGCTTGTCCCACTCGCGGTAGAGCGGCCCGATCGCCCGCAGGCCGATCGTGCGCAAGGCGTCGCCGGGCGAGCGGCCCACGGCGTACTCGTCCTCGACCGACCAGACGTACCGGGCCGGGGCGTGGCAGTAGCAGACATGCGGCACGCCGCGCGGCGGGCGCAGGCCCTTGATCGCCGCGGAACTGCTCGACACCACGAGGTTGATCGGCCGCTCGTCGTGCAGGCGAGCGAGGCGGCCGGAGAGCCAGCGCACGGCCTCGGGATAGAGCGGGAGCATCCACCGGCGCAGCCGCTGGGCGCCGGGCACGCGCCCCCCGGGCCAGACGATGCGCGGGAGCGCATCGACGGCGGGTCCGATGCTCGATCCGTCGTCGAACATGGTGAGCACCGCCACGACCTCGTGCCGCTCGCGGAGGACCGCGGCGATTCGTTCGAGGACGGCCTCCCCGCCGCGCCGTCCGCAGAGCCAGTCGTGGGCGAGGACGACGCGGGGGCGTGCGGTCGGTGTTGTGCGGGCGTCTATCATGGCGCGTGCCGGTGAGCCTGCGCGTGAGCGACCTGATCCGTGACCCGCGTCGCACGCCGACGCCGGCCAACCGGCTGTGCCTGGATTATCGGCGCGAAGCGGAGCGTCTGGGGCCGCCCCCGGTTTCGATCATCGACGCGCACTGCCACGTGAACGGGGCGCGGGCCGCCGCGCTCTTCGGCGAAGTGTGCGACATCTTCGGCGTCGCGACGGTGTACACCCAGAGCCGGCTGAGCGAGGCGGAGGCCGTCCGCGCCGCCCTCGGCGCGCGCGTGCGTTTCATCGCGTTCCCGGAGTGGGGGCACCCCGACCGCGCGGCGGTGCACCGTGAGCGGTTCGTCGAGCAGGTCCACGAGTGGCACGAGCGGTTCGGGGCGCGGATGGTGAAACTCTGGGGCGCGCCCGCGCTTCGCGACTATGTCGAGGGCGACCCGGACGACGTCGTCGCGTTCGACAGCCCTTGGCGGCTGCGCGCGGTCGAGGCGGCGGAGCGCCTGGGCATGATGCTCATGGTCCACGTCGCCGATCCGGACGTCTGGTTCCGCACGCGCTACGCCGACGCGGCCCGCTACGGGACGAAGCGGCAGCAGTACGAATCGCTCGAACGCCTGCTCGACCGCTTCGCCGGCCCGGTGATCGCCGCCCACATGGGCGGATGGCCCGAGGACCTCGGCTTCCTTGACGGGCTGCTCGACCGGCACGCGAGCCTGTACCTGGACACTTCTGCGACGAAGTGGGTCGTGCGCGCCCTTGGCCGGCACGAGCCGGAGCGGGTGCGGGCGTTCCTGTCGCGGTGGCGCGGGCGTGTGCTCTTCGGCTCGGACATCGTGGCGATGGAGTCGCACCTGACGCCGGACAAGTCGGGCGTGCCGAGCATCAAGGCGGACCAGGCGAGCAGCGAGGAAGAGGCGTTCGACCTTTACGCGAGCCGGTACTGGACGCTGCGCACGATGTTCGAGACCGGCTACGAGTGGGAAAGCCCGATCGCTGACCCCGACCTGATGCTGGAAGACCCGGCACGACACGACGCGATGAGCGCGCCGACGCTGCGGGGGCTGTCGCTGGACGCGGGGATGCTGCGCACGCTCTACCGAGACGCGGCGGGCGCGCTCCTTGAACCGCGATACACAACCTGAAATCACCTCGGCCTCGTCTGCGCGGCGGCCTCTTCGAGGAGGGCCTCGATCTTTGCGGCCATCGCGTCGTCGAGCGGGGCGGAGATGCTGCCCGAGAACTCGGCGGCCCCGAGGAGGTCGTTGAAGCCGTCGGTTGCACGGGTGAGTTTGAGCGACGCCCGGGAGATGCGCCCGCCGAACCGCCCGTCTCCCGCGTTGCCGGACGGGAGCATGAACCCCCCCCCGCTGTAGACGCCGACCTCGCCGTTGGCGAGCACGACGTGGCGGATGGCGGCGGTCGACGCGGTGCCCTCGATGGGCGTGCGCCCGGGCCTGGGGCGGATGAACATGTGGACGTGGACGATGCTGCCTGCGAGCGTCGTCGGATCGACGGTCGGTTCGAGTTGCTCGGGCGTCAGGTCGGTGAGGTAGATGTCGGCGGTGTTCTTGTCCTCGGCCCGATAGGCCCGCAGGCGCAGGGTCGGGCGCAGCGAGGTGCCCTCGTCGATGGACTCGACCCGGACGGACCCGCCGCCCAGGGCCGTTCGCCCTCCGCAGCCGCCGCCGACGCTGGCGAGCAGGATGCCCGCGAGAACCGCCACCCACGCCGTCCCGGAGCCGAACTTCGAGGTCTGTCTGGCCATAGAGTTGAGACGATACCGTGTCGGGGCGGGCCGGGTGCCCGTTCGACCGCCTCGGAGCAACCGCAGGGGCGTTCCGGGCGGATGGGCACTGCCCGCCAGCCGCGGAGCCGAGCCATGAAAAGAGTCGGACTGATCGTGGCGCTCGCGGGACTGGTGGTCGCCGTCGGCACGGCGTCCGCCCAGCAGGACGAGCCGAAGAAGACGACGCGCTACCCGACCAGCGGCGGCGTGCGGCTGCCGGAGCGAGCGCCGCTCATGGAAACCGGGGTCGTGCGGATGCCGACGGGCAAGGCCATCGCCATCCCGCATCGGTTCGAGCTTCGACCCCGTCGGTATGCGCCGATCGGCGGCGAGAACCACAACGGCCGCCTCTCCCCTCCCATGCCGACGCGCTTCGCCAATCCGTTTGCGCCGGACCTGCCCGCGCCCGGCAGGGGCGACGGCGACGCCGCGCCGGCCCACGCGCCGATGCACACGCCCGGCGCCTTCAGCGAGCGTGAGATCGCGGGTGCGATCGACGCGCTCCGTGACGGTCGCCCGGTGCCGGTGTCGGTCTCGAACGGACTCTCGCGGACGGGCGTACCGGATCATCGCCCGACGGACAACACCATCGGCCACCGCCCGTTCGACGGCGGCTTCCACAGGATGCCGGACCTGACGCTGATGCCGTACTACACCCCGCCGAGCGGGGAGGCGCCGCGCGTCCAGCCGCCCGCCGCACGCGAGCGCGGGTTGGCGATGCTGGCCGAGGGTCGAGCGGCGCACGCGCGGGCCGCGCTTCGCGACCACCTCTCCAACGATCCGGAGGACGCCGAGGCCCGGTTTGCGATGGGGATTGCGGCCGCGCTCGCGGGCGAAGCGGCGGGCGGTGTGGCGTCGATCGCGGAGGCGCTCTGGATCGACGGCGAACTGGTCGGGCGGGCGGACCTGCTCGCCGATCTTCTCCCCCGCGCCGCGGACCGTCGCAAACTGACGCAGGCCCTCGTGCCGTATGCCGAGCGTGTGCGTACGGGGGAGGCGTACCTTGCCGCGGCGTTCTCGGTGCACGCCATGGGCAACACCGGGCGTGCCCTCGATCTGCTCCGCAAGGGCGAGCAGGCGGGGCTGGACGCGGACCTCGCGGCCCGGATCGCTGCCGCCTGGTCCGCCCCGCGCCGGTAAACTTGTCAGGACACACCCGCGGTTCGCACGAGACGAGCCGCGACCGTGAGGGAGCGGTTCCCCCCCAAGCAAGGAGGCCGCGATGCTCCGCTCAACCGCAACCTGGACGTGCGTGCTTTTCGGCGCGATGGCCGTTGCCCCAGCCGTGGCTCAGCACACCCAGCCCACGACCGGCGGCGTGCGGGTCACGCTGCCGAACGTCTACGGCTTCAACCGCTCGCTGCCGACGGAGCGCGGCTCGGACGCGACACCCATCCGCTCGGTGAGCGTGCCCGCGGTGGTCGGCTCGCCCGTGATCTTCACGACCGGCCGGCGCGTGTTCGTGCAGGAGTCCGGCTTCCGGCTGAACGCCTCGTACTCCGGCGACCGCTGGTCGATCGACGCCCGACTCGGCTCCGACCCCGTGCAACTCATCGACGGCCGGTGGGTCACCGTTCCCGGCTACCGCTACGTCTATCCGCGCTATCCGTACACCAGAACCTACGACCGATGGGGCGGCTACTACCCGCGCTACCCGATCGACGGCACGCTGACCGCACCGCCGCAGATCGTGTACGTCACGCAGCCCGCTCAGCCGGCCGCGCAGCCCGAGCCGCTCACGCCCATCGAGCGGGCGCGCGTGCTGCTGCGTTTCGAGCAGTCGCAGGAGGCCGTCGCGGCCCTGCGCGAGCACCTGCGCGACGACCCTGAGGACACGGCCGCGATGCGCCTGCTTGGCCTCGCTCTGATCGAGTCCGGCGACCCGGCCCAGGGCGCGGCCGTGCTCGCGCTCGCTTACCGAACGGACCCGACGCTCGCCGGCAACGCGACGGACCTCGACCTCTTCGCGGGCCGGGCGGGCCGGGCGCGGGGCATGATCGACCGCGCGATGCACTACGCCTCGCGTTCGAACTCGGCCTCGGGCTGGCTCGCGGCGACGGTGCTTCTGCACGCCGACGCCCGGGCGGCGGCCGCCCGCCGGGTGCTCGAGCGTGCCCGCGATGCGGGGCTGGAGTCGGAGGTCTACGACCGGCTCTCGGCCAGTGTCGGCTTCCCCGGGCGCGGCTGACGTCTCCCCTTGCCCGCCCCTTCCGCCCGGCTATTGTTCTGCCCTGCGCGGACGGTGGGTCCGTGGCGACAAATCGGTGCCGGTTGCACCACCGAGCCTGCCCGCACCCCTGGCCGGGGCGGGTTTTCGCCGGGCCTTGCCCGGGGCCGGTGGGAGGTGGAGTCCGATGGCCAAGAAGAAAGAAGTTGTCAAATCGTTCAAGTTGATGGCCCCCGGCGGGACGGCGACGCCCGCGCCGCCGCTCGGCCCCGTGCTGGGCGCCAACGGTGTGAACCCGGGCCAGTTCATCCAGCAGTTCAACGCGGCGACCGCGAAACTGGGCGGGAAACTCGTCGGGTGCATCGTGACGGTCTACTCCGACCGCTCGTTCACCTTTGAGATCAAGAGTTCGCCGGCGTCGGTGCTCATCAAGGAGGCCGCGGGGATCGAGAAGGGTTCGGGCGTGCCCAACAAGGACAAGGTGGGCACGATCACGAAGGCGCAGGTGCGGAAGATCGCGCAGGAGAAACTGGCCGACCTGAACTCGGGGAGCGTCGATTCCGCGATGCGAGTCATCGAAGGCACGGCCCGTTCGATGGGCGTCACCGTGGTGGAGGGCTGAGCCATGCCGAAACTGAGCAAGCGAGCACGAGCGAACGGTCCTCTGGCCCCGGAGTCGCCGCTGCCGATGCCGGAGGCGATCGCCGCGCTGAAGAAGTTCAAGCCGCCGAAGTTCGACCAGACGGTCGAGGTGGTTATGCACCTCGGCGTGGACGTGAAGCAGGCGGACCAGAACCTTCGCGGCTCGGTGAGCCTGCCCAAGGGCATCGGCAAGACGAAGCGCGTGGTCGCCTTCTGCGGTGCGGACGTGACGAAGGACGCGCTGGCCGCGGGCGCGGTGAAGTCGGGCGGCGAGGAACTGGTGGCCGAGATCGAGGGCGGGTGGATGGACTTCGACGTGGCGGTCGCCAGCCCGGACATGATGCGTGTGATCTCGAAACTGGGTCGCGTGCTGGGGCCGAAGGGGCTGATGCCCTCGCCCAAGAACGGCACGGTGACGAAGAACGTGGTGGACGCGGTGAAGGAGTTCGCCGCGGGCAAGGTGGAGTACCGCACGGACAAGAGCGGGAACGTCCACGCGATCATCGGCAAGATGTCGTTCCCGGAGGGCGACCTGCTCGAGAACCTGCAGCACTTTGTCGCCACGATCGAGAAGGCCAAGCCATCCTCGGTGAAGGGCGTGTACGTCAAGAAGATCAGCGTCTGCGGCACCATGACCCCGGGCGTCCAGGTGCAGTACGCCTCGGCGGTCCCGACCGCCTGAACGACCCCCAAGGGGAACGACCATGTCCAAGGCCGTCAAAGAGATCATCATCCGCGACTACCGCGACCGCCTGAACGGCGTCGAGGAGATGCTGCTCGTGAGCATCCGTGGCGTGAGCGCGAACGACGCGAACAGCATCCGCTCGGGCCTCGCGAAGAAGAACATGCGCGTCACGGTGCTGCGCAACACGCTCGCCCGCAAGGCGTTCGAGGGGACGCCGCTGAGTGCGCTCGAGCCGATGCTCTCCGGCCCGACGGCCGGGGTGTACGGCGGCGAGACCGTCGTGGACGTGGCGCGCGAGATCGTCGAGCTCGTCAAGACCTTCCCGGGCATCGAACTCAAGGGCGCGATCCTCGACGGCGAGTTGTACGCCGGCGAGGAGGGTGTCAAGCGGCTGAGCACGATGCCCACCCGCGAGGAGGCGATCTCGCAGGCCGTCACGCTCATCCTCAGCCCGGCCCGCAAACTCGCGGCGCAGGTCAAGGGGCCGGGGTCGCGCCTCGCGGGCATCGTCAAGGCCATCGAGGAGAAGTTGGAGAAGGGCGAGACCATCGCCAGGTCCGCCTGATCGAAGGAAGCAGGCATCCGCGTCCGACTGGCCCCGCACGGGGTTAAAGCGCCGAACGGTTCGGCCCCTCTCGGGCGAGTGCATCGACAGAACGAGGTTCCACCATGTCCGAGACCGCAACCAAAGAGTTTTCCGCGAAGATCACCAAACTCGGCGACGAACTCGCCGGGCTGAGCCTGAAGGAAGCCGTCGATCTGGGCGACTACCTGAAGGAGACTTACGGCATCGAGGCCGCGGCGGGCGGCGCGGTGATGATGGCCGGGCCTGCGGGCGGGGCGGCGCCGGCGGCGGAGGAGCAGACGGAGTTCGACGTCATCCTCAAGGCCGCCGGGGCGGAGAAGATCAAGGTCATCAAGGTCGTCCGCGAGGCGACCGGGCTGGGCCTGAAGGAGGCCAAGGACCTGGTCGACGGCGCGCCCAAGCCCATCAAGCAGGGCCTGTCCAAGGAGGACGCGGACAAACTGGCCGCGTCGCTGAAGGAAGCCGGCGCCGAGGTCGAACTGAAGTGACGCATCGACCGGACACTCGGGGGGCGGGGCGGATCGCCCTCCCCTCGGGCTTCCGGCACCGGGCTCGGCGTCAAATCAGGTAGTTTCCCTTGTTCTCGGACGCTGTGGCGCGAGGGGCAAGGCGGGCTATACTGCCGGGTTCTGGATCGGGCATCGGGCACAAGGCGTCGGGGCAGCGTGGCAGCAGCGGGGCAGGCTTGAACACACAGGCAGGGCTGACGGCGTGCGCCGCGCGCAGCGCGGACAACTGCCGTAGTCAAACCATCACCGCGAGGTAGTTGATGGCAGGGAAGACCGTGCGCGAGAAGAAGGTGCGCAACTACTCGAAGCGTGGGGACGGGATGAGCATCCCGGACCTCACGGAACTTCAGGGGCGTGCCTACGAGCGGTTCCTTCAGTCGAACAAGGGGCCGCACGATCGTGATCCGTCGCTCGGGCTGGAAGCGCTCCTTCGGGAAGTGCTCCCGATCGAGTCCTACGACGGCACGATGCGGCTGGAGTATCTGCACTACACGCTCGACGAGCCGCGTTACACGCCGGACGAGTGCCGCGAACTGCGCCTGACCTACGGGCGTCCGTTCCGCCTCGCCGTGCGTCTTCAGCGTGAGAACCACACGGACCTGCCCGAGGAGGACATCTTCCTCGGCGAGTTCCCGATCATGATGGGCGGGGGCGAGTTTATCGTGAACGGCGCGGAGCGCGTCATCGTCAGCCAGTTGCACCGCTCGCCGGGCGTGGATTTCTCGATCGTCTCCAGCGAGGGTGACCGCCCGCTGCACTCGGCGCGGATCATCCCCGAGCGCGGCTCGTGGATCGAGTTGGAGGTGACGAAGAAGGACGTGCTGGCGATGAAGATCGACCAGTCCACGAAGATGGCGGCGACGACGTTCCTGCGCTGCCTGGACGAGTCGGTCGCTTCGACCGACGCGATCATCTCGCTGTTCTACGAGGTCACGGAGGTCAAGGCCGGGGACGTGCAGCCGGAGCACTGGGCGGCGCAGTCGATTATCGACACGGAGACTGGGGAGGAGTTCGTCCACGTCGGGCGTCAGATCGGGGACAAGGCGGAGGCGATCCGTTCGTCGAGCCTGAAGAAGGTCCGCGTGGTGCAGAATCCGTCGGACGAACTGATCCTGAACACGATCGCGGAGGAGAAGCTCGAGCAGTTCGAGGCGGGGAGCGACCGCGAGAGGGCGTTGCTGAAGGTGTACTCGCGTCTGCGCCCGGGCAACCCGCCGCAGGTGGACAAGGCGCTGCAACTCTTCAACGAGAAGTTCTTCGACGAGAACCGCTACCGCCTGGGCAAGGTCGGCCGCTTCCGCATCAACCGGAAGTTCGACCTGAACACGCCCGAGGACGCGATGTTCCTCTCGTCGGAGGACTATCTGAAGGTCGTCGCGTACATCCTCGACCTGCGCTCGAACCGGCTCGACCCGAAGACGGGCCGGCCGGCGGCGCAGGTGGACGACATCGACCATCTGGGCAACCGGCGCCTGCGCACGCTGGACGAGTTGGCGGTGGACGAGTTGCGCAAGGGCTTCCTGAAACTTCGGCGCACCGTTCAGGAGCGCATGAGCGTGAAGGATCCCGAGGAGGTGACGAAGATCGCCGACCTCGTGAACTCCAAGAGCATCTCGTCGGCGATCGACTTCTTCTTCGGGCGTTCGGAACTGAGCCAGGTCGTGGACCAGACGAACCCGCTCTCGACGCTGGTGCACGAGCGGCGGCTCTCCGCGCTCGGCCCGGGCGGGCTGAACCGCAAGCGAGCGGGCTTCGAGGTCCGCGACGTGCACATCTCGCACTACGGGCGCATCTGCCCGATCGAGACGCCCGAGGGGACGAACATCGGTCTGATCGCCTCGCTGGGCATCTTCGCCTCCGTGGACGAGTACGGGTTCCTGCGCACGGCGTACCGGGTGGTGAAGAACGGCAAGCCGACGGGGGAGGTTGTGCACCTGCGCGCCGACGAGGAGATGAAGGCCGTCCTCGCCCCGGCGGACGCGGTGGAGTCGGACGGCAGGCTGCGCTCGGGGATGATCCTGGCCCGCGTGGACAGCGAGTTGAAGGAGATCGACTCGGGGCAGGTGGACTACCTCGACATCTCGCCGAAGCAGATCGTGGGCATCTCGGCCGCGTTGATCCCGTTCCTGGAGCACGACGACGCGAACCGCGCGCTGATGGGCTCGAACATGCAGCGCCAGGCCGTGCCGCTGATCCGCGTCGAGCCGCCGGCGATCGCCACGGGCATCGAGACGCACGTCGGCGTGAACTCGGGCATGGTGGTGCGGGCCAAGCGCGCCGGGAGGGTGACGTTCGCCGACGCCGAGCGCATCATCATCGACAACGCGGACGAGTACGTGCTGCGCAAGTTCGTCGGGCTGAACGAGCGCACCTGCCTGAACCAGAAGCCGGTGGTGCGCTCCGGGCAGAAGGTCGAGAAGGGCGAGGTGATCGCCGACGGCGCGGCGACCTGCAACGGCGAGCTCGCCATCGGCAAGAACGTCCTCATCGCCTTCAACACCTTCGACGGCTCGAACTTCGAGGACGCCATCGTGATCAGTGAGCGGCTGGTGAAGGACGACGTCTTCACGAGCATCCACATCGACGCCTTCGACGTCGAGATCCGCGAGACCAAGCTCGGACGCGAGGAGTTCACCCGCGACATCCCGAACGTCTCCGAGAAGATGCTCCGCAACCTCGACGACAACGGCGTCATCCGCGTCGGGGCGCGGGTCGGGCCGGGCGACATCCTCGTCGGCAAGGTCAGCCCCAAGAGCAAGACCGAGCTGACGCCCGAGGAGAAACTGCTGCACGCGATCTTCGGTCGCGCCGGTGAGGACGTGAAGAACGACTCGCTGGAGGTGCCCGCGGGCGTCGAGGGCATCGTGATCGGCACGAAGAAGTTCTCGCGCCGCACGCACATGAGCGAGGCCCAGAAGAAGCAGCAGAAGAAGGACATCGAGGCCTACGAGCGCTCGATGGACATGCAGGCGATCGATCTTTTCCGCGAGATGACCGCCGCGATCAACGAGATCACCGGCTCCGAGATGGTGGACCCGATGACCCGCCAGAAGGTGGGCGCGAGCGACATCCCGGAGGTCATTCTCGAGCAGATCAAGACCTTCGACGTGAAGTGGATCAAGGGGTCCAAGGAGACGCGCGAGCGGGCCGAGGTCGTGCAGAAGCAGTACTGGCCCCGCATCGAGGCGATCGAGCAGGAGAAGCAGCGCAAGGTCTCGCACATGAAGCGGGGCGACGAACTGCCCTCGGGCGTGCTCGAGATGGTGAAGGTCTACCTCGCCTCGAAGCGGCACCTCTCGGTCGGCGACAAGATGGCCGGCCGGCACGGCAACAAGGGCGTGATCGCCCGCATCGTGCCCGAGGAGGACATGCCGTTCATGGAGGACGGCACGCCGGTGGACGTGCTGCTGAACCCGCTGGGCGTGCCGAGCCGCATGAACGTGGGGCAGATTCTCGAGTTGCACCTCGGGTGGGCGGCGCACGTGCTGGGCTTCCAGGCGGTTACGCCCGTGTTCGATGGCGCGACGGAGCGGGAGATCCACGCGGCGATCGAGGAGGCGAACGCGGACGTCGAGCGGCGCAATCGCGAGTTCGAGGAGCAGGGCCGCTGGCCGCACCCGCGCGAGATCCTGGCGAAGATGCCGCGCGGGGGGAAGATCCAGTTGTACGACGGTCGAACGGGCGACGCGTTCAAGCAGCGCACGTCCGTCGGCTTCATGTACCTGCTGAAACTGCACCATCTCGTGGACGACAAGATCCACGCCCGTGCGACCGGCCCGTACTCGCTGATCACCCAGCAGCCGCTGGGGGGCAAGGCCCGGACGGGCGGGCAGCGGTTCGGCGAGATGGAGGTGTGGGCGCTCGAGGCGTACGGGGCGGCGTACATCCTGCAGGAACTGCTGACCGTGAAGTCCGACGACGTCGAGGGCCGCACCAAGATCTACGAGAGCATGGTCAAGGGCACGAACAAACTGGAGGCGGGGATGCCCGTGGCCTTCGACGTGCTGTGCAACGAGTTGAAGGGCCTGGGCATGAATGTGACGCTGGAGAAGCGGCGTCTGGACACGGGGGCGCTGCTGTAACCGGCCGCGCTCCGGGCGGCGTGCTCCGAGGACAGCACGCGGCGCCGGTTGCACGGGGTTTGCGTTCCTCGTCGGTTGATCCGCGCGAATCAGGCCGCACACAACGCGGGAGTAGACACGAATGTCCGACACCGTGTACGAGAGAGTGAACGACTTCACCGGCGTGAAGATCACCCTGGCGTCTCCCAACGACATCCGGGCGTGGTCCTACGGCGAGGTGAAGAAGCCCGAGACCATCAACTACCGGACGTACCGCCCCGAGAAGGACGGCCTCTTCTGCGAGCGCATTTTCGGGCCGGAGCGCGACTACGAGTGCGCCTGCGGGAAGTACCGTGGCACCAAGTACAAGGGCATCATCTGCGACCGCTGCGGGGTGAAGGTCACGCACTCGCGCGTTCGGCGCAAGCGCATGGGGCACATCAACCTCGCCGCCCCCGTCGTCCACATCTGGTTCTTCAAGAGCATGCCCAGCCGGCTCGGCACGCTGCTGGGCATGAAGACGTCGGACCTCGAGAAGATCATCTACTACCAGGACTACGTCGTCGTGGACCCCGGCGACACCGAGCTCAAGCCCCGCCAGGTCCTCACCGAGGACGACCACCGCGCCGCGGTCGAGAAGTACGGCAACGCCTTCCGTGCGCTCATGGGCGCGGACGCCATCCGCGAACTCATCGAACGCCTGGACCTCTCGCAGGAGGCCGAGCAACTCCGCACCGACCTGCGTGAGACCCGCTCCAAGCAGAAGATCAAGGACTTCGCCAAGCGGCTGAAACTCATCGAGCAGGTCCGCGGCAGCGAGAACCACCCGGCCTGGCTGGTGATGGACGTCGTCCCCGTCATCCCGCCGGACCTGCGTCCGCTTGTGCTGCTGGAATCCGGCAACTTCGCGACCAGCGACCTCAACGACCTTTACCGGCGCATCATCAACCGCAACAACCGCCTGAAGAAGCTGATGGACCTCAACGCCCCCGAGGTCATCATCCGCAACGAGAAGCGGATGCTGCAGCAGGCGGTGGACGCGCTCTTCGACAACGGCCGCTGCCGCCGGCCCGTGCTTGGTTCGAGCAACCGCCCTCTCAAGTCGCTGACCGACATGATCAAGGGCAAGCAGGGCCGCTTCCGCGAGAACCTGCTGGGCAAGCGTGTGGACTACTCCGCGCGCTCCGTCATCGTGGTCGGGCCGGAACTGAAACTCCACCAGTGCGGCCTGCCCAAGAAGATCGCGCTCGAACTCTATCAGCCCTTCATCATCCGCCGGCTGAAGGAGCAGGGCCTCGCGGACACGATCAAGTCCGCCAAGCGGATGCTGGAGCGGCGTGACCCCGAGGTGTGGGACATTCTCGAGCAGGTGATCTACCAGCACCCGGTGCTGCTGAACCGCGCCCCGACGCTCCACCGCATGGGCATCCAGGCCTTCGAGCCTGTGCTGGTCGAGGGCAACGCGATCCGCATCCACCCTCTGGTGTGCGGCGGGTTCAACGCGGACTTCGACGGCGACCAGATGGCGGTGCACCTGCCCCTGAGCCTCGAGGCCCAGGCCGAGGCGCACGTGCTGATGCTCAGCACGCACAACATCTTCTCGCCCGCGAACGGCAAGCCGATCATCTCGGCGTCGCAGGACATCGTCATGGGCGTGTACTTCCTCACCACGGAAGTGCCCGACTCACGCCCGGTCGAGCGGCTGCGCTCGTTCAAGGACCGGCACGAGGCGATCTTGGCCTACGAGCAGGGCGTCATCGACATCCACGAGTTCATCTCGGTCCGGGTGGACGGCTTCAGGCAGGTCGTCTCGTCGCAGGCGGGCGCGCCGGCCAGGTTCCCCGAGAACAACCGGATCCGCACGACCGTCGGTCGCGTGCTGTTCGCCGACGTTATCGAGGAGGCGAAGCGCATCGCTCGCCGCGAGTGGACGACCGAACTGAGCCTGGCCGGGTCTGACGAGCGCCGGGCCGAGTGCCGCAAGCGCCTCGAGCAGGTCGAGAACATGCCCTACTACAACTGCGCGCTGGGGAAGAAGGGTTGCGCCCGCGTCATCGACGACGTGTACGACCTCTGCGGCCGCCCTGCGACGATCGAACTGCTCGACCTGATGAAGGAGATCGGGTTCAAGCAGTCCACGCTCGCGGGCCTCTCGTTCGGCGTCTACGACATGCGCATCCCGTCCGAGAAGGCCGAACTCCTCGCCGACGCCCAGCGCAAGGTCGAGCGCGTCGAGAAGAACTACGACCGGGGCATCATCACCCCCCGCGAGCGCTACAACCAGTTGCTCGACATCTGGGCCCACTGCCGCGAGGAAGTCACCAAGAAACTCATCGAGACCCTCAAGCATGACCGGCGTGACGAGAATGGCGACTACGCCGACATCGCATCGGGTGCGGGCAAGCACTACCTCAACCCCGTCTACCTGATGTCCGACTCGGGCGCCCGCGGCAACGTCAGCCAGATGATGCAGTTGGCCGGGATGCGTGGCCTGATGGCCAAGCCCTCGGGCGAGATCATCGAGACCCCCATCCGCGCCAACTTCCGCGAGGGCCTGAACATCCTCGAGTACTTCTCCTCCACCCACGGCGCCCGCAAGGGCCTCGCGGACACCGCCCTCAAGACCGCCGACTCGGGCTACCTCACGCGCAAACTGTGCGACATCGCGCAGTCCGTCATCGTCGGCGAGCACGACTGCGGCTCGAAGCGGGGCATCGTCAAGCGAGCCATCTACAAGGGCGACGAGATCGACGTCCCCCTCCGCGACCAGGTCGAGGGCCGCGTCAGCCTCAACAACATCGTCCACCCCGTCCGCGACGAGATCATCGTCCGCGAGAACGAGATCATCACCAAGGAGATCGCCCGCAAGATCGAGGAACTCGGCATCGAGTCCGTCTTCGTCCGCTCGCCGCTCACCAGCGACAGCAGCACCGGCTGCTCGGTCATGGACTACGGCCTTGACATGTCCACCGGCAAGCCGGTCGAGATCGGCATGGCCGTCGGCATCATCGCCGCCCAGTCCATCGGCGAGCCGGGCACCCAGTTGACCATGCGGACCTTCCACACCGGCGGCATCGGCACGCGCTCGGTCGCCGAGAGCGAGTATCGCGCGGGCGTCGCCGGCACCGTTGTCATCCGAGACTGCAGCGAGGCGACCACCCACGACGAGGACGGCCGCGAGGCTCTCGTTTCACTCAAGCGCAACGGCGAGATCGCCCTCTTCGACGCCAAGGGGCGTGAAATCGAGAAGTTCAAGGTGCCCTACGGCGGCTTCATCCTCGTCAAGCCCGGCCAGGAAGTGAAGAAGGGCCAGGAACTCGTCAAGTGGGACCCCCACCGCACGCCCACCCTCGCCGAGAAGCCCGGTCGCGTCCAGTTCGCCGACATCGTGCTCGGCGAGACCGCACGCGAAGAGGACGCCGGGCGCGGCCTGAAAGCCTTCGTCATTGTTGAGCACAAGGGCGACCTCCACCCGCAGATCAACATCGTGGACGAGCAGGGCGCCATCCTCGACTTCCATTACCTCCCCGCCAAGGCCCGTATCGAGGTCAAGGACGGCCAGGAGGTCCAGGCCGGACACATGCTCGCCCGTCAGCCCCGGGCCGCGGGCGGCTCGCAGGACATCGTCGGCGGCCTGCCCCGCGTGACCGAGATCTTCGAGGCCCGCAAGCCCAAGGACCCCGCGTACGTCGCCGAGATCACCGGACGCGTGGAACTGCTCTCCGACAAGCGCAAGGGCAAGATGACCATCCGCATCACGTCGGACTCCGGCATCGAGAAGGACCACCACGTCCCGTCGGACAAGCACCTGCTCGTCCACGGCGGGGACTTCGTGCAGGCGGGCGACCCGCTCACCGAAGGCCCGCTCGTGCCGCACGACATCCTGCGCATCAAGGGCGAGGAGGCCCTCTGGACCTACATGCTCGACGAGGTGCAGAACGTCTACCGCGCTCAGGGCGTGACCATCAACGACAAGCACATCGAACTGATCCTGAGCCAGATGCTCCGCAAGGTGAAGATCGAGAACCCCGGCGACACCGACCTGCTGCCGCAGGAGGTCGTGGACAAGTTCCAGTTCCGCCAGACCAACACCAAGATCGCCTCGATGCTGCGGGTGGTCGAGTCCGGCGGGACGGACCTGCGCGTGGGCGAACTCATCCACAAGGACGAGGTCAAGGAGGCCAACGCCAAGGCCGAGGCCGAGGGCAAGGAGCCGGCCAAGACCAAGCGCGCCCGCCCTGCGACCGGGCGCACGCTGCTGCTCGGCATCACCAAGGCCAGCCTCCAGAGCGAGTCGTTCCTCTCGGGGGCATCGTTCCAGGAGACGACGAAGGTGCTCACCGAGGCCGCGCTCAAGGGTGCGGAGGACACGCTCGTCGGCCTCAAGGAGAACGTGCTGCTCGGGCACCTGATCCCCGCGGGCACCGGCTTCCGCGTCTACCAGGACCTGCGCGTCAAGTACCTCGCCGAGCCGCCCAAGGACGAGATCGACGAGGAGGCCGAGATGCTCGCCGAGGCTGCCCGGGCCGCGGAGGCCCTGGGCGCGAACCGCAACGACTCGCTCGGCGTCCCGCACGTCGAGGTCCGCAGCGACCTGGTGGGCGAACGGGCCGAGGCCGCGCGGGACAACTGACGCGACGATACAACGATCGTAATCGGTGGCACAGGCATCGCGCCTGTGCCACACTTTTTTTCGCGCTATGCCCTGGCTTCGCGCTCCTGCCGAGCGCACTCCACGTCCGACATGATCGGCAGCGTCGCGCGCCCCGTCGCGACCGCGAGCCGGATGTACGGCAGGCACAGCCCGCACGACTCGCCGCAGCCGGTGCGCTCGGCCAGTTCGTCGATCGACAGATGCTCCGTCCGCGCGAGCCGGATCAACTCGGCGAACGACACGCCACGACAAACGCACCGGTCAACGTCCATGCGGCTCCCGCCACGCGCGCGTGCGCGCTGCCGAGATGATACCTCTACGGCCCCGGCTCGTAATCAAACAGCACGTTGCTGTCCGATTCGCCCGGCCAGCCGAGGCCCACGGCGCCCGCCTCCGGCTGATAGAGGCCGCTGGACCATGTGAAGGTGCGTGCGGCCGACGACGCGTGCCCGTCGAGCCATACGATGTTTGCGCGGCGATCGCTCCGGGCGGCGTGGCGGAAGTGGATCGAGGGGTCAGCGCGCGCGGACTCCCCCCAGTCCGGGTGGAAGCGCGGCTCGGCGAAGGAGTACTCCACGACGCCGCCGACGCCGTTCGTGCCGGCGAACGCGGCGTCGGCGAACGCGATCGTCGCCCCGGGCGTGGCGAAGCGTTCGCGCGGTGCGCCGGCGAGATCGGTGACGAGCGGGCGCGTTCCGTCGCTCGCCCGTGTGCGCACCGTGCCCGCGAAGGCGTTGTTGTATCCGTACCCGCCCGCCGACCGCTCGAATCCCGCGCCGGTCTCGGCGAGCGTCCGCAGCGCGCCCGCGAACGTGGGGCACTCGCGCACGAGCGTCGTGCCGAGGTGCTCGCTCAGCGTGCCGCCTTCGGGACGGAACGCCTCGGCAGTTCTCTCGCGCGAGCCGTGCCAGCGCGTGAGGTTGCGGAGCATGTCCGGCGCGCCAGGCGCGAGCGACCCGCCGTGGTCGTTCGCGTACAGGTCGTTCGCGCCCTGGAGTTGGCGCAGATTCGAGAGGCAGACGGCCGATCGTCCGGACTCGCGCGCCCCGGACAGCCCCGGCGCGAGCAGCCCGGCCAGCAGCGCGACGATCGCCACCACGACGAGCAACTCGACGATCGTGAAACCCCGATGAACGCTCGCCGCGATCATGGCCATCGACTCGCGCTGTGCGGGACGGCAGGCGAGGACGCGCCGCCATTCGCCGCCGGCCGCACGATGGCGACGCCGCCGATCTCCGCCGACGATTCGCCGAAGGGCGTTCGTACCACGTTGCACGCCGTGGTGATGCGGATGAAGTCGAACCCCGGCAGCATCGCAGGCGCTCCCGTCGCCGGATCGACCGCCCACGCGATGTCAAAGGCGTCCCCTCCCCCCGAGCCTGGCGACACGCCCACCTCGAACGGATCGTCCGGCACGGTGTAGAAGCGGTCGGGCGCGATCGTCGGTTCATCGACCGTGTTGTCGCCGTTCATGTCCCCCAGCACGAGCGTCGGCGAGAGGTCCGCGTACCCCCACACGCCCTCGACCGTCGCCCACGGCCCGTTCGGGTTGTCCAGCACGGGCGACGAACCCTCGAAGACCGCTGGCGGCGGGCGGTACGCCCACGTCGTCCACGTCCCCGACGCGCCGAAGGGCAGCCACGACGCCTGGTGCGGCGGCCACGTCGGGTCCGCGATGTCGTCGTCCCACGTCTGCCAGTCGAGGTGTACGACCGGGGGCTGGGCGAGGTGCGAGCCGGGAATGACGTACCACGGATCGTCCGGGATGCCGTTGGCGTTCACGTCGAGGCTGATCTCGACGGTCGCCGGCTCAGCCCATCGGCGGTTCGGGTTGCCGCCGACCCAGAAGGCGTTCCCGAAGACGATGAAGTCGAGGCCCATCGGGTTCTTGGGGTCGTCCATCACGCGCCGGTCGAAGCCGAGCGTGATCGAGCCGCCGAACCCGCCGAGCGTGACGACCTTGGTGTCGTCGCCGTCGAGCGTGCCGCCGCCGACGGGATGGCCGAGGGCGCGGGCGGGGTCGCTGAACGCCGGGTGCCGCACGAACTGCCCCGGCGCGGGGTCGTAGTCGAGCACGCGCGTCGCGAACCACGACGCCTCCTGCGCGAGCGCCGGCGCCGGCGCGGAGTTCACCCCAGAGGCACAGAGAGCACAGAGCAGGAAGTGGTGGTGGAGGACCCGCCGCCACAGCACGGTGCGTCCGTCAATTTGCCACTCTGCCTCTCCGCCACTCCGCCACTTCATCCGTGATGTCCTACGCATCGCGCCGCCTCCTCGCGCCCAGTGCGGCGAGTCCGAGCAGCGCGAGCGACGCCGGCGCGGGCACCGAGGCGAACCACTCCCCGCCGTCGAATGCGTACAACTCGCCCGTCGCCCCGTTGTACGCCGCCGAGAAGAACGCGAACCCTCCCGTCGGCGGCAGGAGCATCCGCACCTGGAGCGGGTCGTTGCGGTCGATCGGCCCGAGCCCCGCCAGCGCATCGGCGATCGCGCCCGCGCCGATCAAGCCGAGGTAGCCGTAGTCGCCCTCGGCGTAATCCCCCCCCCCGACGGCGAGGTTCCCGAAGGCGTCGAACGCGAGCGAGACGCCGCTGAGCACGTCGCCGATGAGCGTGCCGTGGGCCTCGAAGTCCGCCGGCCCGTGCTGCCACGCCGCCGGGTCGAAGGCCTTGATCCAGCCGGTGTCGGACCCGCCCCCATAGCCGAAGCCGTTGGCGGTGTAGAGCCGCCCGGCCGCGTCGAACGCGACGCCCGCCGAAGCCCCGCCGATGTTCTCGACGACGGTGACGCTCACCGGCGAGCCGGGGTCGCTCAGCACGTCCAGCAGCGTGACCCGCGCCGGCGAGCCGAAGTCGCCCGCCGTCAGCGCGAGCCGCCCGTCAGGCGTCCACGCCCCGTGGTAGTGGGGGACGCTGAAGTAGTCCGCCACGCCCGGCGTCAGCGTCGTCGGCGCGCCCGGCACGCCAAGCGCCTCGACGCCGAACACCACCACCGGCCGCCCGAACCCCGCGCCCACCGAGATCTTCCCCGTCGGCCCGACCGCGACGAACGCCGGGTCGCTCCCCCCCCCCGTCTTGCCCGCGTCGAAGACCGCGACTTCGTCGAACACACCCGTCCCCACGCCGCTCTCGACGAACACGCTGTTGCCCGTCACCGCGAGCATCCGCCCGTCCGGCAGCGTGCCGCCCATCACCTGGTAGCTCTGCGGCCCGATCGGCGGCGGCTGCACCGCACGCCACGACTGCCCGTACCGCTCGAACGCGTCCGCGAACGCCGGCGACGCGACACAGACACCCAGCACGGCCGAGGCCGCGCACGACACAACCACCGTTCTCATCCCGATCACTCCGCGTTCGTCCCGATTCGCGCGGGACGGTTCCCGACCTTGCTCAGGCCGCCGCGGGGGCGTGGGGCGTGCATCGGCAGTGGGGGGCGCGCCGGGAACGAGCGCGGAGCCGCCGCCGAAGCCCCTGAACGCGGGGGCCGACCGGACCGATCGGAGCCTCCGGCCGTGCGCCGCGCGCACGCCCTCGACTCCGGCCATCGGCAGGTCTTCCGGCTCCGGGCCTACGCGGGTCCGCCTTCCCGGCCGGGGTCACGCGCTTCCGCGCCCCGGCCAGTGGCTCTCGTGGACCCGCGGCATACGCCCGTCACGGCGGCGCGTCCGCGGTGGAATCGGCCCGCCCGCAGGCGAGACCTCACCACGCTTCCCTCTTCACCCCGCCCGCCGCGCACGCGGCCGCACGGGGCACCGATGACGGGAGCAGCCTACCGCGCTCCCGGCATGTGTCAAGCGTCCGGGAAACGGGCCTCAGCGTCGCTGAAAGCCGTGCCACTGAGGCGGGCATTGCGATCTGGGTTGGCGCTCAAAGCGCTCTGTGTGGGCGTGGAAGTGAAGAGGTGTCATGCGGAACGCGGGACGTGCTCGCGTCGTTGCGGTGTTCGCGTCCTTTGCGTTCGTTCCCTGTCGCAGCCTCAGCGGTGAACAGGCCCCGCCTAGACTCGCGGCACGCACGCCGATACGGCAAGGAGAGTACTCATGGGTGCGCTCGCACAAGCCATCGCGGACAACGGCGCAATGAGCGTCGGTCTCGCGGAGATGCTGATGAAGGACATCCCGCCGGAGAAGACGGTCTTGCTGCCGCGCGTGGGCGGGCAGATCATCCAGACGAACCATCCCGCGTTCATCCTCGGGCACCTCTCGATCTACCCGAAGCGGATCGCCGCGCTCGCCGGTCTGGGGGAGGACTTCGTGCCGAACCCCGCGGGCTTCGAGGACCTCTTCACCGCGGGCAAGGAGTGCGTGGACGATCCGGAGTGGAAGGTCTATCCGCGGCTGGACCGCATCACGGAGCACTACTTCGCCGGTCACCGCAAACTGCTGGCGGCCCTGCCGGGAGTGAACGATGAGGCGCTGGCCCAGCCGCACGGGATGCCGAGCGACTTTGCGAAGCGGTTCCAGACCAAGGCGGGTCTGCTCGGGTTCTATCTCGGCGGGCACCAGATGATGCACATGGGGCAGATCAGCGCGTGGCGCCGCTGCATGGGCATGGGGCGCTTGTTCTGACGGCGAGTCAGGGCACGGGTTTGGCGTCGGCGGGTGTCTGCCGCGGCTCGCCCCTGCGCCAGACGTGGACGACCAGCACGCCGATGCCGATGAGCAGGAGCAGGTCGGCGACGTTCGAGACCCAGGGCCAGAGTTCATTCGTGCCGCTGCCGGGCCAGCGCAAGCGAAAAGGGAGGCTCACGCCGGGCAGGGGGTGGATGAAGTCTCGCACGCAGGCGTAGACGAGGCGGTCGTAGAGGTTGCCCAGTCCGCCGCCGAGGACCAGGCCGACGGACACGTGGGCGAGCCTGTCGCGTGGTCCGCTCCACGCGCCGAAGACCCAGACGCCGAATCCGACTGCGACGAGTGTGAGGGCGATGAACGCCGCGCGCCATCCCGCGCCGATGCCGAAGACCGCGCCCTCGTTGAGTACGAGTGTGAACTCGAGCAGTCCGGGAACGACGACGACCGGCTCGTGCGCCGGGATGAGGACGCCGAGGCCCATGCCGGACTCAGAGGCCTGGAGAACGGTCGCGCGTTCGACGGCGACCGGCCGGCCGGCGACGTGGCGGAAGGCGAGGTGCTTCGTCGCCAGGTCCGCGGCGAGCGACGCGATGACGGCGAGGAAGAGCGTGATCCAGGCGGCTCGCGACCGCCACGCCGTGCCGTGCTCGTCGGGGGGCGGGGGAGCGGGCGTGTCGCTTGGAGTCGCTTCGGCGTTCACAGTCGGCCGGCCCGGCGCTCGATCTCGCGTGCGGCTTCGATCGAGTACCGCGCCCACGGCAACTCATCGAGCCGCTCCTGGTTGATCGGCTTGCCCGTCATCTCGCACACGCCGTAGACGCCGTCGTTGATGCGCTGGAGGGCGGCCTCGATCTCACGCAGCAACTGGCGGTCGGCCGCGGCGAGGTCCAGCGCGAGCGACTGCTCGTAGGTCTCGGAGCCTTGTTCGGCGATGTGCTGCGGCGTGTGCGAGAGCGAGCCGCTCTGGCCGCGAAGGGCCTGGGTCTCCATGTTGCCGATGTCGCCGACCAGTTCGGCGCGCTTGGCGAGCAGGATCAAGCGGTACTTCTCGAGTTGGCGCTTGGTGAAGGGCGACTTGCGCTTCCTGCCGGCGGCAGCGTCCTCGTCGAGCGCGAGGCCGAGAATCGGTGCACTCGGGCCGGAGGGGATCAGCGGCTTGCGCTTCGGCGTGCCGGGGCCGAGGAGGGAGCCTGCCGCCGGCATCGGTGCGGGGGCGGGCGCGGCCTTCGCCCTCTTCGCTGGGGGCTTCGGCGTTACGATCGTGATGCCCTTGCGGTTGGGCTTGGACGGCTCCGGGGGCGGCGCTGCCGCGGCCTTCGGTGCGGCCTTGGATTCCGGCTTCTTGCCGCCCTTCGTCGCAGCGGGGGGCTTTGCAGGCCCGGACTTGCCGGTCGGCTTCGGCGCGGTCGGTTTGGCCTTGCCCGTAATGGCCTTGAGGGGCACCTTCTTCGCGGACGGCGTGGGAGCCGGTTTCACTTTCGCCGCGGCGGGCTTTTTCTTCGCGCCGGAGCCGCCGCCCTTCGCAGGAGGCTTCTTGCTCGGGGCCTTCGCGGGTGACTTGGAGTTGGTCTTCGCCTTGGCCAAGCGGGGCGTTCCTTGCGCCGTAAAACCGGCGATTCCCCTCGGTTTCCGAGCCTGGCCACCGACTTTGCGGCCGGTGGGCCGGTCGCGGGGTGGGCGGAAGGGTACAGAGGTCCGCCCAGGTTGTCAAAGCGGGCCTCTGGGGCCTCCAGGATCGGAGGGGGGCGTCGATTACGCCCTGACTTCGTGCTTTCCCATCCGCCTGAACCGGGCGTAGCGCTGCTCGACGAGGACGTCCGGGTTCAGTTCGCGCAGTTCCATCACCTGCTCAACGATCCAGCGTTCGAGGTTCGCGGCGGCGAGGGCGGGGTCGCGGTGCGCGCCGCCGGGCGGCTCGGGGATGACGGCGTCGATGATGCCGAGTTCGAGGTTGTCGGCGGCGGTGAGTTTGAGTGCGGAAGCGGCGGCTTTGTTGGTCTGCTCGTTGGCCTGCTTCCACAGGATCGCGGCGCAGCCCTCGGGGCTGATGACGGAATACCAGGCGTGCTGGAGCATCGCGACGCGGTCGGCGACGGCGATGCCGAGCGCGCCGCCCGAGCCGCCCTCGCCGATGATGACGGAGACGATCGGGGTTCGGAGCACGCTCATCTCGCGGAGGTTGACGGCGATGGCCTCGGCCTGGCCGCGCTGCTCCGCGCCGAGGCCGGGGTAAGCGCCGGGCGTGTCCACGAGCGTGACGATGGGCAGGCCGAACTTCTCGGCGAGTTTCATCTTGGCGAGCGCCTTGCGGTAGCCCTCGGGGTGCGCGCAGCCGAAGTGGCAGGCCAGTTTCTCGCCGGTGTTGCGGCCCTTCTGGTGCCCGACGATCAGGCACTTGATCGAACCGATGCGCCCGAAGCCGGTGACGATCGCGGGATCGTCACCGAAGCGCCGGTCGCCGTGCAACTCGCAGAAGTCGCGGCAGAACCTCGCGATGTAGTCGCGCGTCTGCGGGCGGTTCGGGTGACGGGCCACACGCACCGTGTCCCAAGGCGAGAGGCGCGAGTAGAGTTGCACGATGAGTTCATCGCGGCGTGCCCGCAGTTCGCTCAGGTCGGGGGGCGGCTCGGCGACCGCGGTCTCGCTCACGCCGCCGAACGCCGGGACGGGCTGCGGGGACGCCCCCTCGCGTTGGGCGGTCTCGGCGGCCGCGATCTGCTGCTCCAGTTCGGTCAGCGGACGCTCGAACTCGAGTTGATAGAACGTGCTCATGCCGTCCTCCCGTGGACACGAAGTCTATCGCCTGAGCCTCCGAACGCGTAGGCTGGGGCATGGACCGCATCCCGAACCCGGTGGCCTTCGTGGGCGGCGGCACCATGGCCCGCGCCATCGCTGCCGGCGCGCTGGACGCGGGTCTGCTCGACCCGTCCGCCGTTTGTGCCGCCGACCCGGACGCCGGAGCGCGGGAGTGGTTCGCATCGCGGGGGTGCGCCGCGTTCGACGACGGAGCGGGCGCGCTGGAGTGGCTTGCGCGAGTCGAACCGGCCTCCGGGCTTGGCGTGCTCCTGCTCGCCGTCAAGCCGCAGGCGCTCGACCGGGCGGCGGCGTCGATCGTGCCGGCGCTCGCGGGAATGCCGCGGCTCGTCGTCTCGATCCTCGCGGGCACGACGACAGAGCGGATCGGTGTCGCGCTTGGGGGGAGTGTGCGTATCGTCCGTGCGATGCCGAACACGCCGGCGCGGGCGCGCAAGGGCATCACGGCGATCGCGCCGGGCACGAGCGCAACGGCGAACGACGCTTCGCTGGCGGAGCGGTTGTTCGGGGCTGTCGGGCGCGTCGTGCGGATCGACGAGGCCCTCATGGACGCCTTCACCGCCGTGGCGGGGAGCGGGCCGGCGTACGTCTTCCTGCTCGCGGAGGCGATGGTCGATGGCGCGGTTGAGGCGGGGCTGGATCGGGAGACCGCGCTGCTCGCCGTGCGGGCGACGGTCGCGGGGGCTGGCGCCCTGCTCGAATCGGGCGAAGACGAGCCTGCCGTGTTGCGTGCCGCGGTGACGAGCAAGGGTGGCACGACGGCCGCCGCGCTCGGGGTGCTGGAGTCGGAGCGTGTGCGAGAGGCGCTGATTCGCGCCGTCGTCGCGGCGCGGGACCGTGGTCGGGAACTGGCGGGCGGGGCGTAGCCGGGCACGATGTCAGAGGAGGCCCGCGAGGCGTGCTCCCGCGGCGGCGAGCGCCAGCACGACGACGAGTCGCAGGTGGGGCAGGCGGAGGCGGTGCGTGAGGCGAGCGCCGAGCGTCGCGCCGACGACCGCGCCGATCGCCATCGCGCCGGCGAGGGCGAGCGCGGGCAGGACCGGCAGACCGAGGCGGGGCAGCGTCGCGAGTTTGAGCGTCGCGCCGACGAGCGCGGTGAGCCACATCACCGCCGCGCTGGTGGCGATGGCGTTGCGAAGCGGCACGCGGGCGGCGAGTTGCAGAAGGGGCACGAGCACGATCCCGCCCCCGATGGCGAGGAAACCGGCGAGGAAGCCTGTCACCAGTCCGATCGCGGCGAGGAGCGCGGGCGAGCGCCGTTGCGCCTCGGGGGGGGGGTCGGGGATCGACCGGACGGTCGTGAAGAGCGTGTAGGCGGCGAACGCGAAGATGAACGCAACCAGCGCGAGTTTCGGCACCGTGCCGGGAAAGGCGTTCGACGACAGCACGCCTGCGACGACCGCGACGGCCATGGCGGGCAGGATCAGGCGCACGAGTTCTCCGCGCACGGCGCCTGCCCGCGTGTGCTGGCGGAGCGCGACGAGCGCCACGACGACGTTCACCAGCATCGCCGAGGCCATGTAGAGGTGGTGGCGCGTTCGCGGAGCGTCGTCGTAGCCGAAGATCAGCCCCAGCGCGGGCAGCATGATGATGGAGCCGCCGATCCCGCACAGCCCCCCGAGCAGGCCCGCGACCAGCCCGACGACAGCGGCGATGGCGATCTCGGCGGGGGTCACGCGGCGTTGACTCCGGGCATGGTCGGGCGATGGTAGTTGAGATTGTGTGGTTTGCGATGGCTGGAGGGGGCATGGTCCGCATAACCGAACATCATCCGTGCGCAACCGCTCAAGCCGGGCTTGCACGACGGGCGTGCCGAGGTAGACTTCCCGCTCAGCCGCGGTCCCGTCGGTGGTGGTGATCGGCGGGCCTCGGGCGATGGCCGTTGGTGGCGGCCGTGCCCGGCATGGTGTGTGGCGACGTCGGAGGCACGGAAAGATGGGCTTCATCCACGCCGGGAGTGCGCACGCCGCGCGCCGCCGCCGGATCGCGCTCGAGATCGGCGCGTTCGTCGCGTTGGCGGTGATGGTCGGCTCGACCGCCGCGCTGGCGAAGCGAACGACGGGCGTTACCCCGCTGGCTTCGGTCGAGCGGCCGCCTCGGCTTGTCGAGTCAGCGTTCGTTCCCGCACCGGCTTCGAGCGAGGCGTTCATCGGTGAGAGCGCCGCGGTCGAAGAACCTGACGCGCAGCAGACCGCCGCGATCGATCGCCCCGAGTACGGCCCGGAGGTGCGCTGGTTCAATGGCCGGCCCGTGCGACCTGCGCGCGCCGTGTGGATGACCGTGACGGCTTACTCGCCCGACGCTCGCTCGTGTGCGCCCTTTGACGACGGTCTGACCGCGACGCTGCACTCGGTCGAGACGAACGCGATGCGTCTCGTCGCCGCGGACACCTCGGTGTTCCCTTTCGGCTCGATGCTCTCGATCCCCGGCTACGACGACGGGCAGATCGTGCCCGTGCTCGACCGTGGCTCGGCGATCAAGGGCCATCGCCTCGACGTGCTGATGCCGACGCACAAGCAGGCCCGTTCGTGGGGCGTCCAGCGGTTGCGGGTGGTGGTGTGGGAATATGCCGACGGGCTTGCGCCGGACAATCCACGACGCCTCCGTTGATACCCGCTACCTGGGCCGCCCCGGCGCGGGCGGCGGTGTCTCGCCCGGCGCGGCGGCGGGCGATTCCGCCAGCGTGCGCGGGCTGGCCGTCAGCGACACCCACTCCAACTCGAACGCGAACTCGGCGTACGACCCGATGAAGGGCGGATAGTTGAAGACGCCCTCGGTCTCGCGCCGCTCCTCGAAGCGAGGCGCCGCGGCGATGTTCGCCGTCAGCGTCCACAGGCGCTGGTCGGGGCGAGCGCGGACCTGGGCAGCGTGCCGGGCCGGGATGCGCACGCGGACCGCCTCGCCGATGGGGCGGAGCAGGGCTTCGTCGTAGACGCGCACCATCGCCTCGGCACGCGAGGGCGAGGCGCCCGGCTCCTCGACGGGCGCGATCGTCACGAGCCACTCGCGCCGGCCCTTCAGTTCCGTGCGGATGGACTTGCACCACGCCCCGACGGCAGCGCGACGGGCGGCGGCGTCGGTCGGTCCCCCCGCCAGGTCGCGCTCGTACCGGCGCCGCAGTTCGACGAGCAGCGACGCCGGCGAGGCGAGGGGATCGGCGGGAGCATCCACAGCCGCCGGATCGGCGTCTTCCGTCGTCGTGCCGAGGGGCAGACCGAGGCGGGCCAGCGCGGCCTCCGCGGCGGCGAGCCTCCGCAGAGCCTCGTCGAGCGCCGCACGCAGCCGCTGGACTTCTGCTCGGAGCGAGTCGTTCTCGGCGCGGATCGCATCGGGCGCGGTCGGCTGCGGCGTGCCGTCCTGCGCGAGCGCGCCGCACGGAGCCAGCGTTCCGAGCACACCCGCCAGCACGCACCACCGCAGGGTCTTCGCGGCCATGGTCGCCTCCGTTCGTCCTCGCGTACTCTACCACGCCGCATCCGAGGAGGGCCTGAGTGCTCATCACCCCGCACGCCGAGCGCATCCGCACGGTCGAGGACCTGATCGGCCCGAGCCTTGCCGCGCGCCTGGACCGGCTCGACCTGCTGAGCCGCCGGGTCTTTGCGGGGCGGCTGCCGGGCGAGCGTCGGAGCAAGCGGCGCGGGCGGAGCGTCGAGTTCGATGACTACCGCGACTACACGCCGGGCGACGACCTTCGGCACCTGGACTGGAACGTCTACGCCCGGCTGGACAAGTTCCTCATCAAACTCTTCCGCGAGGAGGAGGACCTCGGCCTGCACCTCGTGATCGACACTTCCGCATCGATGGAGGCGGGGGCGACCGAGTCATCACCGAGCAAACTCCTGTTCGCGCACCGACTGGCGATGGGGCTTGGCTACCTCGGCCTCGTGAACCAGAACCGCGTGAGCGTGGCGGTCTTCGGCGCGCCGGGTGGGGGGCGCCTGCGGCGGCTCGCGCCGATGCGGGGCCGTCGGAACGTCCAGCGGCTGGCGTCGTTTCTTGTGGAGAGCATGAGTGAGCGGCCCGCGGGCGGCCCAGCCAATCCGGACTTCGCCGGCGCGATGCGGGAGTTCACGCTGTCGCGAAAGGGCAAGGGCGTCGTCGTGCTGGTCAGCGACTTTCTCTTTCGAGACGGCCTCGGAGACGGATTGAACTACCTCGTCGGCGGTCACGACGTGGACGCCTACGCGATCCACGTGCTCTCTCCCGGCGAACTGGAGCCGGAGCGCGACGCGGAGCGGGGCCTTGTCGGCGATCTGCGGCTCACGGACGCCGAGAGCGGCTCGACCGCGGAGGTCACGCTCTCGGGGGCGCTCATCCGAGCGTACAAGCGGCGGCTGGAGGACCACGTCGCGGCTGTCCGGGCCGCGTGCCGCGCCCGCAGCGCCGCGCACGAACTCGTGCGGAGCGATACGGACCCCGGCGAACTGCTGCTCGGGTCGCTCCGGCGTCGCGGGCTGCTCGGGTAGGAACGGCGGCGTGATGCAAAAGAGAAGCGACCCCGGCAGAACGCCGGGGCCGCTCGTGTGTGGACAGCGCCGTTCGGACGGCGGTATCAGCGGCGGCGACGGAACGCGGCCGCGCCCGCGAGGCCGAGCAGCGCGAGGCTGCCGGGGGCGGGAACCATGTGCAGTGTGACGGTGAGGTTCGACCAGGGGTGGCCCGCGCTGGGCGCCCAGTCGTTGCTGACCACGACCGTCCAGTCGCCGTTGGCGTTGACAGGCCCGATGCCGGCGGAGTGGGTCTTCTGGCCTTCGCCATCGCCGAACTGCCACGGGTTGCCGGAGTAGTTGTCGTACCCGCCGACCGCGTAGTGGAAGCCGCCGGGGCCGTAGATGTCCAGACGGGCGTCGGTGGCGAAGAAGGAGTGCGAGTAGGTGTAGTACCCATCGAACGTGAAGCCGACGACCTCCCAGCCAGCGCCGGGGCTGAGCGTCGCGTTCTGATTCTGCGGGTTGGCAGGCGTGATCAGAACGGTACCAAAGTCGAACACGTAATCCATCGCCGACGCGTGGGACGCGACAGCCAGGCCGCACACAAGCGGCAGAACAGCGATCTTCTTCATGTCCTGTCTCCTCTCGATCTCTCGGAACACTCTCTCAGGCCGCGACACCGCGGTTCCTACTGCCGCCCAGAATAAGGGGTTGCGCGGTTCGCCACAAGACAGATTCCCGAGATACGAACCGATTTCGAGTGCAGGTTTCATGCATGTTCGGCCCTTCCAGCGCCGATTCCGAGTTTCCTCGGGGTCTAATGCCGACCCGCGTTATCGGCATCTTCCATGCCAAGGAACTCTCTCATGTGTTGATCGTACGTCGCCGCGTCCTCGTCGCGGCTCAGGTCCAGGCGGAGTTCGTTGATGACCTTGGTACCCTGGGCAATCCAGGACTCCCACGTCTCGCGCGAGATGTTGGACGCGATCCACTCGCCCACGGGGCCGCGGAAGGGGGGGCGGTCCATCTTCGTTCCCGGGCGGCCCGTGCGCCCGCACACGAACCCGCCGGAAGGGGGGGCGACCGCCGGGGCGGCGGAGCGGACCTCGGGGATCGGGCGGCCGAGCCGCTCGAGCAGTTCCCCGATCGCCTTCTTCGGCATCAGGTCGCCCCGCTCGGCGGCCGCGGTGTAGCCGCGCGTCAGCACCTCCGCGGCCTCGTCCTCGCGCCCGCACGCCATCAGCGCGGCCCCGGCGAGTTGGTACGCCTTCGACATGCCGGGGTTGAGGGCGATGCACCGCTGGTAACTGGCGGCCGCCTCGGCGAA
This sequence comes from Phycisphaerales bacterium, assembly GCA_035443945.1. Classification (GTDB taxonomy): domain Bacteria; phylum Planctomycetota; class Phycisphaerae; order Phycisphaerales; family UBA1924; genus CAADGN01. The sequence goes on along the minus strand of DAOMNQ010000001.1, from coordinate 52,998 downwards.
CCGACCCGCCTGGTTGTACGCCCCGCCGAGCGAGAAATGGGCCATGTCGTTGTCGGGGTCGTCGTGGGCCATCTTCTCGAACTGGGCGATGCGCTGCTCGATGTCCATGCGGGACCATAGCCCCCGCGCATGTGGAGCGGGCGGAACACAGGGGCCGTGAAAGCACAGCGGAGGACACGGAGCAAGACGCGGCAGGGTACGCTAAGGGGCACGATGAACAGCCAGGACACGCTCCTCTCGACCGATCTTGCCGGGCTGCGGCTGCGCAATCCGGTCATGCTGGCGGCGGGGACGGCCGGCACGCTCGACGAGATGGGGGACGCGCTGGACCTGGGGCGCGTTGGGGCGGTGGTCACGAAGTCGATCACGCCGCAGCCGCGCGAGGGGAACGCGACGTGGCGCATCCTCGAGTCCAAGGCCGGGATGCTGAACGCGATCGGGCTGGCGAACGTGGGCCTGGACGACTTCGAGGCGCACGTTGCGCCGCGGATCGCCGGGGTGCCGACCGCGGTGGTCGGGTCGGTGGCTGGGTTCTCGGTCGAGGACTATGTGCGCGTCGCGGGGGCGATGGGCGAGATCGAGGCGATCGCGGCTGTCGAGTTGAACGTCTCGTGCCCGAACGTCCGTCACGGGACGGAGTTCGGGGCGGACCCGCGGCTGCTGCGCGAGTTGGTGCAGGCGGTGCGGGCCGCGCTGCTGCGCACGCGGCTGTTCGTGAAACTCAGCCCGGTTGCGATCGGGACGCCGCACGGGATCGCGGACCTGGCGCGGGCGGCGATCGACGCCGGGGCGCGGCCGGCGGGGCCGAACGGGCGACCCGGGGCCGACGGGCTGACGATTGCGAACACGGTGCCGGCGATGGGGATCGACGTGGCGACGCGCCGGCCGCGGCTGGCGAACGTGACGGGCGGGCTGAGCGGGCCTGCGGTGCACCCGATCGCGGTGAAACTTGTGTACGACGCGTACGTGCTCGTCTGCCGCGACACGGGGACGCCGATCATCGGGTGCGGTGGCGTGCAGGAGTGGGACGACGCGGCGGAGTTGATCCTCGCGGGGGCGAGCGCGGTGCAGATGGGGACCGCGCTGTTCGCTGATCCGAGGGCGCCGCTGCGCGTGGCGCGCGGGCTGGAGCGGTGGGTGCGAGGACAGGGAGCGGCGGGGATCGGGGAACTGGTGGGGGGGGTAGTCGTGGATTGAGCATGCGCCAGGTGAACTGGCGAGCGAGGATTCTGAGCCATGCGCGCGAGTCTGGTAGCGATTTTCGTTGCGGTCTTCGGAGGCTGTGCGATCGCGCAGGACTGGAGTCTGCGCAACGAACTTGAGACCGTGCGTTCCCAGCACGCCCTGCCCGCGCTCGGCGCGGCCGTCGTCGTCGAGGGCGAGATCGTCGCGGTCGAGGCCGTGGGTGTGCGTGCGGTCGGGAGCGGGCAGCCCGTTTCCCGCGACGACCTCTGGCATCTCGGATCGTGCACGAAGGCCATGACGGCCACGCTCTGCGGCGTGCTTGTCGAGGAGGGCCTGCTGCGGTGGGACTCCACCGTCGGCGAGGTCTTCGCGGACCAGATCGACAGCATCCACGAGGGGTGGCGGGGCGTGACGCTCGCGCAGTTCCTTCGGCACCGGTCCGGGCTGGCCGAGGACCGCAGGCCGGACTCGCTCCACGCCCGCATGTGGACGCTGACCGGCCCGATGATCGACAGGCGCCGGCGCGTCGTCGAACTCGCTTTCGCGAACGCCCCCGAGGTCCCGCCCGGCTCGGCGATGCACTACTCGAACGTGGGGTACGTCATCGCCGGCGCCATGTGCGAGCGCGTGACGGGCAAGGCGTGGGAGGACCTGATGCGCGAGCGCGTCTTCGAGCCGCTGGGCATGGAGACGGCCGGGTTCGGGCCGCCCGGGGAGGCGGGCACGATCGACCAGCCGCGTGCGCACCGGCGCGCGAACGACTCGTGGACGCCGGTCGAGCCGGGCGTGCGTGCGGACAACCCGAGCGTGCTCGGCCCCGCGGGCACGGTCCACGCCTCGCTCGCGGACTGGGCGAAGTTCGTGCGGCTGCATCTGGCCGGGGCGCGGGGCGAGGCCGGCCTGCTGCTGAAGCCCGAGACCTTCGCCGCGATGCACGAGGACGCGGACGGCCAGTCCTACGCGATGGGGTGGGGCACGCCCGCGCGCCCGTGGGCAGGCGGCGGCGCGCTCTCGCACGCCGGGAGCAACACGATGTGGTACTGCGTGGTCTGGGCCGCGCCGGAGAAGGACTTCGCGGTGCTGATCGCGACCAACTGTGCCGGCGACGCCGCTCCGAAGGCGTGCGATGAGGTCGCGGGGGCGGTGATCCGCGCCTGGCAGCGGGGCGACTTCGCGCGTCCGGCGGAGTAGGTTCGCTACGACTGCTCGACGGTGGTCGTCTCGCGCGCCTCACGCATTGCGCCGAGGGCGCGACGCAGCGGCTTGGCCCCGCCGTTCGCGGGCGTGCCGTTGGCCTTCGCCTCGACGGCGACGGGCTGGCCGTCGGGCTGCACCCGCGCGCCGGTCTGCTCGAACTTCACGCTCACGCGGGTCGAGACGCCGCGTTCCTGCATGGTCACGCCGTAGAGGCGGTCGGCGGCCTGCATGGTGCGCTTGTTGTGGGTGATGACGATGAAGTGCGAGCGGTCGGTGAACTGGCGGACGACGTCGCAGTAGCGCCCGACGTTCGCGTCGTCGAGGGCGGCGTCCACCTCGTCAAGGATGCAGAAGCAACTCGGCTTGCTGCGGAAGATGGACATGAGCAGGGCGACGGCGGTGAGCGTCTTCTCGCCGCCGGAGAGTTGGCTGATGGTGCGGGGCTGCTTGCCGGGCGGCTTGGCGACGATCTCGATGCCGCTCTCGAGCAGGTCGATCTCGTCGGTTTCGACCTTCCGCGGGCCGTCGGGGCCGTCGATGGTCTTGACCAGCGGCATGAGGCGCAGTTCCGCGCTGCCGCCGCCGAAGAGGCGCCGGAACATGCCGTCCTGGCCGGCGAACTCGCGCTTGATCCGCTCGAAGGCGTCGGCGAATCGCTCGCGGCTTGCGACGTTCAGGCGGTCGATGAGTTCGCGGAGTTTCACGCAGGCCTCGTCGATATCGGCCACCTGCCGGGCGAGTTCCTCGTTGCGGCCTTCGAGTTGCGTCTCCTCCTCGATCGCGTCGAGGTTGACGTTGCCAAGCCGGCGGATCTCGTCACGCAGGGCGTCGATGCGGGCGGCCGCGTCGGCCTGGTCCACGCGAGCCACGTCGCCCGGCTCCATGACCGCGCGGTAGTCGTCGTACTCGGCGTTCAGGTTGATGCCGAGGTCCTCCTGGGCGCGCTCCTCGAGGTTCTCGCGCTTGACCTCGACCTCGCGCCGGGCGACTTCGACGCTGTGCCAGTCGCGTTCGACTGCGTGGGCACGCTGTCGGGCCACGCCGAGTGCTTCGCCGAGTTCGGCCGCGCGGGCGTCCGCCTCGGCGAGCCTCGTCGCGGTTTGCTCGCACTCGGCGCCGAGGCGTGCTGCTTCGGCGCGGGCCTCGGCTTCGCGCTGGGCGGCGTCGGCGATCTCGCGCTCGAGGTCCGCGACCCGCGCCCGCACGCGGCCGAGGTGCTGGTCCACGTCACGCGCCTGCCGCTCCGCGTCGTCGCGGGCGAGTTGGACGCGGCTGTGCTCGCGGCGCGCCGCCGCCAACTGCTCGCCGACACGCCCGATCTCGACCCTGGCCGCGCCAATCCGCTCGCCGATCGCGTCGCGCCGGGCCTGCGTGCGCCCGACCTCGGCTTCGAGGCGCTGGGCCTCGGCGGCCTGGTCGTCGTGCAGGCGGGCCAGCATCTCGGCACGCTCACGCAACGCAGCGCGGTCACGTTCGACGCGGGCGAGGCGCTCGCGGGCACGATCTGCTTCATCGGCCGCGCCCTGGCGTTCCCGTTCGAGGCGGGCCGCCTCGGTGCGCAGGCGGTCGAGGCGGGACTGCTCGGAGGCGAGTTGCCGCTGCTCGTTGGCGAGCGACTGGCGGAGTTCGGTGCGCACGGCGTTGAGGGCGGCGGCTTCGGCGTCCACGCGCTCAAGCGCGGCACGCTCGTGCGCCAGGCCCGACGCCGACTCGCGCAGTTCGGCTTCAAGGCGGGTGAGTTCACTGCGCTGCTGCAGCACACCCTCGGAGGCCGCGCGCGGGCCGGCGACCACGCGGCCGTCCGGTTCGAGCACGGAGCCGTCGCGCGTGACCATGCGGCAGCCCGCGAGCGGACCCGCGGCGGGCAGCACTGCCGAGTCCAGGTCTGGGACGAGGTACGCATCCCCGAGCAGGCGGTCGAGGAGGGCTTCCGTCCGCTCGCTTTCCAGCCCTCCGCGGGCGCGCACGACCGTGCGCAGCGGAACAACGCGCTCGAACGCCCCGTCCGCCGCGCCGGGCGACTTGCGGGCGGGCATCGGGCCGATCCGCGCGATCGGGACGAAGGTGACGCGGCCGGGCAGCGCGGCAAGTTCTTCCGGGCGCGGCAGGGACGACACCGTCTCAACCACCAGCGCCTGCAACGCCGGCCCAAGCGCGGCCTCGACCGCGGGCGCGTGCTCGGGCGCGGTCTCGACCAGGTCGGCCAGCGGCGCGATCACGCCCGCGAACCCCTCGCCGCGCTCGCGCCGTTCGAGGACGGCGCGCACGGCCTCGCCAAGCCCCGCGCGGGCCGCGAGCATTTCTTCCAGCGTCTGCCTCCGGCTGTCGAGTCGCACGTGGCGCTGCTCACGCTCCGAGAGACGCTCCGCCACGACGCGGCGATCCTCCGAGAGGGACGCGGACGAGCCGTCGCGCCGCAGCAGTTCCGCTTCGAGTTCCGCGGCTCGGGCCTCGCGGCGCGTCACGGCCTTCTCCAGGGCGTCGGCCTCGCGGCGCAGATTGGCAGCCTCACCCTCGAGCGAGCCGATGCGCGACGCGAGCCGTTCCAGTTCTTCTCGCACTGCC
>DAOMNQ010000001.1:0-48041 GCA_035443945.1 Phycisphaerales bacterium | reverse complement strand
GATTGTTCGCCACGAGCGCGCGGACCCGGGCGCCCAGGGTGTCCACGTCGACGGCCTGGTTGTTCCCGGTCTCGATGGCCAGGAAATAGTTGCCGTCGCGGTCCACGCTCACCACCGTGGCCCGCCGCTCGTTGAGCGAGGCCGTCTCTTCCGCCAGCCGCGCGACGACCTCAGCGCGTTCCTCGTTGGCGCGGCTCAGGGCACGCTCCGCGTCCGCGACGCTCTCGGCGAGCGCGGCCACCTGCTCGGCCAGGTCCGCCGCCGCCGCGCTCAGTTCGTCGATCTTCCGCGTCGCTTCGCCCAGGCGTGCTGCGTCCACCTCGGCCTGCCGGCGCGTTTCGGCGAGCGTGGTCCGGGCCATCTCGCCCCGCTGGGCCGCGCTCGACGCCTCGTGCTCGCTCTGCAGGCGGGCCTGCTCGGCACGCCGCTGGTTGCTCGCCAGTTCGGCGCGCGCAAGGTCGGCGTCCTGGCGCGCCGCCTCGTACTGGCGCACCTTCTCGATCGCCTCCTCGCGCTTGCCTTCGAGGTCCGCGAGCCGCGAGGTCAGTCCGTCCAGACGCTGCCGCAGGTCGTCGTACTGGTCGAACGCGACCGCCGCGCGCAGGGCGCGGAGTTCGTCGTCGAGTTCGCGGAATCGTCGTGCCTTGGCGGCCTGCCCTCGCACGATCCGCAGCCGACGCTCGGTCGATTCGAGTTGCTCGCGCGTCAGCGCGAGATTCGCCTGCGAGCGGTCGAGCCGGCGCTCCGACTCGACGCGCCGCTGCTTGTACCGCGCGATCCCGGCGGCCTCCTCGAAGACGGTGCGCCGCTCCTGGGGCGACGCGAGCAGCATCGCATCCACCTTGCCCTGCTCGATGATCGAGTAGGCGTCCGCGCCGACGCCCGTGTCGAGGAAGAGTTCGCGGATGTCGCGCAGGCGCGCACGCCGCCCGTTGATGAGGTACTGGCTCGTGCCGTCGCGGTAGAGTCGACGCTCGACCTCGACGGTGTCCGCGTCGATGGGCAGCGACCGCCGCCCGCGCAGGCGCGCGTCGATCACCGACGAGCCGTCGTCGGCGGCCTGGTCTTCCGTGCCGTCCTCATCGCCTCCGTCGGGCGCGCTCAACTCGCCGCCCGAGTCAGCCGTGGGCACGCCGACGACCTCCGGGTTCTCGAAGGTCAGCGTGACGCTGGCCATGCCGGCGGGTTTGCGCCCCGCGGAGCCGGCGAAGATGACGTCGATCATCTCCTTGCCGCGCAGGCTCTTGCTCGACCGCTCGCCGAGCACCCACTTGACGGCGTCCACGACGTTGCTCTTGCCGCACCCGTTCGGGCCGACAATGCCGGTGATGGACTCGTCGAAGGTGAACTCCGTCGCGTCGGCGAAGGACTTGAACCCGTTGAGCGTGAGCCGGACCAGACGCATCCGCAACCTCCCTGTCACGCCGCCCCGTTTCGGCATCCGGGGCGGAGGCCGGCCACGTCCGTGAGCCGGCGACCAAGCCCGGCCGGACGCCACCGGGCGACCGGGCGAGCCGCGACAGAGTAGCGTCCGCCGCTCCGTCGTGGGTCGCAGGATCGACTTATCGGCCTATGCACGCTCGCTCCGTCAAGACCCGCGCCGGCCCGAAGGCGGGGGGATCGGCACGAGCGTCGGGCGGGGCGCCTCCCGGTGGATCGTCGGGACTTGGCGCTCCGCACGCTTGATCTCGGCGTCCGCGGGCGACTCAGGACGCATCATCGTCTCGGTGTCGGCAGCCGCCTCCGCCAGCAGCGCCACCAGGCGGTCGGTCTCGGTCGTGAACGAGGCGTTCAAGGCCTGGCTCTGGTAGAGGGCGTGGAGCGCCCCTACGACCTCCGAGTAACTCAGCCCCAGCCCGGGCCGCGGGTCCTCGGGCGTTTGTTCGTGGGCGAAGAAGAAGATGAGCGATTCGGCGTCGTCGGCCACCTGCTGCACCGTCGTGTGGCCGGTGCGGTGGTCGCGGTAATACAGCCGGGCAGGCTCCTCGGGCGAGTCCGCCGTCACCATGAGCCGGTCCGACCACGCCGATGCCAGCAGGGGCTTGACGAGCCGGACATCCGACCCAAAGAGGACGATCTTCGGCGTCCCCTGCTGGGTGATGTAGATCATCGGCTCGCCCTCGGGCACCCGGTCGAGCAGGAACCGTCCGGCGATCGGCGTCCTGCGCACGCGGCGGATCGGGTCCTCGGGCAGCGTCATCGAGGCGACAAACTCGAGGTCGGCCTGTGTCATCATCGGGCCTGCCCCTGCCGGGCGTGACGTCTCTCGGGCGATCAGTTGTCGGAGGTACGCCCGCTGGGCTCGCTTGACCATCGACTCGTAGGCGGCGATGCGGACCGTGAGTTCTCGCGACGCCGCCAGTTCGCGCAGGAGCACGTCCGTCGACGGGCCGGAGTCGATCCTCCCCAGCATCCCGATCGCGTCCTGCCGGAACACGCCCACGCCGTTGCGGGCCAGGTCTTCCAGGTGCGGGGCGGTCGTCGGGTCGCGGAGCAGCACGCCCGCCCGCAACGCCGCCATCCGCGGCATGATCTCCGGGTAGCCGTACAACTCGCGGGCGAAGGGAAGGGCGCGGTCGCCCAGCGCGGCGAGGCACCACGACAACTCCTCGCTCATCTCAGGCTGCGCTCGGAGGGCGTCGACGAACCGGCGGGCGTGGACCTCGGTGTTCAGCGTGTCCACGTGCAGGAACTCGACGAGGGTGAGGTACTCGGCGGGCCGCTCGCGGTAGGACGCGGGCACGGACAACTCGACGATCGAGTCGGTCCGTCCACGGGCGACAGGGCCGTCGTCCCCCGCCCCCATCGGGAACCGGGAGTTGATCGCCTCGGTGATGCGCCGGGCGACCAGGTGGGAGGGCACGTCGAGGTTGAGCACGATCGACAGCGGCTCGACCACCACGCCGCCGTCGAGGACGCGGCCGACGGTCCGCTGGGTCGTCGCGGTGGAGACGCCCGGGTCGTTGAATGGGTTGATGAAGATCGGCCCTCGTGCCTCGGCGATGCGGCGGGTCTGGGTCGCGCCGAACAGGCCGGGAGGGCCGAGGCGCAGGTCGGTGCTCCAGAGCGTGCCGCCTTCGAGGGAGGAGGCGTTCAGGGCCTCGACGAAGACGTCGAAGCGGAAGCCCTCCGGCGTGCCGCGGGCGAGCACAGCCTGGACCTGGACCACGGCGGTGTTGGGGTCGCGGAGCACTTCACGGGGCGAGCGAGGCTGTCCGGTGAGCGGGTTGATGAGGGCGGTCCCCTCGACCGACGCGGCCCGCCCGAGGCCGCGCAGGCTCATCGTTCGCTCCATGGTTGCGGCGATCGGCTCCGGGAGGGTGCCCCCGCCCGTGCCGTTGAGGCCCACGACGAGGCCGAAGCCGGAGAGCAGGATCATCTCGCCCGCGCGGGTGGTGGCAACGGAGCCAATGGTCCCCCGGAGGATCGGCTCGACCTCACGGCTGACGTAGGGCGTGGGTTGGACGCGTGAGGGCTTCTTCTTGCCGCCCGAGCACGCGGTCGCGGCGAACGAAGACACAGCGAGCACGACCGCAAGGGCCACGGCCGCACGATGGCTGTTTCGAGCGATGGTCTGCACGAAGTGGTCTCCGCCTGGCCCCTCGAAGGCAAGGGTACGCGGGCGGGGCGGGATCGGTTGGAGCCGCGCCGATGTTTGCGCACCGGGGGTGTGGATTGTGCGCCGCAGGGGGGGGCGAAAAAGTTGGCAGGTGCGCAAGCGGCGGTTTTTTCGTGGCTTGCGATCTTTGCGCAAGTTTTTCCACACCCTCTCCCCCGGATTTTGTGGTCTGACCCCCTTGCCGGCACGATCCGTAGTGGTATGCTGGCGGCCCGTCTCGGTGGACGGGACTCGATAGTCGGAATATGTTTGGATACTGAACGATTGAGGGACGCGGCGTGGCGGCGAGGGGCCGTCGCGCCGGGGGTGTCGCGTGTCGGCGCCCCTTCGCAAGCGGGGGTCGGCGAGTGCCAGTGCTCTGCGACAGCCAGATCCGACGGCTCGTCCGCATCGAGCCTTTCGAGGACGCGGTCAAGCGCCCCGGACGCATCTCCTACGGCGTCTCCAGTTACGGCTACGACGTGCGCGTCGGCTCGCGCTTCAAGATCTTCACCCCCACCCCGCGCCACGGCGACGTGGCCGTCGTGGACCCCAAGCGCTTCAGCGACGACTTCATGGTCGAGGTGGACACCGCCAGGACCGGCACCGAATACGTCATCATCCCCCCCAACTCCTTCGCCCTCTGCGAGACCGTCGAGTTCGTCGAGGTGCCGCGCGACGTGCTGGCGATCTGCGTGGGCAAGAGCACCTACGCCCGCTGCGGCCTGATCGTGAACGTCACGCCGCTGGAGCCGGAGTGGCGCGGGCGGATCACGCTGGAGATCAGCAACACCACGCCGCTGCCGGCGCGGGTGTACGCCAACGAGGGGATCGCGCAGTTGGTGTTCCTGAAAGCGGAGATGGCGTGCGAGCGGAGTTACGCGGACAAGGGCGGGAAGTACCAGGACCAGGAAGGGCTGACACTGCCGAAGGTTGACTGAGAAGAAGGCATCGAGGCACGAGGCACCGGGGCACGAGTGATGAGTGAACCGATTAAGAGTTACCGAGATCTGATTGCATGGCAGAAGGCGTTTGGGCTTGGCCTGTCGCTGCACAGGCTGGTTGATCGACTGCCAGAGCACGAGCGCTACGGCCTGACGGCTCAACTGCGCCGGTGCGCCATCGACGTGGCGTCGAATATTGCCCGCGGGTACGGGAGCGGGAGCACTCAGGACTACATCTGGTTCCTCAAGTCCGCGCGGGGTGAACTCTACAAGATCGATACGCAACTGCTGTTTGCCCTCGAGTTTGAGTACCTTGAAGACGGCGAGTACCAGAAGACCAAGTCGCAACTCGACGATGCCGAGCGAGTGCTCGCCGGGCTGATCCGCAGTCTCGGCGGGTGACCCTCGGTGCCTCGATGCCGCGTGCCTTGGTGCCTTTCTTCGAGTCGATCCAGGTTTGTTGCACGGAAACGCAGCCATGAAGATCACACGGAAGTTCACGAAGGCCGGTTCCGATCCGTTCGCCACGGTGCAGTGGTCGAAGCGGTCGAGTCGCATCACGAACCCGGACGGGTCGGTGGTGTTCGAGATGAAGGACGCGGAGGCGCCCTCGTCCTGGAGCCAACTGGCCGTGGACATCATGGTGAGCAAGTACTTCCGCAAGGCGGGCGTGCCGCAGTTGGAGCAGCCGTATGCGCTGCCGGGCGAGTCGCCGGTGGTGAAGGGCGAGGACGGCCGGCCCGTGCTGGGCCCCGAGCGTTCGGCGCGCCAGGTGATCCACCGTCTGGCCGGGTGCTGGCGTCACTGGGGCGAGCGGCACGGGTACTTCGACACGCCGGAGGACGCCTGCGCGTTCTACGACGAACTCGTCTACATGATGGTGCACCAGATGTGCGCGCCCAACAGCCCGCAGTGGTTCAACACCGGGCTGCACTGGGCGTACGGGATTGATGGGCCGGCGCAGGGCCACTTCGTGCCCGACCCGGCGACGGGCGAGGTGCGCGAGGCGGCTGACGCCTACAGCCATCCGCAACCCCACGCGTGCTTCATCCAGTCGATCACGGACGACCTGGTGAACCCGGGCGGGATCATGGACCTGTGGACGCGCGAGGCACGCCTGTTCAAGTACGGCTCGGGCACCGGCACGAACTTCTCCGGGCTGCGGGCCGAGGGCGAGCGGCTCAGCGGCGGCGGGCGGAGCAGCGGGCTGATGTCGTGGCTGCGCATCGGCGACCGGGCCGCGGCGGCGATCAAGAGCGGCGGGACCACGCGCCGGGCCGCGAAGATGGTCTGCCTCGACATGGACCACCCCGACATCCAGACCTTCATCAACTGGAAGGTGCGCGAGGAGATCAAGGTTGCGGCGATGGTGGAGGGGCTGCGGCTGCTCAAGAAGAGCGACAAGGAGATCGCCGAGACCTGCCGCCAACTCGGGCTGGACCTGGACTACGACTTCAACGGCGAGGCGTACCAGACGGTGAGCGGGCAGAACTCGAACAACTCGGTGCGTGTGCCGGACGAGTTCTTCGACGCGGTGGACGCGGACGCGGAGTGGGAGACGACGTGGCGCACGACGGGCCAGGTGGCGCGGGTCTTCAAGGCCCGCAAACTCTGGGACGACGTGGCCTACGCGGCATGGCGGTGCGCGGACCCCGGCGTGCAGTTCGACTCGACCATCAACGCATGGCACACGTGCCCGAGTGCCGGGAGAATCAACGCAAGTAACCCGTGCTCTGAGTACCTTTTCGTCGACGACACCGCCTGCAACCTCGCGTCCCTCAACGTGCTCCGGTTCTACGACTCGACGAAGCGCGTCTTCGACGCCGAGGCCTACGAGCACGCCATCGACCTGTGGACGACGGTGCTCGAGATCAGCGTGCTGATGGCGGCGTACCCGAGCCGGCGCATCGCGGAACTGAGTTGGAAGTACCGCACGCTGGGGCTCGGCTACGCGAACCTGGGCGCGATGCTGATGCAGGCGGGGATCCCGTACGACTCGGACAAGGCGCGGGCGGTGTGCGCGTGCCTGACGTCGATCCTGACGGGGCGGGCGTACCGGCAGTCCGCGTTGATGGCGGCGGAGCACGGCCCGTTCGCGGGCTTCGAGGCAGATCGCGGGAACATGCTCCGCGTGATCCGCAACCACCGTCGTGCCGCGCACGGCGTGGACCGGCACTCGGATGAGTGGGAAGACCTTCGCATCCGTCCCGTACCGATCGACCACGAACTGATCCGTTCGGGGTCGCTCGGGCTGGCGAACGGCAAGTCGCTGCTCGCGCACGCAACGCTGGCGTGGGACGAGGCGCTGGCGCTGGGCGAGAAGCACGGGTTCCGCAACGCGCAGGTGACGGTGATCGCGCCGACGGGCACGATCGGCCTGCTGATGGACTGCGACACGACGGGCGTCGAGCCGGACTTCGCGCTGGTGAAGTTCAAGAAACTCGCCGGCGGCGGGTACTTCAAGATCGCCAACGACTCGGTCGAGCCGGCGCTGGTCGCCCTGGGCTACGACGAGACAGAGGTCCGCGAGATACTCGAGTATCTCCTCGGCGCGCTGCACATGGAGGTGCCGCTGCCCGACGGCGTGAAGGGCACGAAGAAGGGCCAGACGTTCTCGCGCTGGCTGCTCTCCAAGGGCCTGTCGGAGGCCGACGTGGAGCGCATCTCGGCGTCGCTCGCCACGGTTTTCGAACTGACGATGGCGTTCGCGCCGTACGCGCTGGGCGACGACGCGCTCACGCGGCTCGGCGTCGACCCGGAGGCCGCCAAGGCCGACCCGGCGTTCAACGTGCTTCGGGCGATCGGGCTGACCGCGGCGCAGGTCGAGCACCTCAACCGTGTGATCTGCGGCACGCAGACGGTCGAGGGAGCCCCGCACCTCAAGCCCGAGCACCTGCCTGTCTTCGACTGCGCGAACAAGTGCGGCCGCACCGGCGTCCGGTTCATCCGGTCGGACGGGCACATCCGCATGATGGCCGCGTCGCAGCCCTTCATCAGCGGCGCGATCAGCAAGACCATCAACTTGCCCAACGAGGCGACGGCGGACGACGTGAAGGCGTGCTACCGCCTCAGTTGGGAACTGGGCCTGAAGGCGAACGCGCTCTACCGCGACGGGTGCAAACTCAGCCAGCCGCTGAGCACCAAGTCGGACGCCCCGGCCGCCTCCGCGGACGCCGAGATCGCGCGCGGGGAGGGCTACGCGCAGGGGGAGCCTGTCCCCCAGCCGGTGGCGCCGGCGGTTTCGGCTGCATCCGCCCCGGCTGCGGCGACTGCGAGTGGACCGGCTGAGCCTACGGGCGACGGCGTGACCATCATCCACCGCCCGATGCGCCGCCGGCTGCCCGACACGCGCCGCTCGATCACGCACAAGTTCAACGTCGCCGGGCACGAGGGCTATCTCACCGTCGGCCTCTACGAGGACGGCCTGCCGGGCGAGTTGTTCATCACCATGGCGAAGGAAGGCTCGACCATCGGCGGGCTGATGGACTCGCTGGGCACGGCGACGAGCGTCGCGCTCCAGTACGGCGTCCCCGTCGAGAGCCTGGTCACGAAGTTCACCCACCAGCGCTTCGAGCCGGCGGGGATGACGACGAACCGGGACATCCCGATGGCCAAGAGCCTCGTGGACTACATCTTCCGCTGGCTCGGGATGCAGTTCATCCCCGGATACCGCGAGGCGAACGCGCCGCGTCGTCCATCGGAGGAGCAGGGGCGGATGCCGTCCGCCCGGGACACCACCACGCAGGAGCAAGCGAGTTGCACGACCCCCGCGTCCGTTTCCGTTGCCGAGCCGGTGAGGGTGCCGTCCGCGATGGCGGCGATGGTCGAGCCGCGTCCGACTGCGCAGGGCGCGGCGCCACAGGCCTCCGCCGGCGTCTCGCGGCGTTCGTCGATGGTGCTGGTCGAGTACGAGTCGGTGCAGGCCTCGACGCTGTCGGTCGCGCTCGACAGCGTCAACGACGCCCCGCCGTGCGATGTCTGCGGCACGATCACCGTTCGCAGCGGCACCTGCTACAAGTGCCTGAACTGCGGGAACAGCATGGGGTGCAGTTGATGAATCATTCGCCGGGCGCGTCGGCGCAGGGAGCGCGCCGCGCGGCCCGAGCGACAACCCGAAGTCCCGCCACCGGGATCGGCGTGAGGGCCTGAGTCTTCAGGCTCCGTCGGTCCCGCGCCTCCCAGCCCCCGGGCGACCCACCGACGCCCGGGGGCATTCTCTGCGCCGGCGCGGACCGGTCCGGTGGTCCGATCGGGTGCGTGGGGCTACGGGCAGCCCTTGGTGTACAAGTTGAGGAACGCGATGAAGTCGAGCGTGTCCACGACGCCGAAGGGCGGCGCGATATCGGCGCTGTCGTCGCCCGCCGACCATGCGTTCAAGAACGCGAAGAAATCGCGCGAGTCGACGACGCCGTCGCGGTTGAAGTCCGCGATGCACAGCCGCCACTCGTCGCCGTTGATGGCGTCATCGGGCGATCGGCCCTTCACCCATCGAACGGCGCACTCGGCGTTGATCCTGCCGTGCCCGTACGCGGAGTCCCAGCCCGGCGGGCCGAGGTCATCGGCCGTCGCCTGGATGATGGCCCTCGCCTCCTGCGGCGTCAGCGCCGGGTCGACCGAGAACAGCAGCGCGGCCACGCCGGCCACGTGCGGGCAGGCCTGGCTGGTCCCGGTCGCGTGGTCGTAGGTGTTCTCGCCTTTGCCGAAGTACTTGGAGTCCCACGTCGAGAGGACGCCGACTCCCGGCGCGACGACGCTGATCTCCGGCCCGGTCGCGCTGGCGGACCACAGGAGGTCGCGGTTGTCCGTCGCGCCGACAGCGACAGCGTTGGGATAGCGGGCGGGTGCGGCCACCGGCTGCGTCGGCGTGTTGCCCGCCGACGCGACCACCAGCATGCCGGCGATGGTCGCGTAGTCCACCGCGGCGCGGAGGAACGTGTCCTCGTCGCTCCCGGGCAAGGGATCGAAGCCGATGCTGACCGAGGCGACCCGGGCGTTCTGGTCCGCGGCCCATACCAGGCCGGCTCCGCAGGTCAGTTCGGTGCCGAAGCCGTACTTGCTCAGGACCTTCACGGGCAGGATGTTCGCATACCACGCGATACCCGCGACGCCCAGCCCGTTGTTGCCAGAGGCCGCGGCGACGCCGGCGCAGTGTGTTCCGTGTGAGGAGTAGTCGTCGTCCGTCTTGTCGTTGTTGTTGACGAAGTTCCAGCCGGGGACGAGGCGATCCGCGAGGTCGGGGTGGCTCTCGCTGACGCCGGAATCGAGCACGGCGATCGTGACGCCCGCGCCGTACGCGTGCAGCGCCCATGCATGGGTGGCACGGATGTCGGCCCCGGGCACGCCCTTCTGCCCCTGCACGGTCTGGCCCAGGTTCAGCAGCGCATACTGCTGCGGGAAGAGCGGATCGTTCGGGATGGTCCCGTTCGAAGCCGCGCGCCCGATCCGAGAAGGTCGAGCGTCGGCGATCAGCGAAGGGCACGCGTCGAGCACGCCCGCGACGGCCTCGGCGTCGGCGTGGTCTCCGAGCCTCAGGGCGACGAACCGGTCCAGACCCGAGGCAGCGTGCGCCGGGGCGTTCGCGGGTTCGAATGGCAGCGCGGGTTGAAGACTCGCGCCGAGGGCGTGCAACGCCTGGGCGAGCCGTTCCCCGACGATCGGTTCGACATCGGAGTGCGTGACAACAAGGCGGCCGTCCGCGCCGATCGAGAGCGCCGCGCCGGGGACGAGGCGCAGGATCAGATGGCGCTGGCCGATCTCCTCATCGTGCTCGGGCTGGACGACGGATCCCGCCGCGCCGACAGCCTGGAGCTGCCGGCCCGCGGTCGCAACAATCGTGGACGCACACGCGAGCGCGGCGGCCAGCACGGTCGACATGCCTCGGCCCAAAAGGACTCTCTCTCTCTCGCCCCTGCACGGGGAGTGTACCACAGCCGCACCGGGCGACATACGCACGATGCGATGTCGACCCGACCGTGGTTTGACGAGACGGAGGAGGACTGGCGAGTAGTGGCCAAAGTGACCCAAACAAAGACCTTTCGTCGACCCTGCCGAGTTTTTCTCGGACGAAATGCGACGAAGGGTCTTGACACAGGGTCCTCTTCCCGATGAGATCATGGGCAGAGAGAGGATGCCGAGTGTCCGTCGTCGGGGCGGTCGGCACAGACCGGGAGGAGATGTCGGTCGCCGGAGTGCGGCCGCGACAGTCCACAATGGAGCATCGCGTTCGCGCGCGGGGCGTTCCCGGACTCGCGGAGGGCGCGATCGGAACTGGAGTGAGGGACATGACACGGAATCGGCTCGGTGGGACGGTCGGCGGCGTGGTGGCGATTCTCTCGGCGTGCGGCGTAGCGAACGCGGACATCTCCTACGAGGTCTTCACGCTGGTCGCGACCGTCGGCGGAGAGTCCGGCTCGTTCGTCGCCACGACCGACATGGGCACATGGGACGACCAGGGCAACTTCTACTGGAACCTCGACAACCCCATCGACATCAAGACAAAGGACGGCTCGGTCCTCGCCACGCTCGGCACCGCCTCGGTGACCTTCATCGCCGACCCCGTGATTCACCTGAACTTCAACGTCCAGGCGAACAACCAGAACACGGCCTTCTCGGTCGGCTCCGGCCTGCTGAGTTTCCCGACGATCAGCAACGCCGTGGGCGCTGCGTCCGCCGCCGTCAGCATCACGGACGTGAACGGCAACGGCGTGACCTTCACACCGGACGCCGCAGGGGCGCACCTGTCGCACTACAACGGCGAGGTGCCGGGCGGCACGCAGTTCGCCTCGCTGCTGAACAGCGGCTTCTCCGCCGGCGCGTTCGCCACCGACACCGCGTCGGACGAGTTCCCCGGCGGCGGCGGGTTCGCCCCGATCGGCGTCGGCGTCTTCGACATGAGCGCGCGCTGGAGTTTCACCCTCACCGCTTTCGACCTTGCCAGCGGCACCAGCGTCTACACCATCGTCCCCGCGCCCGGCTCGCTGGCCCTGCTGGGGCTGGGCGGCCTGGCCGCGATCCGCCGTCGTCGCTGATCGACCGTTCCACACACCATCGCTCGGCAGGGCGTGGCCGACCGGGCGGGTTCCGAGCAGTCCAAAGAGGAGATGTTGAAGCATGAACGTTCGCATTGAGGCGGAGCCTCGGCTCGTTCGAGTTCTCGTCGCGGGGGCTTTCTGCATGGCTCTCGCCGCTCCGGCAGTCGCCGACATTTCCAACCCGCCGCTCATCTTCACCGCCTCCAGTTCCCTCGGAGAAGCGACCTTCAAGGTCTCTCTGGAGGATGGCGAGTGGATCAGCGAGGACACGTGGGTCTGGAACCTGCCCAGCACCGTGGACTTCGTCAACAACGACACCGGCTCGCTCATCGCGAGGCTGACGCAAGGCTCCTCCTACATCCAGGAGGACCCGGTGCTCGCCGGAGGCTTCTCCGTGATGGCGGGCGCCGTGGACACGACCTTCACGATCACCATCGGATCGCTCGGCTTCCCGACCATCAACAGCCCGCTCGCCCGCGCCTCGGGCGGCATGACTGTCACCGACGGCGACGGGAACGGGGCGTCGGTCGTGGGCCTCATGCCCGGCGGCACGATGTACTACACCAGTTACAACTTCGGAACCCCCTTCGCCTCCCTCATCCCCGGTCCGCTCGTCGAGCCGGACGCGTGGGGATCGGAAACGGACTCCGATGAGTACCCCGCCGGCGCGGGCAACTTCATCGCGCTCGGTGTGCCCGCCTTTGAGATGTTCGCCGAGTGGAAGTTCACCGTGAGCGCGAACGACTCCGCTGCCGGAACCGGGGTCTTCGTGATCGTTCCCGCGCCGGGAGTTCTGGGCCTCGCCGGCGTCGGCTTCGGCCTCCTTGCCGCCCGCCGCAGGCGCTAAGCGCCTCCCCAAGCACCCATACAAATGCCGCCTTCGAGCTCGCCCCCGTGCGGGGCGTTTCTCATTCCGGGGGTTCCGACGGCAGGTATCGGACCCCCGCCCCGATTGGCCGCCCTTCTGGCAGTGAAATCTGGGCTTACCTCTTGAATCACAGCCGGATCCTGATACAGTTTCCCCACTGAGGGGAGAGATGCCGGAGGCTCCGAGGAGGCTTCCGCCCAGTCCGGGCGGATGCGGGGCCGGTCGGGAACTCCCGCGGTTGCGTGTGTGTTTGTCCACTTGCCGTCGGGCCGAGTTTCGCAGATTCAAACAGGAGAGAACCAGAAATGAACCGTGTGTGCATCGGAATGGGCGCGGTCGCCGCGCTGGGGCTGGCGGGCGTCGCTTCGGCGGACGCGATCCTCTCGTACACCTACAGCGACCTCGACGGGTCGTTCGACGCGGGCACCGCGATCTTCAACGCGAAGGCAGGCCTGCTGACCTCCGGAGACGTGACCCGTCTCACGGGCGCGGGCGGCACGGCGGAGTTCAACGCGGGCTTCTACGGCTTCGACTCGGCCGACTACACGCTGACCATCGACGTGACGAACAACAACGGCTCGACCGCCGACGGACAAGGCTCGTTCTCCGTCACCGACGCCAATGGCGACACCATCACCGGTCTTGTCGAGGGCACGTGGATCAAGGGCGCGTTCGGCACCGTCTTCTTCAACGGGCAGCTGAGCAACGTTCTCATCAACGACAACTCCGGCGACGCCAAGTTCAACGGCTCCACCGCCGGCGTGTTCAGCACGAACTTCCAGGGTCCGATCGCTCCCTTCGAGGGCGCGCTCGTGCAACTGTTCATCTCTTCCGCCAGCGAGTTCATGACCAAGAGTTTCAGCGGCGTTCCCACGCTCGTCAGCGCTGAGATCATTCCGGCTCCGGGCACGATCGCCCTCGCCCTCGCGGGCGGCGCGATCGCCTTCCGCCGCCGTCGCTGATCGTCGCCGGGCGACAACTCAACCCCGTCCACGGGGCTTCCGCGATCAGAGCGGAGGCCCCGTTTGTTTTTCCCAGGGCCGAGGCGTGGTGAGCGCGGGGAGGCCGATCTCCAGCGTGAACCGCTCGCGCGTGCGGCAGTAGGTGTGTCCGCCCATGCGGGCCACCGCCGCCAGTCGATCCGGGTCGGCGTGCAGGCGCTCGTTCAGCACGCCGTCGGCGGCGTGAACGTGGACGACGCGCCCGATCACCACGTTCCCGCCCGCGGGCACGCCCGGGTTCGTGCGGATCACCTGCTGCGTCCGGCACTCGAACGCGACCGGCGCCTCCGCGACGCGCGGCGGACGCACGACGACGCTCGGCGCGGGCGTCAGGCCCGTCATGTCAAACTCGCTCTCCCCGTGCGGCAGCGGCTCCGCGGCTGCGGCTACCAGGTGCGCATACGGCTCGCTCGCCAGGTTCACCACGAACTCGCCCGTGCCGCCCTCGCTTTCGGGCTTGCAGTTGCGCAGCGTGTCCTTCTCGTTGCCCTCGGCGTCGTTTGCCGGACAGAAGAGCAGGGTCATCGGGTTCGAGCCGACGCCCGCGAAGAACGAGAACGGCGCGAGGTTGGGCCGCCGGTCGTGCGAGACGGTCGAGACGAACGCTATCGGCCTGGGGACGACGCAGCCGATCAGCAGTTTGTACCGCTCGGCGGCGGAGAGCCGTTCCGGGTCGAGGTCCATGGGCGACAATAGCGGCAAACTCCCGGTATTCGCGCCGACTCTGAGACCGGGCCGATCGGCGGGAAGACGGGCTATAGTCCCGCCCGCCGCGCCGGTCCCGGCCGCGGGCGGACCCGGAGAGACTCATGCGTCGTGCGAAGATTGCGGTGATCGGCGCCGGAAACGTCGGGGCCACCTGCGCCCACTGGGCCGCGGCCAAGGAACTGGGCGACATCGTTCTGCTCGACATCCCGGACCGGGACGGCGTGGCGAAAGGAAAGGCCCTGGACCTGCTCTGCTGCGGGCCGATCGAGCGCTTCGACTCGCGCGTGGTCGGCACGAGCGACTACCGGGACATCGCCGGCTCGGACGTCGTGGTCATCACCGCAGGCCTGCCGCGCAAGCCCGGCATGAGCCGCGACGACCTCATCGAGACCAACGTCAAGATCGTCAAGAGCGTCTCGGAGCAGGTGGCCGAGCACGCGCCGCAGTCCATCGTCATCGTCGTCTCCAACCCGCTCGACGCCATGGTGTACACCGCGTGGAAGGCGACCGGCTTCCCCACCTCGCGGATCATGGGGCAGGCCGGCGCGCTGGACGTGGCGCGGTTCCGCGCCTTCCTCGCCATGGAACTCGGATGCTCGATCGAGGACATCTCAGCCCTGCTCCTTGGCGGGCACGGCGACGACATGGTCCCGCTCCCGCGCCTCACCAGTGTCCACGGCATCCCCATCGCCGACCTGCTCCCCAAGGAGAAGATCGACGCGTGCATGGAGCGTGCGAAGGTGGGCGGCGGCGAGATCGTCAAACTCATGGGCACCAGCGCGTACTACGCACCGGCAAGCGGCACCATCCAGATGGTCGAGGCCATCGTCAAGGACAAGAAGCGCATCATCCCCAGCGCGGTCTACTGCGACCGCGAGTTCGGCGTCGGCGGCTACTTCGTCGGCGTTCCCGCCGTGCTCGGCTCGGCGGGCGTCGAGCGGATCGTCGAGTTCAAACTCCTGGGCGACGAGCAGAAACTCTTCGCCGAGTCCGTCTCGCACGTGAAGGACCTCGTCGCGGTGGTGCAGCGCATGTTCCCGGAGTTGGCGTAGTTGTTGGTGGGCTTGAACGCAGGATGGAGATCAGAACCATGACCAAGGCGTGCTTCAACCGGATTCTCGCCTCGTGCGCGATCGGCGCGGCGGCGCTGATCGCTGCCCCGTCGTTCGGTCAGGACGCACCCCAGCCGGTCGCGCCGGCAGTCCCGGTCGAGTTGTCCTACACACCCGAGTGGTCGGACCCCGAGTTCGGGCGGATCGCCGACCTGCTCCGCGGGTCGTGGCGGACGACCTCGGGCGTTGCGGCGGCCGACGGCAGCGGTTCCGTCGAGATCGTCATGACCGTCACGCCCGTCCGGCTCTCACAGATTCCCGACGCCCTGTACGCGGAGGTGGCCCGAGCGGATGCGCTCCATCGCCCGTACCGGCGCGCCATCTTTCAGTTGTACCGCCACTCCGGCAACGTCCGGCTCCGCACGCTCGAGTTCCGCAACCCGGACCACGAGACCGTGGGGATGATGACCGGCCTGTGGCTCGCGCCGGGCCTGTTCCCCGACGTGCCGCGCGAACTGCTGATCGCCACGCTCGACGTCGCTCTGTCCCGCGACGGCGACGGCTACAAGGGCAAGACGCCGTACCCCTATCCCACCGCGACCGGCGGCGCGGTCGAGATGACCAGCGAACTCACCGTTACCGCGAACCGCCTCACCACCGCCGACCGCGGGTACGACGCGAGCGGCAAGGTCGTCTGGGGCGCGGCCGGCGACGCGACCTACGCCTACGAGCGATTCGAACATCCATTCCGCCTCGAAGACCGCGACGACGGCGTCAAGGTCATCATCATGCGATCGAACTCCGAGGGCATCGCGCTCGACGACAATGACCAGGTCTCATTCCACTACAGCGGCTGGCTCGCCGATGGCACGATGTTCGATTCATCGCTCCGGCCCGGCTCCCGGGCCTTGACGTACCAGGCGCCCGGCCGCCTCATCCCCGGCTGGCGCGCCGCGACCTATGGCATGAGGCTGGGCGACGCGCGCAAGTTCATCCTGCCTCCCGACCAGGCCTACGGCGAGAGCGGAGCGGGCAACGGCCGCATCCCCCCGAACGCCACCCTCGTCTTCGAGGTCGAGTGCATGTTCCTCCGCAGGCCCGACGAACTGCCGCCTCCTGCCGGCGCGGAGGGTGAAGGGCACGACGGTCACGACCACAACGGGCACTGACGGCTCCCGGCTCGCAAACCCCCGCATTCGACATACAGTCAACCGATGTCGGTGCGCGATTACTACGAAGTGCTGGGCGTCGCCCGCGGCGCCTCCGCGGATGAGATTCGGCGCGCCTACCGCGCCAAGGCGCGGCAACTCCACCCGGACGTCAACAAGGCCCCCGACGCCGCCGATCGGTTCGCCGAACTCCAGCAGGCGTACGACGTGCTCTCCGACGAAAAGAAGCGGGGGATGTACGACCGCCTCGGCCACGCCGCCACAACCGCGGGCGGCGGCGGCGCGCGATACTCGCGGTCCTCCTCCGCCGGCGGGTTCCCCGAAGGCTTCGACCTGGACGACCTCGGCTCCATGTTCGATGCCTTCTTCGGTGGACGTGCCGGCTCCGCGGGCTTCGGCTCCTCTTCCGGCCCGCGCGCGGCATCCCGCGCAGCCGGGCGCGGCTCCGACGCCGAGGCCGATCTGCCGATCCCGTTTCTTCTCGCGGCCAAAGGCGGGCACGAGTCCTTCCGCTCGCCGGTGGACGGTCGGACGATCGAGGTGGCGGTCCCGGCAGGCACCGAGGACGGGGCGAGACTTCGTGTTCGCGGGGCGGGCAAGGCCCCCTCCCGGCCGAACGGCAAGCCGGGAGACTTGATCCTCCGGGTTCGAACGTTGCCTCATCCCCTGTTTCGGCGCGAGGGCGGTTCCCGGCCCGGCACGGGGCTGGACCTCGTCTTCGATCTCCCTCTGACGGTCGCCGAGGCCACGCTGGGCGGCCCGGTGCCCGTCCCGTCCCTGGACGGCTCCATCGACCTGTCCGTGCCCCCGGGCACGCCCAGCGGCCGCAGGTTGCGGGTGAAGGGCAAGGGCATCCGGGCTGCCGACGGCCGCACCGGCGACCTGTACGCCGTCGTGCGGATCATCCCGCCGGACCCCGCTATGCTGTCCCGCGAGCAGCGTCGGCTGATCGAGGAGGTCGGCCGACTGACGCGAGCCGGCGGGGACTGGCCGAGCGCGGCGGGCCGCTGACCGGGTGAGGTGGTGCGGCCGATTGTCGCCGGCGTGTTGACAGCCCGGTGCATGTTGGGGGAGACTGCCCCTCGCCGAAGGACCGGCGCCGCCTCGACGGAGGGAACCGCGTGGTCAAGCAGCAGCACCAGTTGTTCGTCGCGTTGTTGAGCCTGTGGGATTGCCTCGTCATCTCGGCGGCGTGCTACGCGGCGTGGATTGTGCGGCGCCTCACCTGCGAGGGCTACTTCCCCGCCTGGCCCGAGTTCTGGGAGAGTTACTTCAAGAACCCGCTCGTCGCCTTCGTGGTGCCGATCACGATCGTGGTCATGCGCGCCAATGGGCTGTACCGCGCGCGGCGCGACCGTTCGGTGTGGAGCGAGCAGGGGGTGATCCTGCGTGCCTCGATGCTCTCGATGCTGCTTGTAGTCGTTGCCCTGTGGTTCGTGGGCAACGCGGTCATCACCGAAGGCTCGTCGCGTGCGCTCCATCTCGACGCCGGGCGCACACAAATGGGCTGGCTCGCGGTCTTCCTGCCGGCTTTCCTGGGCCTGAACAGGCTGGCGTTCCGCACCGGTCTGCGGATGCTCCGGCGTCGCGGCTGGAACCTGCGCCATGCGGCTGTCATCGGCGTCGGGCGCCTCGGGCAGATCACCGTGCGCACGCTGGAACGCAACTCGTGGACCGGCATCAACGTCGCGTACTTCGTCTCGCACCGAGCGCAGGCGCGACGCGATACGTGCCTGGGGCTGCCGGTGCACGGCGGGCTGGACGACCTCGAATCCACCCTCGAACGCCACCCCGTGGACGCCGTCTACCTCGCCGTCCCCAATGCCCAGGCCAGTTGCGTTCCGGACATCCTGCGCAGGCTCGAACGGTTCGCCGTGGACGTGCGCATCATCCCCGACGTCCAGCCGCGGTACCTGCCCCAGAGCATGACGGTGAGCGAACTGGACGGGATGCCGATCCTCTCCTACCGCGAGTGCCCGCTGCACGGCCTCGGCGGGCTGACCAAGCGGGCCGTGGACATCCTCGGCTCGTCCATCGGTCTGCTCATCTTCTCGCCCGTGATGCTCGCGTGCGCAATCGCCGTGCGCCTGAGCGGGCCGGGGCCGATCATCTTCAAGCAGCGCCGCGTTTCCATCGGCGGCGAGACGTTCAAGATCTACAAGTTTCGCACCATGTACCAGGTCGAGGACGAGCAGCGTCCCGGCGGCGCCCGCTGGACCGAGCGCGACGACCCGCGCATCACGCCGGTGGGCAGGCTGCTGCGCCGCGCGAGCCTCGACGAACTGCCGCAGTTGCTGAACGTGCTCAAGGGGCAGATGTCGCTCGTCGGCCCGCGACCCGAGCGGCCGGAACTGATCGAGCGCTTCCGCGAGGACTGGCGCGGGTACATGCTGCGTCAGCACGTCAAGGCGGGCATGACCGGGTGGGCGCAGGTCAACGGGCTGCGCGGCGACACCTCGCTCAAGAAGCGGCTGCAGTACGACCTGCACTACATCCGGCACTGGTCCGTCTGGTTTGACCTCAAAATCCTCTGGCTCACCCTCTTCCGCGGGTTCGTCCACCGCAACGCCCACTGAGCGAGGACCGGGAACCTCCAGCCCGCGACCGGCGTACAGCGTGTCGGCCGGAGCGTCTTCCGGCCGGAGGGGATTCCGTCCACGCAGCGGCCAACCGGCCTCATCCGATCGTTCTTCCGTCCCGCATTCGCGGCCCCGACGGACCCCACCGACAACCCGTCTCGCAGGGCCTCTCACAGGCAGCGCGACCGTCGCGCCCCAGCCGCCTCGCGGGCCGGTCGGCGTCGGTTCCGTGGGCCTCTCAGGGGCGGCTGAGCGTCCGGGAACGCCCCCGGACTCGGAGGTTTCGTGAAGCAGGATGCCCGATCAGCCGTATGGACATCCGGAGCGCAAGGGGATGCGCCGCATGTCGGGCGGGTCCGAGAGCCGAGCGCGAGCGAGGCCGGACCCGCTGGAGGACCGACACGGAGAGCCAGCACGATGCGGCTAGATCTGGAACAGCAGCGGTGGTTGGCGCGCGCGCTCGGCTCGCTCGCCGCGGGCGACGCGCGGCGCTACGAGGACGCGCTCTGGCTCGGCTTCGGCGACGCCTGGGTGCCCATCCGCCGAAGGCTCGAACGCGGCGGCCTCGTCCGCCCCGCCCACAACGGCGGCGACCCCCAGATGACCGAACGCGGCGTCCAGACACTCCGCGACCTCCAGACCCGCCTCGGCTTCGAAGCCAACGGCGAGGCGCAGGGCGTGGCGTGAGGGCGACGTAGAATCCCCGCGTCACGCGGCGTCCATCGCCCCGCTTGACGGCGAACCATGATCTCGTTCCACTCCCACGTCATGGCCGTTGAGCGAGTCGAACGCAGGCTGCGTCGCGTGACGGCCGCGCTCGACGGCGCCGGCGTCCCCTACGCGGTGGTGGGGGGGAACGCGGTCGCGGCGTGGGTCGGGCGCGTCGATCCTTCCGCGACCCGCGCGACCAAGGACGTTGATCTGCTCGTTCGTCGGGCGGACCTGGACCGGGTTGCCGTCGCGATCGAGGGGCTTGGTTTCAAGCGCCTCGACCTGCGCGGCCTCGTGCTGTTCATCGATCCCGATGAGCCGAGCAAGCGAGCGGGCGTCCATCTGGTCTGGGCGGGGGAGCGGGTGCGCCCGTCGTACGCAGCCCCCGCGCCGGGCGTGGACGAGTCGGAGCGCGACCCGGAAGGGTTCTTGGTGCTGGGTCTCGCAGCGCTCGTGCGGATGAAACTCACGTCGTACCGCGACATCGATCGGGTCCACGTCGCCGACTTGATGTCCGTGGGGCTGGTGACGGACAGCGTTCGCGGCTCGCTGCCGCCGGAACTCCGCGCTCGTCTGGACGCAATCGCGCGAGACGACACGTGAGCGGCCGTGCGGGCGGTGTCAAGGTTGAT
The DNA here is from genome assembly GCA_035443945.1 of Phycisphaerales bacterium. GTDB lineage: Bacteria > Planctomycetota > Phycisphaerae > Phycisphaerales > UBA1924 > CAADGN01. The sequence continues at coordinate 27,748 of DAOMNQ010000001.1, read as the reverse complement.
GCGTTGAGTCACGCCGGGGCGGGCCGGATCGCCGTACACTGCCGAGAATGAGCACTCCCGCGGGGGACGATGGCCGGGGGGCAAGGGTGATCGGGCAGTGTCCCGAGTGCGGCTGGGAGCCGAGGTCGCGCCTGAGTGCGCCGTCGGAAGGGCGGCACTGGACCGTCCGTGTGCCCGCCGTGTTTCTGCTGCTCGGCGTAGCCGTGCTGGCTCTGTGGTTCTGGTTGGACGCCGAGAACCGAACGCTGAGTTCCGGCACGCCCGGGGCACGGATCGTGTCTCCGGAGTACACCGTCGAGGACGTCGCGCGGATCGTGGACAACCGCGACGGCGCCGCGGCCGTCGAGTTGGTGGACGCGATTCTTGCGTCGACACCTTCGCCCTGGTCGTTCAAGCTCGATCCCGGCGATCGCTCGATCGACGTCCGCTTTTCGAACACGAACATGCCGCGCGCGGCGCGATGGCGCGTCGGTTGGCCCGCGCCGTGGGTGTCGGTTGCGAGGTATTGGAACTATGAGGACGCCGTGCGGCGCGAGGGGTTCCTGCCCGCTGCCACGGATCGCTCCCTGGCGCCGCTTTCAAACCGCCACACGCGCCCGGTGCATCCCCAGCGCGTCCCTCCCCGGCCGTGGCTCTCGATCGAACAGGGCGAGATTCTCGTTCGTCCGCCGCCGGAGCGCACCGGGGGCGTCGAGACCAACGTCTTCATCACTCCCGCGGCCATGGCGTCCGTCGCGGTCGGCGCACTCCTGCTCTGGTGGCTCGCCGGCCTTGCGCATCGCTGCGTGCGGGGTCGAAAGGCCCCCGATCGCTCGGTGGTGCGGCGGCGATGGCGGCGCAGGGGAGCATTGATTGGGGCGCTCATCGTGATCCTGTTCGGAGTTCTCGAAGCGGAACGCACGGAGGACCCACTGTTTGCGATGTCGCGCCTCCGGCAGGCAGGCTCTCCTCCTGGTCTCGTGTACTTCGAGCGATCGGACTACGTGCGGCTGCCCTGGCTGCGCAGCGAGATCGAGGCTCATCGCGATGACCGCGACTTTGCGCTGACGCTCGCGGAGGTTGTCCTCACCTCCACGATCGAGAATGACGAAGGGCGGTACCTGGCCGCCGCGACCGACTCGGAGTGCCTTCTCGACGATGCTTCCTCGCTCGCCGTGGCCAAGGGGTTCGAACTACTGATTCTCGGAAAGCAGCGTTTCCTTCGCCGACCCGACTTCGGGACCGTCGAGCACGTCGCCCCACCGGCGGGTGTGCGTGTGGCAGCGCGTGGGGCGCAGATCGGCGTGTGGTACATGACGGGCGATCCTGCCCGGCCCACACACCACTTGTACGTCATGCTCGATCGTGCAGCGATCGTCGTGTTCATGCTGTGGGCGGCGTGGTGGCTGCCCAGGGCCGTGTGCGTGGGCGTCTGGCGAAAGCGGGGCGGCAAGCGCCGAGCGCAGGGTCTGTGCCCCCAGTGCGGGTACGAAATCGGCGGGGTGCGACCATAGCATTCGTGCTGTGCAGCACGCTCGATATCAGGTCATCGTGATCGGCGGCGGGCACGCGGGGGTCGAGGCCGCGTGGGCGGGGGCCAATCTGCTGCCCGCCGAGCGGGACTCGGGCGGGCGGGCGGCGCCGACGGTCGCGCTGGTGACCCTCGACGCCTCGAAGATCGGCGTCATGTCGTGCAACCCGGCCATCGGCGGGCTGGCCAAGGGGCAGTTGGTCCGCGAAATCGACGCGATGGGCGGGCTGATGGGGCTGGCCGCGGACGCGACGGGCATCCAGTTCAAGGTGCTGAACACGAGCAAGGGTCCGGCGGTGCACGGCCCGCGGTGCCAGAGCGACAAGCACGCCTACGCCGAGGCCGTGCAGGCCCTCATCGCCTCGCGCCCCGAGATCGAGGTGGTCGAGGGGAGCGTGGAGCGGCTGGAGGTGGTGGGGGGGCGGGTGAGGGGTGTGGTGGTTGGGAAATCGCAAATGGCAAATTTGCAAATAGCAAATCGGAGTGGCGATGCACCCGCATCTGATTTGCCATTTGCCCATTTGCCATTTGCCATTTCCGCTTCCTCGGTCGTCCTCACGACCGGCACGTTCATGCGCGGCCTCATGCACACGGGCGAGTCGAGGACGCCCGGCGGGCGGCACGGCGAAGGGGCGGCCGTCGGCATCTCCGGGGCGTTGCGCGAACTCGGGTTCGAACTCGGACGCCTCAAGACCGGCACGCCGCCTCGCCTGCGCCGCGCTTCGATCGACTGGGACGCCCTCGACCCCGCCCTCGGCGACGACCAGCCGGTGCCGTTTAGCGAGTTGTCGGGAAGAGGTAGTGGGCACGGGGCACCGGGCACCGGGCAGGAGGTGTGGGAGGGCTTGACGCGGTTTCCCGTGCTGTCGCAGGTGGAGTGCCGGCAGACGCGCACGTCGCCCGTGGCGCACGCGTCGATCCGCGCGAACCTGCACCGCGCCCCGATGTTCAGCGGGCAGATCGAGTCCGTCGGGCCTCGCTACTGTCCGAGCATCGAGGACAAGGTCGTGCGTTTCGCCGACCGCGAGACGCACGGCGTCTTCCTCGAGCCCGAGAGCCTCCGCGACGACTCCGTCTATTGCAACGGCATCTCGACCAGCCTGCCCACAGACGTGCAGGACACGATCGTCCGCACCATGCCGGGGTGCGAGCGGGCCGAGATCCTGCGCTACGGCTACGCGGTCGAGTACGACATGGTCCGTCCGCACCAGATCCTGCCGACGGGCATGACGAGGCCGGTCGAGGGCCTGTTCCTCGCCGGGCAGATCAACGGCACCAGCGGGTACGAGGAGGCCGCGGCCCAGGGCCTGATCGCCGGGATCAACGCGGCCCGCTTCGCACGCGGCGAGGGCGAGTTCACGCTCGGGCGCGATGAGGCGTACATCGGCGTCCTCATGGACGACCTCGTCACCAAGACCCCCGTCGAACCGTACCGCATGTTCACGAGCCGGGCCGAGCACCGGCTGCTGCTGCGGGCGGACAACGCCGCCGACCGCCTGACGCCCGTCGCCGATCGGCTGGGGCTGCTGGGCACGACCGCGCTGGGGCGCCGGCGGCAGGAACTCTTCGAGCAGCGCCGGCGTGATCTGGCAACGATCAACGCGGCGATCGACTCGACGCGCATCGACGCCGAGCCGCTCGCCCGCGTCATGCGCCGCCAGGAGTTCACCATCGACGACCTGCGCCGGGCGCTCGCGGGTCGGCCCGGCCTCCCGCCGGCGGACTCGCCCGCCTGGGCGACGGCGCACGCAGAGCGCCGCTACGCCGCCTATGTCGATCGGCAGCGGGCCGAGGTGCGTCGGCACGCGGAGATGGAGCGCCGGGCGATCCCCGACACGGTGGACTTCGCCTCGCTGGTGACGCTCCGGGCCGAGGCGCGGGAGTCGCTCGCGCGGTTCCGGCCGAGGACATTCGGGCAGGCATCGCGGCTGGAGGGCGTGACGCCCGCGGACCTGACGCTGCTGGCCGTGCTCGTGTACGATCGCCCGGCCGCGTCGCGTGGGCGCGGGTGAGGGCCACGGCGCGGGCGTTCGCTCGCGTGGGGTGATCGACCATGCACGCGGAAGCCTTGACGCTGGCTCAGGCCGCGCCCGCGGGCATGGTGCTCGACCTGCTGAAACTGCTCGCCGCCGCCGCGCTCGTCACGACGGTCCTGCACCGCCTGCGCCTGGCGACGATCCCCGGCTACCTCATCGCGGGTGCGCTCATCGGTCCGCACGCGCTCGGGTTCGTCGGCGACCCCGACAGCGTCCAGACCATCGGTCGGCTGGCGATCATCCTGCTGATGTTCAGCGTCGGGCTGTCGCTCGACCTGGGTGCGATGCGCGGCGGCGTGCGCGCCATCCTCCTCGTGGGCGTGATCTCCACCGCCGCCTCCGCCCTCGTCTGCTGGCCCATCGCCGTCATCTTCGGCCTCTCGCCGAGCGCGGCCCTTGCGGTGGCGATGGCGATGACCATGTCCTCCACAGCGATCAGCCTGCGCGTGCTGCAGGCTCGGCGAGAACTCAACCGCGTGCCGGGGCGGCTGGCGGTTGGCGTCTCGCTCGTGCAGGACCTGCTCTCGGTCGCGGTGCTCGCGCTCCTGCCCGCGCTCGCCCTCTGGAGCGCGAGCGGCCAGGCCGCCCTCGCGGCCGACGGTCCCTCGCTCTGGCAGCGCGTGTGGGAGATGGTCTGGCGGGGAGTGGTCGCGCTCGGCGGCGTGACGGTGCTGGTCGCCTTCGGGCGGCTCGTGCTCCCCCGCCTGATGCAGACGGCCGCGGGCGTCGCGGGCGAGGTGCTCCTCGTGCTGACGGCGGCCGTCGCTCTCGGCGCCGCGGTGGCGACCGCCGCCCTCGGGTTCACGCCGGAACTTGGCGCGTTCCTCGCCGGTTTCGTGCTGGCGACGACGCCCTTCCGCTACCAGATCGCGGGCCAACTGGACCCGATGCGAGACCTGTTCATGGCCGTCTTCTTCTGCGCCATCGGCCTGACGATGGACCCGGACGTGCTGCTGTCGGGGTGCTGGATCATCCTGCTCGCGCTGCTCGTGCTGTTCGTTGTCAAGGGCGGGATCATCGGGCTGTCGTGCTGGGCCGTCGGCGCGACGCCCGCAGCCAGCCTCGCCGCCGCGCTCCTGCTGGCGCAGGCCGGCGAGTTCGGGCTGGTTGTCGTCGCAGCGACGGCGAACGTCGGCCTGATCGACGCTGCCGTGCAGTCGAAGTTGATCGCGCTCATCGTGCTCTCACTCATTGTCACGCCGTTCGTTTATGACGCGGGCAAGCGCGTGCACGGGCCGGTCAGCCGGTTGCCGCTCGCGCCGTGGCTCAGCCGGCGCGCACCGGCAGCCCTGCGTGAACAGGAACCGGAACCGGAGCCGGGCGAAGCGGGCGAGTCCGAGGACCCGCGCGCGGGCCGCCACGTCATCGTCGCGGGGTTCGGCGTCTGCGGGCGGGCGGTCGTGGACCTGCTCGAACAGGCGGGCGTGCCCTGTGTCGTCGTCGAGTTGAACGTCGCAACGGTGCGCAAGCAGGCCCGCATGGGGCGGTCGATCATCTACGGCGACGTGACGAACCCCGAGGTGCTCCGCTCGGCGGGCATCTCGACGGCGGACGCCATCGTCCTCACCATCCCCGACGACGACGCGACGCTGCGGGCGTGCCGCCTGGCCCGGTCGATGGCTCCAAGCGCCTTCATCGCGGTCCGCTCGTCATACATGAGCAAGGGGATGGTCGCGGAGTCGCTGGGAGCGGACCTCGTCGTCGTGGAGGAGGTGGCGACGGCCGAGACGATGCAGGAGCGGGTCGTCGAGCGGGTGAAGGCGAGGCGTTCCCCGCCCGCGCCGACCGACGCGGCGCCCGCGTCCTGACCCGTCATTCGGGCAGTTGCTTGAGTTCGTCCCGCAGGATCGCCGCCAGTTCGTAGTTTTCCTGCGCCAGCGCCCTGTCCAGCCGCCGGCGCAGTTCGCTCTTCTGGCTGACGGGCAACTTCGGCACCAGCGCATCGCGCATGCTCTGGAGCATGCGAACCTCGTTCGAGGCGTTGTAGGCCTCGGTGTGCCCCGCGCTGGCGAAGTGCTGCCGGAGCGCGTTCAGCCCCTCGTCGATCGCCAGGATCGCCGCCTTCGGTTCGTTGTCCTTCAACGCCTGGCTCGCCAGCGCTCGCGCCCGCACCATCGTCACGTAGGGCCGGAACTGCTCGAGCACGGTCCGGTCCGTTTCGTGCTCGGCGTACTTGGCGCAGAAATCGAAGAGGCGCAGGTTCCGGGTCGTGTCCCGGACGACGCGCTCGTAGTCCTCGGCCGCCAGCAGCGCCACGTACCGGTGCGAGTACTGCATCGCCTCGTCGCGCAGGGCGCGGCAGTCGTCGGGCGAGAGAGAAAACTCGCCCTCCGGGGGCGCTGCGTCGGGCGGCTCGCGCTCCTCCCCTTCAGGGTCGGCAAGTCCCGCATCCCACTCTTCGCGCCGGTCTTCGTACAGGTCCAGCAGGCTCTCGAAGCCCTCGGGTCGAAGCCCGTCGGGCCGGCCGTCGAGTTCCATCTGGAGGATGCCGAGGTCGAGCCGGACCTGGGCCACCGGCCGTCCGTCCGCCGCCCGGACGATCCGAACGTTCAGTTTCCCAGGCTCATAGGGCCAGGCACTCAAAAAATCGGAAAGATCTTCGCTCATGGCCGGTAGGGGGCCGATCGGCGTCCCGAATTGGATGACTATAGAGCGGGTTTCGGGGCGTGCCAGAAAAATTCGGACTCGGCTGGCCAAATCGGGCCTCACCGGCGCATTCCCTGTAGGCGGCGCAGTCGTATCGGGCCAGAAGCCGTCACCGGGGAGTCGGCCGGCCCGGCGTCAAGTCCTGAGCCGGGCCTTCCGATGCAACCCGGACGGCCTCCGGAGCGAACCGTGATGTGGCAGTGCGGCACGAATCGTGGATATAGTGAGTGCCACGTTCCGCGTCGCGAAAGGTGGGAAGAGAAGTGAGTGCAATCCGGAGTCGTGCATCGGAAGAGGGCGGGCTTCAGTCCGACCTCCAACTGTACCTGAGAGAGATCAACCGCACGCCCCTCCTCACCGCCGAGGAAGAGCGCGAACTCGGTTGGGCGATCATCAACGACAACTGCCCGGCCTCGCGCGAGCGGATGATCCGCGCCAACCTGCGCCTGGTCGTGGCGATCGCGAAGAACTACGTCGGCCGCGGGCTCCCCCTCAACGACCTGATCGAAGAGGGGAACATCGGCCTGATGCGCGCCGTCGAGGGCTTCGACCCCTCGCAGGGCGCGCGCTTCTCCACCTACGCGAGTTGGTGGATCAAGCAGGCCATCAAGCGAGCCCTCATCAACGCCACCCAGCCGATCCATATCCCGGCCTACATGGTCGAGCTGATCGCCAAGTGGAAGGTCGCCTCGCGCAAACTGGAGGCCGAACTGGGGCACCCGCCCACCATAGAAGACCTCGCCCGCGCGATGGACCTGCCCGCCAAGAAGGTCCGGATTATCCGCCGAGCCATCCGCGCCATGCAGGCCCCGAGCCAGGAGCCGACCGACTCCAGCGGAGACCTCGTCGGCCTGGGCGATCTGATCGCCGACTCACGCCACGGGATGCCCGAGGATCCGATCCTCAAGACGGACGAAACGGCCACCCTCCGCAAACTCCTTGAATCCATCGACGAGCGCGAGGCCCGCATCCTTCGGCTCCGCTTCGGGCTGGACGGCCAAGAACCGCTCACCCTCAAGCAGATCGCCGACGAGGTGGGCATCAGCCGGGAGCGCGTCCGCCAGATCGTGGACGAGGCCCTGACCAAGTTGAACGCCCAGATCACCGACAACCGCCCGACCCGGTTCTTCAAGGAAAACCGCCTGCCCGGCGTTGATCCGATGGAAGACGCCGAGCCGATGCGTCGTCCGACCTCCCGCAGGTCGAAGGCGGGGTAACACCCGGCCGCCACACACGGAGTCCCAGCAGCCGGCCGTCCCCGCGACGGCCGGCTTTCGTTCCGCTCCATCCGCCCGGAGTTCGCGGTCAGGTTGCTACCATGCCCGGCCCTGAAGCACGGTCGGGCAAGCAACCCGGCGGGAGGCATCGGAATGACGGCAGTTCGACGGCGGATTCCCTCAGCACGCACGGCGCTCGCCGCTCTGGTTCTCGCCCTCATCCCGCTCGGGCAGGCCGCCGCGGACGAGTTCATTGACCGCGTGAACGCCCCCCTCGCCGAGATCAGGCCCGAGCGGCGCAGCGACCTCATCGTCCTGCCCGCTATGGCGAAGATGGGCAAACCCCCTCTCGGCGTGGACACCACGGCCAAGGCACGACTCGCGCCCGCGGGCGGGGCGGCATGGCCCGCCGCTGTTGAGTGGGCGAACGCCGAGCCGCAGCGGGCTGTCATCGACGCCGTTCACAAGGTCACGCAGGCGACCGACTGGCGCGAGGCGATGGCCTTCGGGCAGCCCTACGGCCTGGCTGAGTTGGGCGCAAGCCCCGAGCAGATCGCGCTCATCTCGGCCCGGCTCTACACCGACTTGGGCGATCCGCCGCTCCTCGCCGCCGCGCGGCACCTCTACCTGCCCGTCTTCGAGGACGTGACCTGCCTGTATCACGTCGAGGCGACGCGGCTGCTCGCCGAGGGCCGCCCAGCCGATGCGGCCAATGCGCTCGTTGACTGGCTGTTCTTCGCGCGGCAGATCGCCGACCGCGAGTTCAAGACCGAGATGGACTGGGCGCTGCGCACCATGATCGACGTGCTGGAGCGCGTCCGCGACGTGATGTACGCCGACTCCCGCGACGGTCGCCTCGCGACAGCGGGCGAACTGGTAGCGATCGTCAAGCGATTGGAGGAGCAGCGTGGTCCGCTGGGGATCGATCGGATTCTCCTGCCCCCCGGCGACGCAGAGGCCGCGCGCCAACTCGTCGCATTCGTCATGCAGGAGCGGGGTCGCGTCCGCCCCGAGATCTACGCCCAGACCATGTCCCGCCTGGCGACGACGGAGCGCCCCCTGCGCCTCTTCGGCGAGTCCGCCCGGTGGTCGGGCGGCGCGGGCGAGCACGCCAACTGGTTCGACACTACCGAGCATTTGACCGCCGTCATCGCGGAGTTCGGCGACCGCTGGACGCGCGCCTGGCACGACCCGGTGCTGCGCGAACCGCCGATGTACAACCTCATCTCACGCCGCCACGAACGCTGGGCCGTCATCCTCGAGTCATACCCGAACATGCGGTCCCTTTTCAGTCAGCGCCAACTGCTCCGCGTCGAGGCGGTCGGCACACGCCATGCCCTCGCCCTGCTCGCGTTCCGCCTCTCCAGCGGGGGGTTCCCGCGCGACATCGCCGCCGCCCGCCCGCACTACATCGAGCGCATCGAGGCCGATCCTTTCAACCCCGACCGCGCCCGAGGGCGCGAGCCACCTCTGGAGTTCTTCGTCCCCATGCGCGATACCGCTGGCCGCTTCGGCGAGCGCGAGCAAGTGCAGCCGCACACGATCAACGTGCTCTCTCCCGACGCCCCGAATCTCGCGATCCGGCTGCGCGACGACCAGTTCGTGCTCTATTCCGTCGGCGCGGACGGCGGGCGCAACTGGGCCGAGGAGGTCCAGAACACCATCGACGCCCCTTCCGGGCGCGACTACCTCATCTGGCCGCCCGTCCTCTCGCTCGTGCGCCAGGAACTCATGCAGACCGGCCAACTCCGCTGACCGCGCACGGGAGCGACCATGACTGACTCGAAGACGCACGCCCTGGCGATCATCGGCTCCGGGCCGGCGGGCTGGACGGCCGCCATCTACGCCGCCCGCGCCAGCCTGTCCCCCGTCGTCTTCGCCGGCGTGCCGAAGAACGACCCCGGCCCGATCCTCCCCGGCGGGCAGTTGATGCTCACCACCGACGTCGAGAACTACCCCGGATTCCCGGAGGGCGTCGCCGGGCCGGAGATGATGGAGAAGTTCCAGAAGCAGGCCGAACGCTTCGGCACGAAGGTGCTCGGGCAGGACATCGTTCGTTGCGACTTCTCGAAGCGGCCCTTCGAACTGCACACGAACAAGGGCACGGTCGAGCGCGCCCACGCTGTCATCCTCGCCACCGGGGCGACCGCCAACTGGCTGGGGCTGGAGAGCGAACTGCGACTCGCCCGCGCCGGCGGCGGGGTCTCCGCCTGCGCGGTCTGCGACGGCGCGCTGCCCATGTTCCGGGGACGCCCGCTCGCGGTCGTCGGCGGCGGCGACACCGCGATGGAAGAGGCCACCTACCTCACCAAGTTCGCCTCCACCGTCTACGTTATCCACCGACGAGACTCGCTCCGCGCCAGCAAGATCATGCAGGAGCGGTTCCTCTCCAAGCCCAACGCGAAGGTCATCTGGAACAGTCAGGTAGCGGATTGTCTCTCAGAGAAGGACCAGCACGGCAACGAGAAACTCCGGGCCGTCGCGCTCGAGGACACGACCAACGGTGAACGCTCCGAACTCGAAGTCGGCGGCCTGTTCGTGGCCATCGGGCACACCCCCGCCACGAAGTTCCTCAAAGGCTCCGGCGTCGAGATGGACGAGCAGGGGTACGTGGTGCTCCGCAGCCGGTCGGGCGCGACGAACATCGACGGCGTCTTCGCGGCCGGCGACGTGGCGGACGCCCACTACCGCCAGGCCGTGACCGCCGCGGGCATGGGCTGCCAGGCCGCCCTCGACGCCGAACGCTGGCTGGGGGCGAAGGGGCTGGTGTAGCGGCCTAATGCACGTGCTGGATGTCCGCCTCCCCGAACAGGCGGAAGTCCTTGCGCCGCAGGATCTGCCCCGCCAGCACGTGGTCGTCCACGGCCAGGGCGATCGTCGGCGTGCCGTTCGGCCGCAGCATCAGCGGGTAGGCGAAGTGGATGTTCAGTTCCGCCGCCAGGAGCGAGAGGCACAGGCTCGTCAGCGTGTGCCCCTTCGAGAGTTCGACGATCAGCACGTCCTTCTCGCAGAACGCGACCTTGTGCTCACGCAGGAGCCGCCTCGCCTCGTCCGAGTCGCTCGTGATCATCCGCACCACCGCGTGGTCGCTCGCCTCGTGCACGCTCAGCGCGCAGATCGAGCACTTCGATCCGTCGAATCCCGCCACCAGGTCGTGCAGTTGCCCCACCCGGTTCGTCAGAAAGACGCTGAACTGCCGCACCGTCGGCGGCGAGTACCCGTGCGTCGTTTCCAGCGGCGTCGGTGCCTGGCTCATGCGGCCTCTCCGGAGCGATCCCCGCTCCCATCCCTGTGGGCCGAGCAACTCACAAGCCCCACGGCGACCACGGAGACCCGGGGAACCACCCTAGGACAGCCCCCCTGCCCGCCATCCGGGAGGTCGAGGGGCCGTGGCCGCTGTTGTCCAGATTATCAGCCCAGGATTGCGCAGGAAAGCAAAATCCGCCGTTGGAGGCGGATTGGTGCGGTCCCGGTAGGCGCTGTATCGAGGCCGTCGAGGGGTTCGGCAGCCCGCCTCAGACGGAGAAACTCGACCCGCAGCCGCAGGAGGTGTGGGCGTTCGGGTTCTGGAAGACGAACCCGCGGCCCATGATCTCGTCGCGGAAGTCGATGGTGGTGCCGCCGAGGTAGAGCAGGCTCTTGGGGTCGCAGATGATCCTGATCCCGTGCTGCTCGAACTCCTCGTCGGTTTCCTTCTGGGACTCGGTGAGGTCGAGGACGTAACTGAAGCCGGAGCAGCCGCCACCCTTGACGCCGACCCTGAGCCGGACCTTCTCCGCGTCGAGTTCCTGCTGCTCGATGATGGATCGGATCTCGCGGGCGGCGGTCTCGGTCAGGATGATGCCGGTGGTCTGGGTATCGGTTCCGCTCATGCGTGGCTCCTCGGGCGTCGGCCCGGTCGATGCACATTCTACGCGGCGTGGGCCGGGCCGGGTTCGTGCGAGCGTCAGTGGGCGCGGGCGTCGCTGGCGGCCTCTGCGCCCAGGCCGTTCTTCTGCTTGTAGTCCTCGATGGCGGCGTGGATGGCGTCCTCGGCGAGGACAGAGCAATGGATCTTGACGGGGGGGAGGCTGAGTTCCTCGACGATCTGGGTGTTCTTGATCGTCAGCCCCTCGTCGACGGTGCGGCCCTTGAGCCACTCGGTGGCGAGGGAACTGGACGCGATCGCCGACCCGCATCCGAAGCACTTGAAGCGGGCGTCCTCGATGACGCCGGTGTCGGGATTGACGCGGATCTGGAGTTGCATCACGTCGCCGCACTCGGGCGCGCCCACCAGCCCGACGCCGACGTCCTTGCGCTGCCTGACCTCGCCCGTCGTCCCGAACGAGCCGACGTTTCGCGGGTTTTCGTAGTGGTCGATCACTTTCGTGCTGTAAGCCATGGTTCACCTTGCGGCCGGATCTGCCGCCGTTCTACTCTGCCACTCTGCCACTTCGTCACTTCGTCACTTCGTCACTTCGTCACTTCGGCCTCAGTGCGCCTGCCACTCGATCTTCGTGATGTCGATGCCTTCCTTGTGCATGTCGTAGAGCGGGCTGAGCAGGCGGAGTTTCTCGACCGCCCTCACCACGTTGTCGATCACGTAGTCCACCTCTTCGTCCGTCGTCCACCGCCCGAGGCTGAAGCGGAGCGAACTGTGGGCGAGGTCGTCGCCCACGCCGAGGCCCTTGAGGACGTAACTCGGCTCGAGCGAGGCCGACGTGCAGGCCGACCCGCTGCTCATCGCCACGTCCTTGCACGCCATCATCAGGCTCTCGCCTTCGACGAAGCCGAAGGAGATGTTGGCCAGGTGGGGGAGGCGCTTCTCGGGGTGCCCGTTCACCTGCACCACGTCCAGCCGCGTCGTGATGCCCTTCTCCAGACGCTGACGCATCCGCAGCAGACGCTCACGTTCGGTGTCCATCTCGGCGCGGCAGATCTCCGCGGCCGCGCCCAGGCCCACGATCCCCGGCACGTTCAGCGTGCCCGAGCGGAACCCGCGCTCCTGCCCGCCGCCCTCCTGGATTGCGGTGAGGCGGATTCGGGGCCGGCGGCGGCGAACGTACAGCGCGCCTACGCCCTTCGGCCCGTAGATCTTGTGCCCGCTCATCGAGAGCAGGTCCACGCCGTCGCGCTCCACGTCCGTCGGCATCTTGCCCGCCCACTGCGTCGCGTCGGTGTGGAAGACGATCTCACGCTCGTGGCAGAGCGCACCGATCGCCGGAACCTCGTTGATCGTTCCGATCTCGTTGTTCGCCCACATGAGGGTGACGAGGATCGTGTCGTCGCGCAGCGCGGCCTCGACCATCTCCCGCGTGATCACGCCGTCGCGGGGCGGGTCGAGGAACGTGACGTCAAAGCCCTCCTTCTGGAGGCGCTTGCAGGGGTCGAGCACGGCCTTGTGCTCGATGCGGCAGGTGACGATGTGCCCGCGCTTCTCGCTGCCCGCCGGCGCCTTGGCGTACATGCTCGCCGCGCCCTTGATCGCCAGGTTGTTGCTCTCCGTCGCGCCGGACGTGAAGATGATCTCCTTGCGGTCCGCGCCGAGGAGCGACGCCACCTGCTCGCGGGCGCGCTCGACGGCCTCCTCGGCCTCCCATCCGAACCGGTGGTTGCGGCTGCCGGGGTTGCCGAACTTGTCGGTGAAGTACGGCAGCATCGCCTCGACCACCCGCGGGTCGCACGGCGTCGTGGCGGCGTGGTCCATGTAGATCGGGAGTTTCGGCATGGCGGTGTCCCCATCCGGCGCATCGCCGGCTTTGCGTTTTAGAATCATTCCATGATATGGCCGACGCCCCGGGGGGACAAGCGGGCGCCGCGCCTACGCCTGACGCTCCAGAACCAGTTCGACCCGGTTCCCCCGGTCGTTGTACGTGACCGACGTCATGTACGCGCGGATGAGCACAAGCCCGCGTCCCGAGGGAAGTTCCAGATTCTCGTCGAGCGTCGGGTCCGGCACCGCCTCGGGCACGAACCCCGGCCCCTGATCCTCGACGGCGACGAAGACACGCGAACGCCCGACCTCGTACTCGACCGTGACCGGCGTGTCCGGGGGCAGGCCGGCGTGCCCGTGCTTGAAGGCGTTGATGATGGCTTCTTCGATGGCGAGCCGGAGGGCGAAGCGGGCGCTCTTGGAGAATCCGGCCGCCTCGGCGAGTTCGACGATGCGGTCCTCGACCGAGTCGATCGCGTCCCGGTCGTTGACCAGTTCGATCGTGGCTGAGGTCGTTCTGTGGGGCTGGTCCTGCGACATGGGCGTGCCGTGCGCCGGCCGGCGCGGCGAGCACGGGCCACGGGTCTCCGACCCGCACGGCCCGGGGGCCGGCCGGGCGGTCAGAAGCTCCTCATCGCCTCTTCAGTCGAGTCCATGATCTGGAACAGCTTGTTGAGCCGAGTGATGACGAACACCTCGTAGATCTGAGGGTCGATGTCCGCGAGGCGCAGTTCTCCGTCGCGGCTTCGGACCTTGTTGTTGATCGTGATCAGCGTTCCCAGCGCGGCCGACGAGAGGTGGTCGACGTTGGCGAAACTGATCAGCAGTTTCGGCTTCTCCTCCGCCTCGATGATCGAGGCGATCTCCTCCCCGATCGATTGGATGTTCGCCTCGTCGAGGATGTTGCGGTCGACGAACTCGACCTGTGTGACGCCGTCCGTTCTGCGGACGCGGAGCCTTGAATCCGCGGAGCCCATCGTGCATCTCCTGCCGGCACCGCCGCGCGAGCCAACCCATGGCACGGCGCGGCCACCCGCCACGCGCCAGTCTAGGCGAAACGGCGAACGCTCGCCCCCCTCGCTCCCGAAACTCCGGCCGTCAGCCGCCGAAGTTGACCCCGAGCGACTCGCCCAGTCCCGGGAAGGCCCGCTCCTCCTGCTCCGGCTGGATCAGCACGGTGGGCTTGATCAGGATCATCAGGGTCTGTTCCTCGCGAGCCTCGATGCGGTTCGAGAAGAACCGGTTGAGGATCGGGATCTTGCTGAGGACGGGGACGCCGGTCTCGACTTCGGTCTCGTTCACCAGCCGCTGCCCGCCCAGCAGCACCGTGCCCTGATCCGGCACGGTCACGGTCGTCTGGACGCGGGTGACCGTGACGATCGGCAACTGGATGGCCGACTGCGCGATCTGCGAACTGACCAACTGCCCGCCCGCGACCGCGACGACCGGCTCGCTGGCCATGTCAACGATCTGAGAGGTCGCGGTGTCCACGTTCAGCGTGACGTATCGGCGGTCGGCCGAGATCGTGCCCTCGACGAGCATGACCACGCCCTCAGCCACGACGTCCAGGTCGGGGTCGAACCCGACCGCCGAGTCGCTGACGACCGGCTGCAGGTCGGAGATGAACGACTGCTGCGTCACAACGTAGATGTTCGCGGTCTGGCCGTTGGTGAAGGTGAGGCGCGGAGCCGTCAGCGAGATCGACCGGCGATCCGCCTGCGTCGCCTGCACGAGGAAGTCCACCTGGATGTCGTCGAGGAACTGCCCGGCGATGCCCAGCGCGGGCGCGGAACCGAGGACCGCACCCGCGATGCCCTCCTGCGGCATGAGCGTGCTGGCGAGGCCGAAGGAGTTTTGCGGGAACCCGATGGGCGACCACGGGCGCGGGCGGACGACGCCCTGTGTGATCTGGGTGCCGTCCGCGCCGCCGGTGACGGGACCTGTCGGCGCGACCTGGCCGGTCACGCTGCCGCGCACGCCGCCGGGGAACTCGAAGAAATCGCTGGGGCGAAGGGTCGGGTCGTTCGCCCCCGCGGCCCGGAACTGGTTGTTGTTGGCGTTGAAATAGACGTCGAGGTCGAACCCGATCTGCTCGAAAAAGTCCTGGCTCACGAGCAGGAACCGGGTCTCGACGTTGATCTGCATCGCGCGGACCTCGCGCAGTTTGCTGAGCAGGCCGCGGATCTCGCGGTGGTTCTTGGGCGTGTTGCGGATGATGAGGCTGCCGCCGAGTTCCTGGATGAAGCCCGTGGTTCCGCCGCCCTCGGGCCAACTCTCCTCGTCCACGTTGCGGGTGATGATGTCCTTGATGCGGTCGATGCGGTCCTGGAGCGGTTCGCGCTCGATGTCCTGCTGCTGGTTGTCGCGGAACGGGCTTCGGCCGCCGCCGCCGCCGCCCCCGCCGCCCTGGAGCACGGACTGCAGGTCGATCTCGGGGGCCTCGTCGTAGTTGGGCACCTCGAAGACCAGGTCGCGGATGTCGTAGATCTCGATGATCGTGTGCCGGCGGAGTTTCTCCTCGGTCGCCACCTGGATGGTCCCGTCGTTGACGGCCCAGCCCGCCCGGGTGATGGGGCTGTAACTGACCTTGTCGAGCACCCGGTCCATGACGGACTTGAGAGGGACGTTGCGCAGATTGAGCGAAACCGTCGTGGAAGGCTCGACGCCGATCTCCTCCAGCGAGTCCCAGTCCACGTCGATGTCCACCTGCGCGACCTGCTCGATGAACGCGAAGACGTCCGCGAGCGTGTTGTTCTGGAAGGTCACGGGCACCCGCTGGCGGTCCATCAGCGCCAGCACGCGACGGTCCTCGGCACTCTCGGAGTAGCCGATGCCCTGGCCACGCATGAAACTGATCGCGGGCCAGTCCGGCGGGTAGTTGATGATGCCGCGCGGCGGGATCGAGGCCTCGGCGTTCTCCATGCCCTGGTACATGAACCCGAAGTTGCGGTCCTGCGCCATCTGGTTCATGTGACGGTAGATGATCGCGTCGCGCAGCAGGTCCTTGAGCAGCAGACCGGCGGGGTTGATCGGGTCCAGGAAGAGGATCTGATCCTCGACGATCTGGAGCGCCTCGATGTACTTCAGTTCGGCCTGCAGGGCGCGCACCCGGTCCAGCGCCTCGACGATCTTCCGCTCGCGGTCCTGCTGCATCTGGGACGACTGGCGTCTGGCCTCCTGCGCGAGGCGATCCTCACGCTCCCTCGTCTCCGTGATGCGGAGTTGCTCCTCCGTCCGGCCGATGCGCCCGCGCAGGTCGGCGACCTGCTTGTTGAGCGTCTCGAACTCGGCGTCGCTCATCACCTGACGCGCGGTGTTGAGCGTGAGTTGGGCCTTGGCGGCCAGGTCGCGCGCCCGCTGCGTGTCGCCGCTCGCCAGCGCCCGCTCCGCCTGGTCGATCTCGTTGCGGAACTCGGCCCGCTTCTGCGCCAGGGCCATCTGCCGGCCCTCGATCGTGTCGTCGATCAGCACGCCACCGGGCTGGCCGCGAAGCAGGATCTGCGTCTCGGCGAGGCGGCTCTCGGCGTGGGCCGCCTGCTCGGGTGTCAGGTGGCGGCGGAGTTGCCTCAGCAGCCGGTCGTAGCGCGAGAGCGCCTCATTCAGACGCCGCTCGTCGAAGGCGCGGTCGGCCTGCGCCAACTCGCTCTGGGCCTCGTAGCGCAACGCCCGTTCGATCAGGTCGTCCTGGCTCGGCATCGGCTCGGGCTGCGCCGCCGGCTGAGACTCTTCCTGGGCCGCGGGCTGGGCCGCGGGCTGCGAGGCGGGCTGGACCTCCTGCATCTCGCCCTGCGACGCGGGCTGCGTCCCGTTGTCCTGCCGGCGGACGACGCCCGGCTGCATCGCTCCCGCCGCCACCGCCCCGCCGTCGATCAGGCGCGGCGAGACGGTCTCCATGTCGAACAGCCGGTCGCGGTACGACGCAACCTTCAAGGCCGAAGCCTCGTCAAGGTCCACGCCGGAGCGGTCGATCTCGGTGAGGATCGCCTTCGCCTGCGCGAAGTCGCCGGCCTCGAACGCCCGCTCCGCCTCGACGGCGCGCCCGGCCATCAGCGGGGCGAGAGCATCGCGGCGGGCGTCCAGTTTCGCGCGCAACTCGCTCGCGCGTGCCGTGTCCGAAGGCTCCGCCGCCGACGAGCGCTCGATCGCGTCGAGGTGCCGATCAGCGACGCGAAGGTCGCCCGTGTCGATGGCGAGTTCCGCCTTCTGCAGGCTGAGTTCGACCTCGCCGGTCGCGCGGATCATGCGGCTCGACGACGTGAGCAGCGTGATCAACCGCGCCCGCTCGGTGTCGGTCAGCGAACGCCCGCCGTCGCGCTCGTGCAGCGTTTCGAGCAGGTGCCTCGCGTAGACCGGCTTGCCGGACTTGAGCAGTTCGTCGACGCGCTCGAGCACGTCGCTCGCGCTCTGGGCAGCGACCGCGGGGGCCGAGGCCTGCGCGAAGACCGGCATGGCGATGAAGCACGGCGCGCCCGCGAAGGCCGCCGCAGCCGCAAGGAGGGAACGAACCGAGCGTGGCTTGTTCGACAGCATGAGCAGTTCTCCGACAGGCTGTGCGTCGGGCGGCCGTCGTGGCGCATCCCGTCCGACCCGCGCCGGGTCGCGTGTTCTTGCAGGTGGGTGGGGGAGGGCGCTTCGCCGCCCTGCCCGCCGCGTTCGTCAGGCCCGTCGCCGGGCCGGCCCGCAGGTTAGTCCCTGCCTACGGGCCAACAACATAGAGAACCGATCGGCGAAACGCAACTCCCCATCGCGGACAACTCGCCGGAACGACGCCCTCGCGGCCGTCCGTCTATTCACCGCACCGGCCTTCCGAGTTCCCGACTTCTCGGTCCCATCGAAGTCAAGCGCACACAAACACCACACAAAATACAAACATTCTACAAGAAGCGGGCGGACACCAGCCCCACCCGGGTCATCTGACCCTTCAACTTCGCGCCCGCCTGCTTGGCCAGAGCCTTGAGAGTCTCGGGGCGGATCCGGTCGGTCGCCACCAGTTCCGCTTCGGTGCAGTCCGGCCCCTCCAACGCATCGATCAGATCGTCCGTCGCTTCCTGCGCAAGGTCCTCGGCGTCGTTCAGCGACCCCGCCCGCAGCAGGATTTCGGCGTACATCGGAGGCTCGTCCCCCTCGAACCGCGCAACCGCGATGCAGCGCCAGGCCGTCACCCCGAGGTCTCGCCCGTCGTCGTCCACGTTGGTGTCGGGGTCGATGTTGAGGACGAGCCGCCAATCGTGCCGCAGCCGCTCGACGATCTCGTCGAAACTCAGCAGTTCCGGGCGGTCCTCCGGGGCTATGACGACACTCCGATGCTCGTGAACGGCCGCGTCCGCCCCCGCCGGCTCCTCGCAGACGGCGAGATCGAAGGCGTGCAGGACGCCCTCGATCCGCTCCTTCAGGTCGGCCTGCCCCCGGATCGTCACGATCTTGTGCTCATCCACAAAGACGTAGAAGAACGGCTCCTGGCTCATCGCCCCGAAGCCGCACATGCCGTCTTCGAAGAAGAACCCGCGGAACGCCCGCACGGCGTCGAGGAACCGGTCCAGGGCGATCGGCTCGTACGCCACGAACGGATCGATCTCGCGGTACGCGTCACGCCCGATCACGTCCAGGATCGGGAACACCCGCCCCGGCATCAGCGAGAACAGCATCCGGCACAGCGGCTCGACCCGCTCCGCCGAGATCACCGCGTCGAAGACGTAGCGATCGGGCCATTCCTCCCAGTCGCCATCATCGTCATCGCCGTCCGCAGGCTCGAACGTCAGGGTGTACCCCTGCACCGGCTGCATCGGCTCCACGGGATAGACGCCCAGAGGGAACCGCATATCCCCCATCTGGACCCGCTCGACCGAAGTGTCCACGGCACAGCCGACCATCGGCGGAGACTGTACCCGGGAAGCCCCCCGTTCGTGGAGCGCATAGGCTGGCCGGATGCACGAGCCGGGTCTTTCGAGCAACCTTCCGATTCTCGCCCTGGCCGTGGGGAACACCAGAACCCGCTGGGCCACCTTCCGTGGGCGGGAGTTGCTCAGGTCGCACGCGGAGGTCAACGCCGACCCCGCCGCGCTCGCGGGGCGGATCGCCTCGGACGCGGAGGGGGCGGAGGTCGTGGCGGTGGCATCCGTGAACGAGCCGTTCGCCGCGCCGCTCACAGACGCCCTTCGCGGCCGGCTGGGCGTGCGTGTCGAGCGTGTCGGTCAGGAACTGCCGCTCGACCTGACGCACTCGCTCGACGACGCCTCGACACTCGGGCAGGACCGCGCGCTCAACGCCATCGGCGCGTTTGCGCGCGCGCGCCAGGCATGTGTGATCGTGGACGCCGGCACGGCCATCACCGTCGACTTCATCGACGGCGACGGCGTCTACCACGGCGGCGCGATCGCTCCGGGCCTGAACGCCATGCTCGACGCCATGCACCGCACGGCCGCCGCGCTTCCCGCCCTGCGCCACGAGCCGCCCGACCCCGCTCGCGGGCCGATCGGCAAGGACACCCGCCACGCGATGATCCTCGGCGTGCGGGCGGCGGCGCAGGGCATGGTGCGCCTGCTCGTCGAGCGATACGCCGAGGTCTACGGGGCGTACCCGCAGGTAATCGCCACCGGTGGCGACACCGCCACGCTCTTCGAGGGCGACGGCCTCGTGGACGACATCGTGCCCGACCTGCAACTCATAGGCATTCAGGCCGCGGTCGAGGCCGCCATGGCCGCGGGGGATGCGGAGGACGCATGAGCGTGCCGGCGTCGTGGAGCCTCCTGACGCCGGGCGGGCCGGGGGCGATCGCCATCATCCAGATCGAGGGCGATGCCGAGAGTTTCTTCGAAGCGACCGGCATCGCGCCCGTGGCGGTGGGGCGGTTCGGGCTGCGCGACTTCTTCGGCATCGATCGGGGCCTCGCCGCCCGCCCGGGAATCAACACCCTGCAACTCATGCCCCACGCGGGAACGCACGTCGTGCGGGAGATCGGCGAGGCGCTGACGAGATCTGGCGTTCCGGAGGACCGCCACGGAGTGGCGGGGTACCCCGAAGCGGCGACCTCGCTCGAAGCGCGGATGCTGGACGCGATCGCCCGCGCAGCCAGCCCGCTCGCGATCGACCTGCTCGCGGACCAGCCGCGCCGCTGGGCGGAATCAGGCACGCCCGACCCGCCCGCCGACCACCCCGCCCCCGACGAAGCGCACAGCACAACCCTGCGGCGGCTGCTTGCCCCCCCCCTCGTGGCGGCGATCGGCCCCGCGAACGTCGGCAAGTCCACGCTCCTCAATGCGCTCGCGGGGCGGTCGATTGCGCTGGTGGCGGACGAGCCGGGAACGACGCGCGACCACGTCGGCGCGCTGCTGGACCTGGCCGGGCTGGTCGTCCGCTACGCCGACTGCCCCGGCCTGCGCGAGACGGACAGCCGGGCGGAACGCGAAGCGGTCGAGATCGCGCTCGCGCTCGTCCGCGCCGCCGACCTCGTGCTGCTCTGCGCCGATGCCCGCACCTCTCCGCCCGTGCTCGGCCTGCCTCCGACCGCGAGCGTGCTGCGTGTGGCCCTCCGCGCCGACCTCGGCCTGCCGGCATGGCCCGCCGATGCCGTCGTATGCGCCCCGCGTGCCGAGGGCGTCGGCACACTGACGGCTCTGATCCGCGAACGCCTCGTGCCTCGAACGGCCCTGGACGATCCGCGCCCCTGGAAGTTCTGGTAGCCGGCATCGACCCTCGCTCCGGGTGCCTGGTGCCTCATGCCCGGTGCCTTCCCCCACCCCCTCCCTACACTTCCGCACCTATCGAGGAGACACGCCGTCATGGCGATCGACAAACGGCACACCGAAATCAAAGAGGGCGCGGGACTCGACGAATCCCGGTTGAACCTCGAGTTCGTCGACTTCCTGCGCAAGTGGAGCACGCCGGTCCTGCTGATCCTGGCGATCGCGGCCGTCGGCTACTTCCTCTACACCCGCCAGCAGGAAGCGAAGCGCGAGCGCACGGCGGACGCCTTCCGGCAGTTCACCGTGGTTGCGATGTCGGCGAACCCAAGCCCGGAGTCGCTGGTCGGCATCGCGGAGGCGTTCGGCGACGTGCGCGGGATCGGGCCGATGGCGCGGCTCGCGGCGGCCGACGAGTACCTGAGGGCGGTGCGGCGGAACCTGCGGCCCGGGTCCGAACTGGGTCCGGGCGGCGTCGTGCTCGACCCCGAGGACGAACTGAAGCCCGAGGAGCGTGCCCGGTTCCTCGACGAGGCCGAACGGCTGTACCGGCGGGCGCACGCCGACACGGCGGGCAACCCGGCGATGACGCTGCACACGCTCGGCGCACTGTACGGGCTGGCCGCGGTCGCGGAGTGCGTGGGCGACACCAACGCCGCGCGCAACGTGCTCGACCAGGCGCTCATGCTCGCCGAGAAGCGCGGCTACCCGCAGCACGTCGTGATCGCCCGCGAGCGGCTCGAAGCGCTCTCGAAGGGCGCCGCGCCCGTGCGGCTCTACCGTGCCGACGAACTCGCACCGCTGCCGGGGTTGCCGACGCAACAACTGCCGACGCTCGAAGAGATGATGATGGAGTCCGAGGAGGCCGGCCCGCCACCGCCGGAAGCGCCCGACGAGCCTGCCGAAGCGGAAGGCGAGCCGGAGGGCCGCGTCTCCGAGCAGGCCGACGGCCCCGACGACGACGACGGTCGATGACCGCCCGACCCGACAACGCCGACACCGTGCAGGCGTCGCTGGGCGAGGACCTTCTGCTCCCCGGCGGCAAGGTGGACCCGGATGCGATCCGGCGGGCGGTCCAGCGCGCCCGCGAGCGGGCCGCGGTGGGAGAGGAAGCGGGAACGGACGAGGAGGAGCACCTCCCCCGCGTCACCTTCACGCTCCAGCGCGACCTCGATGCGCGGCTGGACCTCTACCTGACCAGCCGCATCACCTTCATGAGCCGCACGCAACTGCAGCGGCTCATCGAGTCGGGCGGCGTGACGGTGAACGACCGGCCCGCGAAGCCATCGACGCGGCTCGGGCTTGGCGACCGCGTCGAGGTCGTCGTCCCCCCCCCTCCGGAGAAGGGCTTGCAGCCCGAGGAGATGCCCCTCGACGTGCTGTACGAGGACGCGCACCTTATCGTCCTCAACAAGTCCCCGGACGTCATCGTCCACCCCGCCCGCTCGGAACTGTCGGGGACGCTCATCAACGGCCTCGCGTGGCGCTTCCGCAACGTCTCGGGCGGCGCGCTCTCGGGCGTGGGCGAGGAGTTCGCGCGACCCGGCGTCGTCCACAGGCTCGATCGTCACACCTCGGGGTGCATCGTCTTCGCCAAGGACGACGAGGCCCACTGGCGGCTCGGTCGCCAGTTCGAGCGGCGCACCGTGGACAAACGCTACCTCGCGGTCGTCCAGGGGCGCGTCGAGCCGGCGACCGACGTGATCGACCTGCCCATCGGTCCGCACCCCTCGCGGGAGAAGGGCTACCGCGAGAAGCAGGTGGTGCGCCACGACGAACTCGGCCGCCCGAGCGTGACCATCTACCGAGTCCACGAACGCTACGAACTCCCGGAGTCGTGGCTCCGCCGCTCCGCCACTCCGTCCCTCCGTCACTTCTCGCTGCTCGAACTCGAACTGAAGACCGGGCGCACGCACCAGATCCGTGTGCACCTCTCGCACCTCGGCTGGCCGATCGTGGGCGACGACATGTACGGCGGGCGGCCCTTCGCCGACGAGACCGGGCGAACGGTCATCGACCGCCAGGCGCTGCATGCGGGCCTGCTCGCGTTCGACCACGCGGTGTCGGGCGAGCCGATGGTCTTCACCGCTCCCGCGCCGCCGGACATGGCGGACCTGATCGCCTGCCTCCGCCGCGGGCGGGTCGATCGAGCGGCCGTGCCCGGCGCCGTGCCGCTGGCGAGGTTTGGGTTGGAGTGACCGCCACCCTGCGTTGAGTCTGCGCGTGGCTTAGAATCCCCGCGTGAAGCACTCGAGTCAGGATCGCGTCAGTTTCGAGATCGCCCGCCTTGTCGCGGCCGGGCTGTCGGATCATCCGGAGTGGATCGAGACGGCAAGGGAGAACCTGAGAAGGTGGAAGTCTCTCAATCGAGATGCACCGGGGTTGCTGCGGTGCTATGACGAATGGGAGGCGATGCTCGACCTGCCGCCGTCGGAGATCGCTTCGCGCGTGACCGAAGCAACAGACGAGGGGCAGCGACTGCGACAGAACTCACCGTTTGCGGGCGTGCTGCCGGCTTCGGCCGTTTGGGACATCAAGCGCAGGAATAGGAGTGATCCTCGGCAGGATCATGTGAACCCGCTGCCGCGCTGACCTGGCGTGCAACGAGGGTGGCCCTCACCCCGCGATGTGCTCCACCTCGTCCAGGCTCGCCACGCCCTCGGCGGCGAGTTTCCACCCCGCCTGCTGGAGCGTGATGAACAGCCCCTGCGACGCGATCTTCCGCATCGCCTGCACGCTCGGCTCGCCCAGCACCACGTCGCGCAGTTCGTCGTTGCGGAAGTCCAGCATCTCGAAGATCGCCCGCCGGCCGCGGTAGCCTGTCTTCAGGCAGGCCGCGCACCCGACCGCCACGTTCGTCTTCGTCTTGCCGCCCAGGTACTTCCCGATCCGCGTCGCCTGGCCGGGCGCGACCGGCATCTCCCGCTTGCACTGCTCGCACAGCATCCGCACGAGGCGCTGCGCCAGCACCAGGTCCAGCGCGTTCGCCACCAGGTACGGCTCGATCTTCAGGTCCAGCAGCCGGAACACCGCCGAGATCGTGTCCTTCGCGTGCAGCGTGCTCAGCACCACGTGCCCCGTCAGCGCGGCCTGCATGCCCGTCCGCGCCGTCTCTTCGTCGCGGATCTCGCCCAGCAGGATCACGTCCGGATCCTGCCGCAGCACCGAGCGCAGCAGTGAGTGGAACGTGTTGCCGCGCTGCTCGTTGATCGGGATCTGCGTTACCCCGTCGACGTGGTACTCGACCGGGTCCTCGATTGTGATCACGTTCCGCTTCTCGCGGTCGATGCCCCGCAGCACGTTGTAGAGCGTCGTCGTCTTGCCGCTGCCGGTCGGCCCGACGCTCAGCAGCAGCCCCGAGTCCGCCTCGCAGATGCGCCGCAGCCGCTCTTCCATCCACGGCACCAGGCCCAGTTCCGAGATCGAGTGCGGGATCTCGCGGTCGTCCAGCACGCGCACCACGAGTTTCTGCCCATGCACCGACGGCGTGAAACTCACGCGGTAGTCCACCCGCCGGTCGGGGAACCGCGTCGAGAAGTGCCCGTCCAGCACCGAGTCGCTCGCCGCCGTCTTCATCAGGCAGAGCGTCTTGATCATGCCGCCGACGAGGTCGCCCGTCCGCCGCGGCAGGTCCACGATCCACACCATCTGCCCGTCCACGCGCATCCGCACCTGGGCCGAGTCCTGCTTCGGCTCGATGTGGATGTCCGTCGCCCGCGCCTTGGACGCGATCTGCAGCAGCAGCAGCAGGCATCGCGGCCCGTCGCCGCCGCTCTTGAGCGCGGCCGACGGCTTGCCGTTGGCGAAGATCGGCGTGATGTCCGGCGCGGTCTCGCCCTTCGGCGGCAGCCCGCCCAGCACGCCCTCCAGTTCCACCACCCAGGCCGACCCGCCGCCGTCGACCGCGCCCCCGTCGGCGTCGCCCGCCTTCGTCCCCGAGGCCTCCTCGCCGTTGCCGGCGGCTTCCTCGATGACGAACTCGACCTTGCCGATGCGGATCACGTCGCCCGGCGTCAGCACCGCCTCGTCCACCGCGAGGCCGTTCAGTTTCGTCCCGTTCCGCGAGCCGAGGTCGCGGACGACCCACTGCCCCTCGGCGGCCGGCTCGATGACGCAGTGCTTTCGGCTGGCCCGCTCGTCCTCGACCTTGAGGGTGCTGGCCGGGTGTCGGCCCAGCGAGACCGGCTCGAAGTCCAGCGGGATGGGCCGCCCGCCCCCTTCCATCGGCCTGATCCGCATCCGGCTCATCGTGTCTGGTCGCCTCCCTCGGCTGCCGCCCTGTCTCATGGTAATGGCTTCGGCGGCCGGGGGTTGCCCGCTCCGGGCTACACTGCCGCCCATGATCGACCTGCGCGACCTGCGCGAGCGACCCGACCGCTACCGGGAGGGCGCGCGCCTCAAGAAGATCGACGCCGACATCGACCGCCTCCTCGAACTCGACGCCCGTCGGCGGGCCGTGCTGACGGAGATGGAGTCCGCCCGGGCCGAGCAGAACCGCATCGCCAAGGAGTCCGGCCCGGAGATCGGCCGCCTCGCCGGGCAGATCAAGAAAGCCGAGGGGGCGGAGCGTGCGTCGCTGGAGGCCCGGCTCGGCGAGTTGAAGGCCCGTCCCGCCGAGTTGAAGGCCCGCGTTCAGGAACTCGAGGCCCGGGCCGCCGCGCTCGACCCCGAGATCGAGTCGCTGCTGCTGCAGGTGCCCCTGCCGCCGGACCCGGACGTCCCGCGCGGCGAGTCCAGCGACGACAACGTCGAGATGCGGCGCTGGAACCCGCCGGGGTTCGACGCGGGCGTGCCCTTCGCCGAGCAGCGGGGCTTCGCGCCGCGCACGCACCTCGAGATCGTCGAGCGGCTGGGCCTGGCGGACTTCGAGCGGGGCGTGAAACTGGCCGGGTCGCGGTCGTACGTGCTGCGCGGCGACGGGGCGCGGCTGCACCACGCCGTGCTGCGCTATGCACTGGACTTCATCGCCGCCAGGGGCTTCACGCCGCTGACGGTGCCGGTGCTGGTGCGCGAGGAGGCGATGATCGGCACCGGCTTCTTCCCCGCCGGACGCGAGCAGGCCTACCACGTCGCCGAGACCACGCGCGGGGGGGGGTACGATTACTTCCTCACCGGCACGGGCGAGGTCTCGCTCATGGGCCTGCACGCCGGCGAGATCATCGACGAGGCCGAACTGCCGCTGCGCTATTGCACCGTCAGCACCTGCTTCCGGCGCGAGGCGGGCGCGGCCGGCAAGGACACGGCGGGCCTCTACCGCATCCACCAGTTCGACAAGGTGGAGCAGGTCGTGATCTGCCGCCCGGACGAGGCCGAGTCGCGCCGCCTGCACGCCGAGATGATCGGCTCCGTCGAGGAGTTCCTGCGATCGCTCGGCCTGCCGTACCGCCTCCTCCAGTGCTGCACGGCGGACCTCGGCCCGAAGAACGCGGACATGGTGGACATCGAGTGCTGGATGCCCGGGCGCGGCGAGAACGCCCACGGCGCCTACGGCGAGACCCACTCCGCCAGCCGCCTCTACGACTTCCAGTGCCGACGCCTGAACATGCGCACCCGCCCCGGCGGCGCAGCCGGGCGCGGCGAGACCGCCTTCTGCCACTCGCTGAACAACACGGTCGCGGCCAGCCCGCGCCTGCTCATCCCGCTGCTCGAAATCCACCAGAACCCCGACGGTTCCGTGACGGTGCCCGCCCCCCTGCGCCCCTACATGGGCGGCAGGGGGACGATCGGGTGAGGGGGGGGGAGAGAAAGGGCCAGAGCGCGGAATGGCCAGAGAGGGGAGAACTCGGAGTTCGCGGAGAGGAACGCGGAGGGCGCGGAGGGAAGCGGGGTTCACGGAATCCGCGGCGGGCTACGGCCCGCCGCCTTCTCGCGCGCACGGCGGAACGCCCGCCACGAACTCGCGCACCGCCGCCTCCGCCCGCGCCCCGTGCGCCTCCTCCACCCACGGCGAGTTGTGCCGCCCCCCTTCGACCTCGACGATCCGCCTGCGCGGCTACAGGTCGTCCGGCTTCAGGCCGGTCCGCGTGGCGATGCGGGCGAGCATGCGCGGGCCGATCTCCTCGTTGTCATGGAATGCGAAGACCACATCCGGCCGGCCGTCACGCGACAATGTCCTGTGGGAGCCGGACTGACGCTTGACGGTCCAGCAGATCCGCAGCAGGGCCGCGAGTACCCGGGATGAGCGGGTTGAGGGCCACTCTCCCATGGCATCAGGCGACGATCTTGAAGACCGCCTGCACGTCGGGGATGGACTCGCCGTGGTCGAGGCGCTCGGCGAGCACCCGCAGGGAAAGAGCCTGGGCGCGGCGGACGGCCTCCTCCCGCGTGGCGCCGTACGTCAACACCCCCGGCAGGTCGGCCACCTCGGCGATCCAGCGGCCGTCCTCTTCCTGTTCGGTCTCGACCCTGTACATGCGATGATTGTATCAACGCCGGACCGAAACGGCTCGGCGGCTACGGTTTGTCCGCGCAGCCCGCCACGAACGCCCGCACCGCCGTTTCCGCTTGCGCCCTGTGCGCCTCCTCCACCCACAGCGAGTTGTGCCGCCCACCCCCGACCTCGACGATCCGGCCGTTCGGGGCGGCGGCGGCGATGGCGAGGCCGTCTTCGATCGGGCAGACCTCGTCGTCCGAGCCGTGCAGCACCAGCAGCGGGCACGGGAGTCGTGCGGCGTGTGCGGCGCGGTCGAATGAGGGGGAGAGGAGCGGCCCGCCACGGAGTGGCGGGGTACCCGGCGGCGGGCTGACCGTGCGCTGCGCAAGCCGGATCAGCCGCATCGCGGGCATGAGGGTCGCGCGCCACGGCATCCCGCGCAGGCGCAGCACGTTGCGGGCGGGCGTCGGGGCGAAGCGGTAGGGGGCCTCCGCGACCACGGCGCGCACGCGCTCGCGAACGCGCTCCCGCGCGGCCGCCACGATCGACGCCCCCGCCCCCAGCGACCAGCCGAAGAGCACCACGCCCACGCACT